>NZ_JRAT01000015.1:0-40404 GCF_000765945.1 Porphyromonas gulae
TATTTCACTTATGACATTGAACTTCTCTGCAAAACTATACTTCATAAATAAATTACACCCAAAAAGTTTTATGTCTAACTTTTTGGGTGCACTTCATTCGTAGCTGAATCGAGGGGGTGTCTCTTTTATTTCAGCTCTCGAAAAAGCCTTTTTCAGCCTGCGATTTATATATAAATCATTTACGATCTATATATTTATTGAAAACGTTTTATATACAAATCGAAAACGATCTGTATATAAATTGAAAAAGCTTTATATATAAATCGTTTCCATATCTTCTCTAGGTCGAATTTCAAACTAAAAAAATCCGTTTTCTCATCCGTTTGATTTCAAAATCCGCTTCCATTCAGGTGCTTATTTGGAATCATTCTAAACTCATCTTCGTTGTTGAAAACTTTTTTGGCGCGTATTTTTCGATCGAAAGTATAAGAAAAAATTCAACCCCATGAAGTCTATGAATTTATACATTTTAAGAAGAGAAGAAATGAAAGCGTTAGCAACTGACGCAGAGAAAGGACAAGCAAGTCTCCGAATCACATCTATGCTGCGATAAACATGCTTTACACCTCCTTCTACATTGAAAACATATTTTCCCGTATGATGAAGAATTTGCTATCTTTGGGAAGATGGGCCGGAACGACATTTCACCGGCTATAGACAAAAAGCATATTCATCATGAACAATTTTAAGTTTAAGAATCCTACCGAACTTATCTTCGGACAAGGGATGATCAAAGAACTACCCAAACGAGTGCCGGCCGGTGTTCCTGTCTTGGTCACTTTCGGAAGTGGTAGCGTTCGATACAATGGCGTATACCAGGCCGTAAAGGATGCTCTTGATGGCTATAATTTGGTGGAGTTTTGGGGTATCGAGTCCAATCCCAAAATAGAAACCCTTCGGAAGGCCGTGGCCATGGGCAAAGAACATAATTGTCAGTTTGTCCTTGCTGTCGGTGGTGGCTCTGTAATAGACGGTAGCAAGCTGATAGCAGCAGCCATCCCCTACGAAGGAGATGCCTGGGAACTGGTACTCAAAGGTTACAGCCGAGACACGATACTCCCACTTGGGACGGTGCTGACCATACCGGCTACGGGATCGGAAATGAACAGCGGGGCTATCATCTCAAGAGAAGAAACGAAAGAGAAGCTCGTTTTCCGAGGCAATTTTCCCGTTTTCTCCATTCTCGATCCGGAAGTGACTTTCAGCCTTCCTCCCTATCAGATAGCTTGTGGCCTGGCTGACAGCTTCGTCCATGTCATAGAGCAGTATATAACGACTCCGGGACAAAGCCGTCTGATGGATCGATGGGCGGAGAGCATTATGCTTACGTTGAAGGAGATTGCTCCTCTGATCCGTGAGAATCCGCACAGCTATGATCTGATGGCCGACTTTATGCTCTGTGCCACGATGGCACTGAACGGATTCATCGCCATGGGCGTCACCCAAGACTGGGCTACGCACATGATCGGACATGAGATAACGGCACTGACCGGACTCACACACGGACATACGCTGGCCATAGTGCTACCGGGTACTCTTCGCACCTTGGGACACGATCACAAGAGGGAGAAGATGCTCCAATATGCCGAACGAATCTGGGATATAAAAGAGGGAACGGAGGAGGAACGTATAGATGCTGCTATCGTTCGTACAGAGGAATTCTTCCGCGAACTCGGACTGAAGACGCGACTGGAAGAGATGCACATAGGAGTAGAGGTGATAGAGGAAATAGAGCGTCGATTCATCGAACGAGGGGTCAGCTATGGCGAAGCATTGGATGTCGATGGGCCTATGGCTCGCCGCATACTCGAAGCATGCCGATAAGCTTCTCGACAGATCTGTGATTAAACTCACAACAAAAAAGCGAATCCGACTGTTATAAGGAGGGTTGCCAAACTCAGCACTGATTGCTATTTATGGTGATACCGTGACTCAAAACATTAAAAACAATAAGCAAAGAACAATGAGAAAGATTGTAGTTACAGCCCTCATGGGTATCGGTCTCTTGGTAGGCACAACGGTAAATGCTCAAACGCAAAAGAAAGTAGAAGCCGCTAAGACAGAACAAACAGCAAAGAAACAAGAGTGTGCGCGTCACCACGACAAAGCTTGCGACACGAAGAAAGCCGGCGAGAGCTGCAAAGACAAGGGCAAAGACGCCAAAGGCTGCTGCAAGGATAAGGCTAAGGATGCCAATGCAAAGGGTTGCAGCAAAGACAAAGCCAAAGACTGCAAGAAGAGTGACTGCCACAAATCAGGAAAAGGCGAGTGCAAGAGCAAACACGGCCACAAATCTTGCGAAGGCAAAGACAAGGCTAAAGCAGGAAACTGCCCGCACGCCAAGAATCACGGAAAGACAACTGACAAGCAATAAGAAAGAGAGTCAAAAAAAGACTCATTAAAATATAGCTGCTTTTTAGCAATTTACAAAACCGATTGGATGGACTTAATTTTAGAGTTCACCAATCGGTTTTTTATATATCTTTGTCCGCATAGCATTATAATTTTGAAAAATTAAGCGGCAATAATAATTATGACTATCAGCAAGTTGTGCAACAGGATTTTCGATGAGGCCATCAAAGCCTATAATGTCACTGACAGCATAGACGCAGCCTGCAACAATCCATATCGGTCTCAAACGATCGAGCATTATTTGTTTTTGAAGAATTGGATCGATAATGCCCAGTGGCATATGGAAGATATTATTCGTGATCCCAACATCGATCCGGCTGATGCGTTGGTGATCAAACGCCGTATCGACAAATCCAATCAAGACAGAACCGATCTTGTAGAGCTGATAGACAGCTATTTTCTCGATACATATAAGGATGTGAAGGTACTGCCCGATGCTACGATCAACACCGAAAGTCCAGCATGGGCAATCGATCGCCTTTCGATACTGAAGCTCAAAATCTACAATATGCGCTTGGCTACGGAGCGTCCCGATGCCGACGATGCACACCGAGCCAAATGTCAGGAGAAGCTCCGAGTGCTTATCGAACAGGATGCCGACCTCTGCACGGCTATCGACCAGCTTGTGGATGATATAGCAGCCGGTCGCAAGTACATGAAAGTCTACAAGCAGATGAAAATGTACAACGACCCCACTCTCAATCCGATTCTTTTGGGCAAGAAGTAGCAAGCGACCGTTCCCCCCACTCATCATTCCTTCCATACGGACAACTGCCGGTTCCCCGTTTTTACCTTTCTGTCGTTCTCCCATGGCTCGTTATCTGATAGTCCGCTTGTCGGCAATAGGCGATGTGGCAATGACAATACCGGTTTTGTATGCAGTGGCCAAGGCATACCCACAGCATAGTTTTACCCTGCTGACCCAACCTTTCCTGACATCGCTGCTAATCAACCCTCCGAACAATTTGGAGGGAATGGGGATCGACATTAAGCACGAGGAGTCTTCCCTGATCGGCCTTCTCACGTACATCAGACGGCTCAAGGATGAGCAGTTCGACTATATCATCGACCTGCACAACGTAATCAGATCCAAGATTATTCGCTTCTATCTTCGCTTTTTCGGAGTCAAAGGGTTTTGTCTGAAGAAACCGCGGCTACAACTTCGGCAACTTACGGCCAAGCCACCCAAAAAGCCAACCCGATTACCTTCCGTAATAGAACGATATGCTCAGGTTTTTCACAAAGCCGGGCTTGAAATACATCCTCCCTACCCCATTCTTCTGAACGACTCCGGCCATATCTCTACCGAACTTCCGATAGTGGAGATAGGCTCCGGACACCACCTCATTGGGATAGCACCGTTTGCCGGCCATGAAGCCAAGACATATCCGCCGGAGAAAATGCATGAAGTAGTACGCACGCTGGCCGAGAGAGACGATGTGCAGATTTTTCTTTTCGGAGGTAAGGGGAAAGAGAAAAAAATATTGGAGCAGTGGGCAGACGAATCGCCGCGCGTCGTATCCGTTGCCGGTCTGCTATCACTGCCGGAGGAGCTATCCCTTATTCACGCCTTGCACTGTATGGTTTCGATGGATAGTGCCAATATGCACTTCGCATCATTGGTAGGCACACGGGTTATCTCTATCTGGTGTGCCACGCATCCGGCAGCAGGATTTCTCGGATATGGGCAATGCATAGAAGATTGTATCGGAGCGGACTTGGATTGCCGGCCTTGCTCCGTTTTCGGCAATAAACCCTGCTTCCGCAAGGATTATGCCTGCCGTACTCAGATTGAACCTCAACTTATCATTAACAAAATAGTTTCCACACTTACTGATTTGAATTCAGATGAAACTGAGAATTAATAAGCTGATTAGCGATGCCGGACTCGGCTCCCGCCGCGAAGCAGAGAAATACATCACCGAAGGAAGAGTGAAAATCAATGGCCGAATCGCTCGCTTAACGGATTTGGTCTGCGAAAAAGACATTGTTCTTCTTGATGATATTGACATTCCTATCAAGGATCTCATTCGTGAAGAAATCTCCCTGCGCAAATATGAGGAACGACTCGTACCCTCCGCCTCCAATCAAGGCGGCAGACAGGATGAAAAGCGAAAAAATCCGAGACCCAAACAACACAAGGAAGCTCCATCGCAACGCAATGCTGGGAAGCCTCGTTCCGAAAGCAGGACCCGCAATCGTTGGGACGACGATGATGACGATGACTTCGGCTTCGATACGGGACGCGGTTTTCGGAAAGGAAATAGAAAGAACGACTCATCTGTGAAAAAATTCCGACACTAAGCAGAGCCTAAAAAGTTGAGGTTCAGAAAAAAGAAGGCGCAGACTCCTACATCCAAGGGGTCTGCGCTTTCGCTATAATTTCCCTTGTCAAAATCGTATCTGCGGTAAGATTGCTGCACGGGAGTTTCATTGTATTCTTTTGCTCAGAGCAGATTCTTAGTTCTCTTCGGGCAAGGTCAAACCTTCGGTATATGGACACAGCAAGCAAACAGAAATTTCATCAAGTTTCCATTAGAGAAGTACTCCTTTCCTCGTCAAATCAATGCTTGTGNATTGTCGGCTGTTTCTTGCTCCCTGCACAATGCAGGACGCGATTGTCGGCTGTTTCTTGCTTCCTGCACGATGCAGGACGCGATTGTCAGCTGATTCTGCTCCCATCAATGCGCTAACTATCAGCTATTTGTGGCCGTTTTATGGGATTTTCGTTGAAGTCTTTCGCGGCAGAGCTGATTCTTAGTTTTTTTTTCAGATCAGGCAAAAAGAAAGAGCGAGGAGGTAATCCAACTCACTACGAGTGTCATCAACAGCATCACCAGCTCTACGCGCCGATTGATACGAATAGCAATCAGCATATCTGCCGTTGCCAGTTCACGTTCGTTATGGCCGATATAAGGCTTGCTGATGCTTTCTCCAAAATAATCGTGTGTGCCACCGAAACGGCAATTCAATATACCTGCAAGAGCTGCCTCGGGATAACCGGAGTTAGGGCTTGCATGTTGCCGACCATAACGACGAACAAAAGAGAACAGGTGGAGCTTCCCACTCACGAGAATCATCAGCCAAGCCGTAAGCCTTGCAGGAATATAGTTGGCGACATCGTCGATTTTGGCAGCTATCCGCCCGAAAAGAAGATACCGCTCCGTCTTATAGCCAATCATCGAATCAAGGGTATTGATCATCTTATAGGCCATCATCCCCGGCAATCCCAGCCACATATACCAGAACATAGGAGCTACAACTCCATCGCTCAGATTCTCCGACAAAGTCTCCAGAGCTGCCGTCCTGACTTCCTGCGCCGACAGAGCTACCGTATCGCGTCCTACGATGCGGGCCACTTGCCTGCGCCCCTCTTCAAGCGAACGATCGACTGCTTGGAATACCATACGTACCTCACGAATAAGGGTAGTGCCGGCCAAACAGAAGAAAATGCCGACAGCCGAAATAAGAGAAGCCACAGCAAATGCCAGAGCAATCCACAAAGAATCGTCCATCAAAATGGCATAGATACAGACAAAAGCAAGCCCCAAGAGGATCAATAGGGTCAAAAGAAAAACGGCTATGATATAGACCACCGACATCAAGCCGCCTTTCGCCTTGCGGTAGTTGCCTCTATTCAACCTTTTCTCTCCGAATGCAATCATACGACCGAAGCCGACTACAGGATGCGGAAGAGAAAGAGGATCTCCTAAAAAATAGTCTGCCAACCATCCCAGCAACAGTGGCAATAAAAAAAGAAGAAGAATGATTAAAACAGATTCCTGCATACCGAACAGAAAAAAGGAATTAGAAAGAAATCGATCGAAGTGCATCGATCAGCCAATCGTTCTGCTCGCGCGTCTGTGTAGCTATACGAATGCAATGGGCATCCAAGCCCTCGAAGTTGGAGGCATCCCGAATCAGCAGACCGTATTGATCGGCCAAAACAGCTTTCAGGTCGGCAGCCGAATGATGACGACAGCGAACCAGCATAAAATGGGTATCAGTCGGCTCCACCTCATAACCGGCGATTGAGCCGATAGCCATGCGTAGCCGTTCGGTTTCCGCATGCAACTCGGCCAAAGGTACAGAAGCAGGAAATCCCTGCTGCACCAAATACTCACCGGCGGCAATGGCCAGGGCATTCACCGACCACGGCATGCGGCAAGCTCTGATCCTTTCGGTCAGAGAAACGTGGGCTGCCAGGTATCCGAGGCGTAAGCCCGGTATGGCAAAACGCTTGGTAAGCGAATGCAGCAGCAAAAGATTGGGGAGAGAAACCGCCTCTTTCGTATCGAGTACTTCGGCCGTGGAAAAGTATTCGTAAGACTGATCCACAATGAAAATCGTGGACGGACATTCTCGAACGATACGATACAATTCGCTTGCCTTCCAAACGCGCCCCGTCGGATTGTTCGGATTACAGAGCCAGACCATATCATATCGAGAAGAAGCCTCTTCGGGCTTGGAAATGAAATCCACACGATGGCCATGTAGCCGGCAAGCATCGGCATATTCGCTGAAAGTGGGAGCCACCACGGCCGAAGAAGATCCACGGAAAGCCTGTGCTATGAGATAAATAGCTTCCGTGGCACCAGCGGTCACACTGATAGAGTCGGCAGCTATGCCGTGATAATCGGCCAAACCTTTCTCCAAAAAATAAGGCTCCGGCTCCGGATAAGAGCCGATGCTATCCAGTCTCTGATGAAGGTAATCCAGCAGACCCTGACGCTCGGTGGCGTTATATACATTCGAACTGAAATTAGCCCGAATGGGTCCATGACGATAGAGATCGTCTCCGTGTCCTTTAATCATCGTTTTTCATCAGTTGGTAAATCAGCGGAACATCGGCATATCGACGCAGATGGTCAGCCAATTTATCGTATTGCTCATCCTTATAGCGGGCATAGTCGAAGCTCTTCCGTTCTTCCATTTTGTCTGCATACGGCGAGAGCAGATAGTCTATTACGACCGGATTGTCCAGTATACCATGCACATAAGTACCCATACAAGTAGCATCCACGAAATATCCGTCCTCTGTTCCATCCGAGAGTCGATTCAGTGGAGAAGATGCTGCACCTTCGACAGGCATCGTCCGTCCCATATGAATCTCATATCCCTCGCACTCATCCGTATGATCCAGAAAGCGAAATGCCGTACGACGCGTAACCTTCTCGCCCGTCATCACAGTCGTTACAGGCAGCAGGCCGAGACCGGGCAGGCGTTCTATATCGCCCTCTATATGGTCGGGATCGCAAACCTCCATGCCCATGAGTTGGAATCCGCCACATATCCCCAATACCGTTGTCCCGTCGCGATGTGCCTGTACGATAGCTTGTGCCGCACCATTGCGCCGCAATTCATAGAGATCGGCCAAAGTACTCTTGCTGCCGGGTAGAATGATAATATCGGCCTTGCGCAGCTCTTCCGTATTGTTCGTATAGTAAAGGTGTACGCGAGGATCGCGTTCCAAAATGTTGAAGTCCGTATAGTTCGACAAGTATCGCAGCAGGACTACAGCCACATTCACCCGTCCCTGTCCGGCAGCATACTGCTTGACCGACAGTGCTACGGAGTCTTCCTCCTCGATATGAATATCCTTATAATAAGGTATTACTCCCACAACGGGAATGCCGCACAATTCCTCAAGGATCTTTTTCCCTTCATCGAAAAGGCGAAGATCGCCCCGAAACTTATTGATCATGATGCCTCGCACATGCTTTCGCTCCTCGGCCGAGAGCAGCATGATAGAACCATAGACCGAAGCGAACACGCCTCCACGGTCGATGTCGGCCACAAGGATCACACATGCACCTGCATGGATAGCCATCGGCATATTGACTATATCGGTATCGCGCAGATTCAATTCGGATATACTACCCGCCCCTTCCATGACGATGGGGCTGAAACGAGAAGCCAAGCGATCGAAAGCGGCGTACACCTCCGTACGCAGTTCGTCCCTTCCCTCTCGTCGAAAGTATTCGTAAGCATCCCGATTGCCTATCGGACGGCCGTTGAGTACGACCTGTGAAGTACGATCCGAACTCGGCTTGAGCAGCACGGGATTCATATCCGTATGACATGGGATGCCGGCAGCTTCGGCCTGCACGGCCTGCGCTCGTCCGATCTCCAAACCTTCGGGCGTGACGAACGAATTCAAAGCCATATTCTGGGCTTTGAATGGGGCCGGATGATAACCGTCCTGCCGAAAAATGCGACAGAAGCCCGTAGCGATGATACTCTTGCCTACATCGCTGCCTGTGCCGACAAACATAATCGGCCGTAGCTTTCCGCCTTCCGTCATTTCTTCTTTCTCTTATAGGCGAATCTATGCCACTTCTCCTCGCTCCAACCCTGCTGCTGCATTTCGTGCCGAGCCATCACAAAGAAAAGATCAGACAGGCGATTCATCCACTTCAAGATTGCATCCGGAACTTCATCGGACCGGTGTAATGTCCACAACCTTCTTTCCGCTCGGCGTGCTATCGTACGAGCCAACTGCAAATGAGCGGAAAGCGGCGTACCACCCGGAAGGATGAAATAGCCGTTGTCGGCTGTCTCGGCCAAAAGCTTGTCGATAAAAGCCTCGCAGTCGGCTGCGGCATCTTCGGGGAAATGATTGGGATTCTGCTCACGCTTGCCGGCAGGAGTAGCCACGATACTCATCGCTGCCATCATCCGCATCTGCATGTCGTACAGCATGGTCTGACGCTCATCTTCCTCCGGCAGGAATGTCCGAATAATGCCGATGGCAGCATTCAGCTCATCCATCGTGCCGTAGGCTTCCACCCGTATATCATCTTTGGGGACGCGCTCCCCACCGAATATGCCGGTCGTTCCTTTGTCTCCTGTCTTCGTATATATCATAGATTACATCGTTTCGCTTCCATCAGTCGAACCACGTCCACAGATCGTCATGCTCACCCCAGTAGAGATGCGTATATCCGGCCAAGAGATTCTTGTATCGGTATAGCGGAGTCTCCACGGCTTCGCCTCGCACATTGTACTGCTGTGCCACGGATGGCGTAGAGCCGATAGTCGAAGAGTAGTGGAATTCATGTCCGCGTAGCTCTTTCCCCTTGTACACCATCCACCTGTAGCCGAGGTGCAGGCGCATTCCTTCCATCGTAGCCGCTTCAGGCAATACGCCACACATGGGATAGTCCCGTCCGTCCATGCCCCGTATCGTATCGCAAAGGTACATCATGCCGCCACACTCGGCCAGAGCATGACCTCCCGACTCTATATAGTCGTGTACCGACCGCTTCATGGATTCGTTGGCACTCAATGCCGGCAGGTAAAACTCCGGATAACCGCCGGGTAGATACAGGAAATCGCAATCAGCGGGCAAATGATTGTCCCGTATGGGACTGAATCGAACGACTCTTCCCCGGCTTTCAAGCCGACGAATATTCTCCCGATAGGTGAAGTTAAATGCTTCGTCATCCGCCACCGCAATACATTTTCTCACGTCTGAAGAACTCTTCGTAAAGTTCTCTTCTTCGATAATAGGATCGACATAGGAGGACATCAGAGCAAGCAATCTCTCCACATCCACGTTCTGCTCAATGGTATCTGCCACCCTGTCCGGCAGATACTCATAGCGAGCTAAATCCTCTACAGACAAACCCAAATGCCGCGACGGTACTTCCAAGTCTTTCATCTTCGGCAAGTAACCGAGGCTGACCACACCGGCATCTGCCGCCGCTTCCTCCAGATAGCGGTAATGCGAAGCGGAGCCTACCTTATTGAAGACGACACCCACCGGAGCCACACTCGGGCGGAAGTGCTTGAAGCCATAGAGTATCGGAGCCACGGAATAGGCCGTGCTGCCTGCATGAATGAGAAGCAACGTTGGGATACGGAGGTCTTCGGCCAAAAGGGCACTGCTACCCGTCATACGGTCGTATCCGTCGAAGAAGCCCATCACTCCCTCCACAATAGAAACATCGGCTTCACTGCCGTAGCGATCATAGAGTCCGGCGATATGCTCCCGACTCATCATGAAAGCATCCAGATTCACCGTTTCCGTTCCGCATGCAAGGCGGTGATACTTAGGATCGATATAGTCGGGACCGCATTTGAAAGGCTGCACTTTGAGACCGCGCCTTCGAAGCAAGCGTAGCAATCCGAGCGTGAAAGTAGTCTTTCCACCACCCGATGAAGCAGCACTGATAAGGAGATGAGAGCGTTTGATAGGAACAGACAATTATATGAGTTAAAAGAATCGGTTTTTACGGACAAAAGCCAAGGAAGAGAACGAAAGGCCTCCCGATCGGACGAACAGCTCTGCACCAACACAATCGGCAGCTACACTTCCTCTATCCATCTTCCATCACTTTAGCGATCGCTAATTTAGGAATACTTCCCCATCAATAGCACAACTTCCCCTCTTTCTCCTTTCGGAATACACCTGCCAATATGAAATATAGCCTGATGACTTTATTGCAAAGCCGATAGGTCCACTTTATAGTAGGTAGGAGCAGTATTGTCTTTCTGTAGAAACATCACCATATAAATAGGGGCATAAATCATTTGTCCATCCACTTTTAGGGTGTCATTGTTCAAAATCAGAGCACGTGGCAATCGGTACTCCTTGTCTGCCATGATATTAGCTAAGGCACGATGCGTCTGGTAGTCCTTGCCCGATTTCACTTCGATGGGAAGCACCTGTCCCTCTGTTTCGATGACAAAATCCAATTCGCCTCGCTTCTTATTATTGTAATAATAGGGCGTAAATCCATGAGCCGCCAATTCTTGTGCGACTGCATTTTCGTATATGGAACCGAAATTAATATCCTTGTCGCCCTTGATTATCCGCAGCTGGATACCTTCTGTATACTGGGCTGCAAGTAAGCCAACATCACTCTGGAAGAGTTTGAACAAATTTCGTGAACGAGCAAGTAGCAAAGGTGTCTTAGGCTCCTCTACATTGTAGACAGGCAAAGCCACTCCTGCATTCTTCAACCAAAGAAAGCTGTTCTGATAATGCTCAAACTTGGCATTCTCATTTAGTCGTTTTAGGATAAAGCGTTTATTCTTTGCATTGAGTTCGGGAGGAATCAGATCGAAAATCTCTTCTATATATAGCTTGTTGTTCGGATCATACTGTGCAATATCACGCTTATAGAGGCGAATGATGTCTTGTTGTATGGTCATAACTTCTTGAAGGTTATTGCTTTCGATATAGCTACTGACAGCTGCAGGCATGCCGCCAACGACAAGATAGAGACGAAACAATTCCATCATTTTGGAATGAATAAACTCATCGACAACAGTATGGTTTTGCCAAGCATTGCGCAAATATCCTATTATATCCTCACTGATACCCACGCACAAAACAAACTCTTCGAAGTCAAGCGGATACATGTCTTTGACACCCATATACCCGACAGGTTCGGAGCGTAGATCTTTCAGCTCCACCCCCAACAACGAACCACTCAATATATAGCGATACGAACCTTCGTCCACTAAAAATTTGATAGCCGTTACGATCTTGGGACACCTCTGTACTTCGTCAAAGAAGATAAGCGTATCGCCTTTGATTAGGGGAACAGTCGTCATCAGAGACAAGCGAAGCAAAATCTCCGAACTGCTTTTGGCATCTTTGAAAACATCGACAGCCTCCGGGGTATCCACAAAGTTTATCTCCACAAAACTTTTAAAGGATTTTCCAAACTCGCGGATGGAATATGTCTTACCGATTTGCCTCGCTCCTGTAAGAAGCAAAGCATTACGAGAACTTTCGTAATAATCCTTGAGGTACTTGTCTATCTTCCTTCTCAACATAACCACTTCCATTTATGCAAGGCAAACATAACTGTAATTTTCCGTTTTTCCAAAGCAAAAGGAGGGTATTTATTCCACTTTTCCATAATAAAAATGGCCTTTTCTTTCCGCTTTTCCAAGATTTTGCCTGAAATGAAGGACAGAATGTATAGCTGAAAAAGCTGTCTTTCGGATCGAATCGGACAAAAGCAGAGCATGCCATTCGGGTTATTTTTTCATGCCAAAAAAGTTTTCAACAACGAAGACGAGTTTGGAATGATTCTAAATAAGGGGGTAAAAAGAAGCGGATTTTGAAGTCTGAAAGTTCAGGGAACGAGCTTTTTCAGTTCAAAACATGCTTTTCAGAAGAGAGGATAACGATCTGTATATAAACCGTTTTCGATCTATATATAGATTGTTTTTGATTTATATATAAATCGTTTTCCATTTATATATAGATCGAAAGTCATTTCTATATAAATCAGAGGCTGAAAAAGGCCGATTCGGGAGGTAAAAAAAAGAGGCACCCACACGATTCGTGGCCGAACCATGCGGGTGCCTTATGCCTTTAGGGGAGTATAAGAGGGGTTATTCCTACTTATTCGTCATAGGGGTTTATACTGTTTGTCTGAATATCGAAATGACATGATAGGTTATGGGCGCGAAAGGACCGGCCGGAAAGATCGGAGATATAAAGGAGTTCGGTGTGCATATTCTGTCATCGTTAAGTCTATAGTATCCATGTATTTCTATTCAAGCAATCGGCTCTCTCGGCAGCGACATCCAACTTCCGACAGAGAGCTTCATCAGGCTGGCAAAGGTAACGAAAATGCTGAAGTCGAATGAATCGTAACAGCCACCGAATGTTTTACTATAAAACATTTCATCGGCAAGGGTTTATCTTTGTGGCGGAATGAACGGTGACTATCGGATATATATCATGGCTGCAAGGGCAGATCTGCTGCATGTGGCAGCGGTTTGTCGTGCTGTGGAAGCTATCGGCGCACGGGTAGTCCAATTCGTGCGTGAGGCTGATACATACGATCCTTGTGTGCGGCTATCGGTAGCCTACAAAGGAGCCAAATCTCTGTTGATAAAGGCTCTGATGCCTATGGCCCGGACGTATCCGATTATGCTCGGTATTCGCAGAGAGGATACACCTGTTGGGCGCATCGGACTCGTAGCTTTCGATCTGGATTCGACGCTTGTGCGCACGGAGATCATGAATGAATTGGCCACCGCACACGGATGCCTCGATGAGATGGGTGAACTGACGGAGGCTGCCATGTCGGGGAGAGAGGAGTTTCCGGACAATTTCAGCAGGCGCGTATCCATGCTACGAGGCTTGCCTTTGGCGAAGCTGGAGGAGCTATCTGCATCTCTCCCGATCGTTGAGGGACTGCCTTCGTTGATGCGCAAATTCAAGGAGCAAGGCATTCGCTCCGCTATCATTTCGGGAGGATTCCGACTTTATTCGCACTACATCAAAGAACGGTACGGCTTCGACTACATCTGCACATCGGAGGCAGAGGTCAAAGATGGCCTGCTGACAGGCCGTCTATCGGGTACCATAGTGGATGCGAAGGTCAAAGCCGAATTTCTCCGCTCCCTGGCCAAGGAGCTATCCCTCACCCCTGCCGAAATAGTTGCCGTAGGCGATGGTGCCAATGATGTACCCATGCTCGACTTCTCGGCCGGCAGCATCATATTCAACAGCTCGGCACATCCACCTTCCACGCCCCAACTGCGCATAGAAGCCATCCTCCAAATCATGGGCTGCCGATAGTAGCCGACCTGATCCGTAGAGGATAAGAACCTCCGCGCCAAGAGACATTTATCGGACGGAGGTATGCTTTTTGGCGGAAATATATTTACTTTGGGATAGAAGAGTAGACCCATAAGGAGCTTGAATACGATGCGATCGTATCCGGAGGGCATGCGAAATATAGATAGGGAAAGGTGCCCGTATTCTTTGGTTTTGCGAGCTTCTTTTTTAGACTTTCCCGTGGAGTTTTCCCCCTGACGTATGGCCGAAGAGGAAGCATTTGCACCTCTTCAGGGCATAGGGACAAAAGTTTTTAAGAATACAATTATCAGATTTATCACAATGAAAGTAGGTTTGTTCATCCCCTGTTATGTCAATGCGGTGTATCCGGAAGTGGGTATCGCCACGTACAAACTGCTGAAGAGTTTGGGCATAGATGTCGACTACCCGATGGATCAGACATGTTGCGGCCAGCCTATGGCCAATGCCGGATTCGAACAGAAAGCACAAAAGCTGGCTTTGCGATTCGAAGAGCTTTTCGAATCGTATGACGTGGTCGTAGGGCCATCGGCCAGTTGCGTTGCTTTCGTGAAGGAAAACTACGATCACATCCTCAAACCGACAGGACATGTCTGCAAGTCGGCAGCCAAGGTGCGCGACATATGCGAGTTCTTGCACGATGATCTGAAGATCACGAGCCTCCCCTCTCGATTTGCCCACAAGGTGAGCCTGCACAACAGCTGCCACGGCGTACGCGAACTGCATCTATCCACCCCCAGCGAAGTGCACCGTCCGTACCACAACAAGGTGCGCCGGCTATTGGAGATGGTGCAGGGCATAGAGGTGTTCGAGCCGAAGCGAATAGACGAATGCTGCGGTTTCGGTGGTATGTACTCAGTGGAGGAACCCGAGGTGTCCACTTGTATGGGACATGACAAGGTGCTGGACCACATATCCACAGGTGCGGAGTACATCACAGGGCCGGACAGTTCGTGCCTGATGCATATGCAAGGGGTGATAGACAGAGAGAAATTGCCGATCAAGACAATTCATGCAGTAGAAATTTTAGCAGCAAACTTATGAGTACGAAGCATAGCGAAGCGGCTGCCCGCTTTTTGGAGAATAAGGCCGGAGCCAAGTGGCATGACGAGACGCTCTGGATGGTGCGCCACAAACGGGACATCCAACGTGATACGGTACCGGAATGGGAAGACCTGCGCCAACTGGCTCACGACATCAAACGCTACAATGTGACGCACCTCGATGAGCTGCTGCTTCGATTCGAAGAGAATGCTCGCCGCAACGGTGTCATCGTCCATTGGGCTAAGGACGCCAAGGAGCACAACGAGATCCTGTATGGTATCCTGCGTGATCATGGCGTCAAAAAGTTCGTGAAGAGCAAATCCATGCTTACCGAGGAGTGCCACCTGAACGAATATCTTATCGAAAAGGGTATAAACGTGATCGAGACAGACCTCGGCGAACGTATCCTCCAGCTTATGGAAGAGCCACCGAGCCACATCGTGATGCCGGCCATCCATATCAAGCGCGAGGCTGTAAGCGATCTGTTCCACGACAAGCTGGGTACGGAGAAGGGCAATTACGACCCTACGTATCTGACTCGTGCAGCACGCAAAAGCCTGCGCGAAGACTTTATCAGCGCGGATGCAGCAATGACGGGTGGCAACTTTGCCGTTGCCTCTACGGGCGAAGTGGTCGTTTGCACCAATGAGGGCAATGCCGATATGGGTATGGCTTGTCAGAAATTGAACATTTGCTCTTTCGGGTTGGAGAAGTTGGTGCCCGACTTGGATGCCGTGGGGGTATTCACCCGACTTCTGGCACGTTCGGGTACGGGACAGCCCTCTACGACCTATACGGCACACTACCGCAAACCTCATGAAGGCGGAGAGCTACACTATATCATCGTAGACAACGGAAGGACGGACATCATCGAAAATGAGGAGCACGTGAAAACGCTCAACTGCATAAGATGCGGTGCATGTATGAATACGTGTCCCGTCTATCGTCGCTCCGGCGGTTATTCATACACTTATTTCATCCCCGGGCCTATCGGGATCAATCTGGGTATGCTCAAGGATCCGCGCCGGTATAGCGACAATGTATCGGCCTGCTCGCTCTGTCTCTCCTGTTCGAGTGTGTGCCCTGTGAAAATCGACCTCGGTGAGCAGATCTATCGTTGGCGTCAGGATTTGGATCATTTGGGGCGTGCCAGCCAAGAGAAAAAGCTGATGTCGGCCGGTATGAAATACCTGATGGACAGCCCGTGGCGTTTCAATGCGGCTCTGAAGATGGCTCCCATAGCCAACAGTCTGCCTCGGTTCCTGCTGTACAACAGCCTGAACGCATGGGGCAAGGGGCGCGAATTGCCTCGCTTTGCCTCTACTTCGTTCAATAATTGGTGGAAGAAGAATATCAAGAAGTAATCATCATGAACAGCAGACAAATCATATTAGACAGAATCAAACAGCACACCAAGCAGCGTGAACCGAAGCCGGAGATGAACTTTACTCCCATTACCTATCCGGACAAGGTGGCTCGCTTCATCGAAATATCGCGTGCAGTGGGTGGCGATGCCATAGAGCTTCAGCCAGGACAGGACATTAACGAAGTGATCAGAGCTGCATATCCGGATGCCAAACGGATCGGATCAGCCCTTCCATACATTCATATAGCTACCTACAAACCGGACGAAGTAGAGAATCCGGGCGACATGAACGGTACGGACTTGGCTATTATCGAAGGTGAAATAGGGGTGTGCGAGAACGGATGTGTATGGGTGGATCAGACGATACAGAAGCGAGCCATGTTTTTCATCTCGGAGTACCTGGTCATCGTCTTGGACAAGACGAAGCTCGTACACAACATGCACGAGGCTTATAAACGTGTGGCCGAAATAGACTCGCAGTCTCCATACTCCTGCTTTATCAGTGGGCCATCCAAGACTGCCGATATAGAGCAGTCTCTGGTAATCGGGGCGCATGGTGCCCGCGGAGGCATCGTGATATTGAAATAAGAATCGAACAAAAAAAACGCGCTTTGCGACTCTTTCATATTCGGCCGACTGTGCCGTCTATGCCTGAGTCGCAAAGCGCGTTTTTATCCTACCCTCTCCGTTTGCTTGCTCTACTTCTTTTCGGGTAGCAGAACGGATAGCATGCTTCCTTCTACCGTTACCTGCCCTTCTGCGATGAGCGACAGCTCCATCAGCACTTTCCGGTCCGTTACCTCTTTGATACGGGCGCGTAGCTCCAAGTCCACGCCCATCGGTGTAGGACGACGATAGTTGAGATTCAGATTAGCCGTCACGTATCTCAGATTCGGCTCCGAATCCATCGGGCGACTTTGAGAACGATAACCGGCTGCGGCTGCGGTGCCATTGC
Source organism: Porphyromonas gulae (assembly GCF_000765945.1). NCBI lineage: Bacteria > Pseudomonadati > Bacteroidota > Bacteroidia > Bacteroidales > Porphyromonadaceae > Porphyromonas > Porphyromonas gulae. The sequence continues at coordinate 17,350 of NZ_JRAT01000015.1, forward strand.
CATGGCAGTCGAGGATGGCGGCAATGAGTCCTCCATAGACAAAGCCGGGGAACCCTCCCGTATGATGTGAATCGGGACGGAAATGCGCTACCGTCTCATCCGGATGCTCTTCCGCCCAATAACTCTTTACATGCAGACCATGCTCGTTCGATGTGCCACAACCGTAGCAATGGCTAAAGCCGGTGGCATAATACTCCTGAAAAGATTTCTTATCCATATTGTTCGTGCTGTATTGCCGCAAAAGTACGCATTAGCAGCCGGATAGTATCTGTTAGAAAACCGTTTATTCACGAACGAGAGCTCGATCCAAGAATTTGGAAAAGTGTGATCAACATTACTCTCATTCTACACCTATGGAGCTTCTCTCCAAAACTTATATTAGTTTCAGCCAAAACTAATATTAGATTCGATGCGCTGAAAAATAAGGCTTGTCAAAGACCACTCGGTACGGCTTTGTTTGCTCTACTTTTTTATCCCAAGAGTGATTAACGCAACCCTTCTTCGATCACACGGAACTCGGTACGACGGTTCAGTTGGTCGCAGATTGACTGCTGCTCCTCGGTCAAAGGTGTGATGAATTCCTCGGTGAGTACATCGCCTTCCTTCAGGAAATCGTATCGTTCGGCCATCTTGGCTGTCACCGTCTTGGCGACAGACTTACCGTAGCCTTTCCATGTGAGCCTGTCGGCTGCTATGCCGCGACTCGTGAGGTAGTCCACCACGGATTTGGCTCTGCGGTCGGACAGGCCGAGGTTGTAAGCATCGGGGCCTTTCCTGTCGGCATGCGAACCCAACTCGATCCGAATATCCGGATTGTCCGTAAGGATACGAATCAGTTCGTCCAGGCTCTTCATGCTTTCGGGGCGAAGGGTGGCCTTATCGAAATCATAGAAAATATTTTGCAAGCCTTCGGCTTTCTCACGCGATGCGAGGAAAAAGTCCACATAGTAGGTCTCGCTCTGCTTGGCAGTATCGGTCTTGAGCTCTACATACTGATTCAAATAACCCGATGCTCCGGCAAGCATCACATAGCGGGTATCGCCCTGCACGGTCATCTTATAGGAGCCGTCGTCACGAGTAGTCACGAATCCCTGTCCTATGGGGCCGCGTTCGCCTACGATCCTGACCGTGGCTCCGGCTATGGGATTTTCTTCTCTGTCCATCACATAACCTTGGATCTCGGTGTAGATAGCCGGCAATTCGAAATGGAAGAGGTGCGGCCATCCGCGTGCATCGCCCCGATTGGAACAGAATACGCCTTTGACGCCGTTGTCCGACAAAGCTCCTTCTTCGTTTTTGCCTTTAGGCTCCACAGCCAAGCCGAAATCATCGGCAGAGGAATTGACAGGTTGTCCCATATTGACTACATGCCATCGGCCGGTAGAGTCCAGTACGGCTTTGAAAATATCCAGTCCTCCCAGACCGGCGTGTCCGTCCGAAGCGAAGAAAAGGGTACTATCCCCATCTATGAAGGGAAACATTTCGTCCCCCGGCGTATTGATGTCAGGGCCCAAATTCTCCGGCGAACCATAAGAACGATCCGACACCTTGACACGATAAATATCCTTGCCACCATAGCTACCGGCTATGTTGCTGACGAAATACAGGTAATTGCCGGACGCCGATATAGAGGGATGAGCAGCCATACGGAGCGAATCGCGCATGATGTCCACAAGCGAACCGTTGCTCCAGCCGCCTTCTCCGCTCCGAGTGGCGGAATAGATCTGTACCGTACGGTCGTAATCGGCACCTTGCTGCGCCAACGTATAATATATGGTACCTCCATCGGGAGTGATTGCCGGCACGCCTTCATCCCACGGAGTATTGATCCCTCCGGACACGCTATCGGGACGTCCCCACCGTCCCTGTGCATCACGTTTGATGATATAAATATCATTGGGTTTCAGTCCCGTTATGCTGCTATTATCCAAACCGTCGTCTTTGCTTCTGCTCGATGTGAAATAGAGAGCCGAAGCATCGGGTGCATAGGCCGGACCAAAGTCGCCCCGTGCCGAATTCCACTCGGCGGCTCGCCGCACCTGATAGCGTGTAGGATATTCCTTCTGTTGGCGGGCAAAGAGACACCCCTCCAAACCGATAGCTGCAAAATAACTATTCGGATAAGCTTCCAGATATTCACGGAAGAGGGCCTCGGCTTCCTTATAGTTACCTCCTTGCTGATAGGTCTGTGCCAAACGGAGCAGTACCACAGAATCCGGATACCCGTAGCGTCGGGCATTCAGATAGCCACGCAAAGCTTTGGCTTGTCTGCCGGCGGCGCGATAGTTTTCACCGGATCGGAAAGCCGTATAAGCTTTCATCTCCACCTGCTTCCGAGGTGTACGCCTGTATAGCGTATTGTACATATCGGCAGCCTTGGTGTACTCTTGGCGATCGTGTGCCTTCTCCGCATCTTTCAGCTTCACGCTCTTGCAGGCAGCAAAAGCAAGGCATACCAACAGGATAAGAAAAGGATAGTGGATATTATGTTGTCCGCTGTACATATTAGGAAGAAAAGGGATAGGCTATGGGATATGAATCAGTTTGTGCATCTGTATGCTCAGACGCCAAGCCGGAAAAGCCTTGACGAACTCGACGCAGCGAGTAATGGCAGAGGGATCGGGTTCCATGGCATCGTCCCCCGTGAAGATGGGGCTGACAAGATAATGCTGAGCAGTGGGCAATTCGTCGATCGGTGGAGGCAGAGGGGTATCGGATCCCAACGGAAAGCGAAACTCCCCCACTCCATCCGGGAAGTTTTCTTTCAGCTTTCCTATGGCTTCGGGCTTGGGACTACAGGAAATGTAGTCTATACCCTTGGGTACGGGGCGAGTTCCGTTGGTCTCTATGGCCTGATAGTAACCAAGCCGGTGAAAATAAGCCGTAGCTTCTTCTGTAAGTTGCAGTGTCGGCTCTCCGCCTGTCCAAATGAGAAAACGCGTGGGATAGTGTTCGATACTGCGGGCAATCTCTTCCAGTGACATTTTTTTCCCTTGGATGAAATCGGTATCGCAATAGGGGCATACCAAATTGCAGCCTGCGAGTCTGACAAAGACAGCAGCTCGTCCGGTATTGGCTCCTTCACCCTGAAGGCTGTGAAAGATTTCGTTTACGAGCATTGCTCCGTAACTATATTATAATGTATAGGAGGCCGAGCACTTGCGAGTCTCGTCCACCCGACAACCGATTAGCGTTACTCCCGTATCGGCCAGCTGCATCGGCCCTACCACTTCTGTCAGATAAACAGCCATATTCTCTGCGGTGGGATTGAACGGTACTGCTACCAGATCGTCCGGCACAGTCTCACGCAAAGCAGGAAGCAACGGATCCTGCTCCCATAGCATCATCTTGTGATCCCAATGATCTTCAAGCCACTGGCATAGCAGCTCTTTGATAACGCCGAAATCGACTACACGCCCGATCGAATCAAGAGCCGGTGCACTGCAAATAAAGTGGATACGATAGTTGTGTCCATGCAGATGTCTGCACTTGTGATCGTGTCCCACTACGCGGTGTCCCATGCTAATGTCGTGATAACGTTCGGCTGTAATCATATATTGTTGAGCTAAGTTTCTGCTGTTCAAAGGTAATGAAATAATCCCCTGCTTCACGCATTCGGCTGCTGAGGTGCCTTGTCTGAAAAAACACCTTTGTGATTTTTCGAAACACTTTTCGTGCACATTTCATGTAAAAATTACCTGTTTTTGCTCTTGTACTTGTAAGTGATTGAAATAATGCGTATTAAACTCTTTTGCATGCGTGATTTGTCCAAACTGCACCTTGATTCGTTAGATTTACTGTAGACAAATGCGTGATTTGTCCAAGAAAATGCGTGATTTGTCCAAGTCTTTTCCTTAATATGTTACTTCATTTGTGTGACTCTTAAAGCATAAGAGCTAAAAGTCACAGTTTAATCAATCTAAAATTTTTCAATTATGGCCAAAAAATTAGTATCGCAGTCCATTTCAAAGGAAAGATTGCAGAAATTGGAAGCAGCAGCAACTCTTACTCCTCAACAAGAGGAAGCGAAAGCCCGTAAAATCGAAAGAGAGAAAGCCAGACTAAAAGAACTGAACATTCCTACCGAATCTAAAGAATCCAAAGATTGCAGCCCTGCAGGGATGATCAATCCATATGCACTTACTGAAGTCATTTTAGAAAGACCATTGGATTGGAGCAACCCACGGACTACCGATATAGTAGAACGCGTGTTGGGTTCAAGCATGCAAGATCTATCCAAAGGCGACTCTGTATTAAGAGCCGGAAGAGACCAAAATGCTGAGGTCAAAATCGTGGATTCAGTTTTGACTAAGACCCAAAGAGGGCAGGACGGTCTGGAGAGAATCCTTGAATCGTTCAACGATTATGACATGCCTCCCGAAGAAAAAGAAGAAGCTGCTCCAAAGGCAAAAAAAGCAGCCCAAAAACTCGACATCGACGACCTCAGAGAGCAAGCACTGTCATCCACTACTATCACAAAGGAGATCAGCAAGATCATCCTTCCGACAAAAAATTTAAGAGATGATAATAATACAGTACATCAGTACAGAGAAGTCGGCTTCCAAAGCAATGGAGCACACAACTTGTGGGACACAGTAGTTCAAGGAATCGCTGGCGATTGTTACATGCTTGCAGCTTTGTCGGCTATAGCTTGGGTATGGCCCGCTCTATTGAATATGGATGTGGACATCATGTCTAATCAAGATGAATGGCGACTCTATCGCTACTTCATAGGGCGCTCTAAACAGACATATGCACGCCCGTCGGGATCAGGTACCTCCACCAATGAAATTCTTCAGGAAGGATATTACAAAGTTCCGATCTTTGCAAGGAGTCGCTATTGGTTCAACGGAGAATACTGGCCGGCTCTTTTCGAACAAGCATATGCCAATTGGAAATTCCCTAATGATTCCAAATACAACGCAATCCTACAGATTGGAGGTGGCTGGCCTGAGGAAGCACTTTGCGAGCTGAGTGGAGATAGCTGGTTTACCTCCTCGGGAAAACTCATGCTTTCTTCTTTCACAGATCTGTCATTGCTGAATTTTATGAAAAGCATGTGCTATAGTTGGAAGACGATAAAACCGATGGTGATTGTAACCCCATGCTGGGAGCCTCTACCTCCTATGATGCCCGGAATTGCAGCATACCATGCCTATACAGTTTTGGGATATACAGTTTCCAATGGAGCCTATTACCTGATTATCCGCAATCCATGGGGAGTGACTGAGCCAACAGGAGATGGAGTGCTAAGCAAAAGAGATTGGGTTATCCACTTCGATAATATGAAGTGGTTCAATCTATCCAAAGACGATGGCATTTTCGCACTCCGACTTGATAAAGTGAGAGAGAACTTCTGGTACATCGCATATATGTATTGATATCAGATTATATTATACGGTTTGAGAACGATGGAGGCTGCCCGGTAGAGCGGGCAGCCTCTTCTTTTTCCTATACACATCACACATCACCGAAAGCGTGGTGTGCAAACTTTTTTGTTTTGGTCCGAGAAGTAGAAAATTCTCGCGCCGCAATCCGATCATTTCCGGTTCGGTAACAGGTTCTTAGCCGTGGATCTGTCTGCTCAATTCCGAATCGACAAAGCTCCATACCCAAGTATATACTATAGGATCGACAAGATTCTTCTATTATATCTCATTGCAACCATTGAGAGTATTGTCTGAAAGCTTAGGAGTTTTTGATAGAATACTTAGAACTATTTGATAGAAAGCTTAAGAGCTTTTTGAAGAAAGCTTAGGAGCTTTTAATAGAATACTTAGAACTATTCGACAGAAAACTTAGGAGTATTTTGAATAGTTTTCAATACCTTTGCCCCTATACATCAAGAAGATTCGGGAATAAACCGCTGCTATTCCGGATTTTACCTAAAGACAATAAAGGAAAAAACGATTGAGATATGTCCAATAAACCTCTACAATTCGTCCTCGTGGAACGCAAATTGAACGTCGGTGCAAATGCAGGAAAAGTAGTGCAGATTGCCCAGCCGACGGGCAGACATCGAGTAAGTTTTCGCAGTTTTTGCGAGCGTGTGGCAAAGTCCACTTCCTTCAATCGTCAGGAAGTGGAAGCGGTTTTGAATTACGCCACCGAAATTGCCCGAGACATCGTAGCAAACGGAGACATCGTAGAGTTTGGTGATTTGGGTACGCTCAAGCCTTCATTCAAGAGTAAAGCCGTTCCGAAAGGCGAGGTTTTCAGCGTACAGAAGCATATCGAAAAACCCATCGTACGCCTCAATCCATCGAAGAAATACTTTACGCTTACCGATGTGTGCTACGAACGGATGCCTGCCAAGACCAAGGGAAATACAAAATAATGTCCCGTTCTCTTCGTATTCGGAGTAGCTGCGGACATATATCAGTGAGGACGGAAACGAAGTTCGAAGGAGTATGTGCCCGATGAAGGGCAAAGGTATGCCGGAGCAGTACCGGGGCCGCAGCTACCATTGCCCAATCCGCGCTGCATATAGTCGAAGCGCAAAATATGATGCGTGGGCGCGGATAACTCCCATCGGTGGCGAGTCTGTGCAAGAACCTCGTCGTCATAGGGAAGAATGGAGAAATCGACCTGCCCCGATACTTCCACCCTGATACCCCTACCGGATTCATCCGTCAGGGTCAGAGCTCTAAGGCCGGTCCTATTGCCCATACTCTGGGGGCGTACATAGGATTCGACCATATGGCTCACGCGGTCGGAATACAGTCCGAAGAAAGCACTCTGCCTGCGATCCACATAATTCTCATGAGGGCCTCGTGCCAGATACTCGATTCGATCCATCTGCAAGGGCAGGCACATTTTTATCCCAAGTCTACGCAACTTATCTGCCTGTTCCTTTTCGGGCGTGAAGTCTGCCCGAATATCCACCGTACCGTCTCCATATATATAATAGGTAAGGCGATAAGGGCAGAGGGCATGATGCGATGCCGTGAGGGTCACCCGTGTGGAATCGGCATTGACCTCGTAGGAAGGAACAGCGGGCTGTACCTGACTTGCCGGTGCTCCGGGGGGAATACTTCCGTAGGGGGAGTCGTTCTCCACCCAGCGGAAATTGTCATAGACAGGGCCTCCCTTCGGGACGATCACAGGGCAGTCGCCATAGTTCCAACGAATAAGCTCTGCCGTATGAAGATCGAATACGAGCTGCACTCTGTCATTAGCGATACGAAGGTGATCTCCTTCCGTCGTCACTTGCAGCGTGGGCATCCGCTCGGGCAGGAGGGAAGCAAAACCGTCTCTTTGTGCAAGTGTAAACTGTTCGGATGCTACCGTGTGTCCCTTATCAGCCCAAGTGGTGGCTTCACGAAGGAAGAGTTCGAAATTGATATGGTAGTCGCGAGTCGAATACATTGGAATATCGGCGACGGGTATTCTCAACGCTGTTTTTTCTCCAGCCGGCAGTTCGGGTAAATCCATTTCTCCGCTTTCGATCACACAGCCGTCGGAGAGGAGCTTAAAACGAAGCCCGAAGCGATTCAAGTCCGTAAAGGAGTAGGCATTGCGCAGGGAGAGCAGTTTGCTTTTACTGTCGTATGCGTCGAATTTCACATGCTGATACACTTTCTTCACTTCGTACAACTTCGGAGTCCATGAGCGGTCAGCCGTCACAAGCCCGTTGTTCACGAAATTTCCCTGGTGAGGTCCCGGATAGTCGTATCCGGTATGCAGGCGATAGAGTCCACGTTTGATTTCGGAAGGATCGTAGATGGCCTGATCCACCCAGTCCCATATACAACCGCCTATACCGGCACTGCTCCGTTCTATTATATCCCAATAGTCCTGCAAATTGCCGACACCGTTGCCCATGGCATGCGCATATTCGCACATGAAATAGGGCTTTCCCTCCGTCCCCCGGCCATTGGCTCCGGCCTGTACCTGAGCAAGGGAAGGATACATAACGGAATGCAGATCGGTATATTCCGTTCCGCCACGGGTGGCACCCTCGTAGTGAATGATGCGCGAATCGAGTGCACGAACCGCCGCATAGGTATGCCGGAAGTTTTCTCCCCCACCCGATTCATTGCCGAGCGACCAGAACAAAACCGAGGGATGATTCCGATCCCGACAGACCATACGGACGGTGCGATCCACGTACTGCGCCCGCCACGATTCGGCATTGGTGATACCGCCTTTCTCCCCATGGTCATCCCAGTTCTTATGACACTCCAGATCGGCTTCGTCCATGACATAGAGGCCGTAGTAATCACATAGTGCATACATCTTGGGCTGCCGTGGATAATGGCTCGTACGAAGGGTATTGATGTTGGCCTGCTTCATCATCGTTATGTCCTTGATCATTGTAGGCAAGTCAATGCTGCGGCCGTGAAGCGGATGCGTATCCTGCGTATTGACTCCCTTGAACAGTACTTTACGACCATTCAGACACACCGATTGATCGCGAATTTCCGGCTGACGGAATCCATACTTGGTGGCAAAGGCCAATTCTTCGCGCCCCTTTTCATCCCACTGGGTAATAATAAGAGTATAGAGCGTAGGTATCTCGGCTGTCCACAGAGATAGATTGCGAAGGTCGGCTTTCCGGAAGTGAAGGCTTTGCTTATGTTCCCCCACAGATAGTCGGATCTGCTTCCGTTCCTGCCATATGGTTTTTCCTTGAGGATCCAAGAGACGTATTCCGACAGTCTTACGTGTGGGCGATCCGTCTCTGTTGTCCATATCTACGGCTACGGATATTTCCCCTGTAGTATAGTCGGATTCGGGATGCAGCTTGCTCGTAATGTAATGATCCCGAACGGAAGTGCGAGGCGTGGCGTACAGATAGACATCCCGATGCAATCCGCTCATATGGAACATATCCTGTCCCTCCAAATAGGAAGCATCCGTCCAGCGGACTACTTGTATGCTCACATTGTTCTGTCCCGTACGAACTGCCGCACTGATGTCGAACTCGGCATCGTTATTGCCCCCTTGGGTATAGCCGACATAACGCCCGTTTACCCACACATAAGCCCCACCATAGAGGCCATCGAAATGGAGATAAACGCGCTTCTTTTCCCAGCCTGTCGGAAGGATAAAGTCACGCCGATAGGAGCCTGTCGGATTGGGATCCACTGCCGAAGCATAAGCCTTCTGAATCCGAATAAATGGAGGATTGTCCTCGAAGATGTGATTTACATTGATATATAAAGGTGTATCCCAACCTTTCATCTGCCAGCACGATGGTACTGTGATGGTATCCCATGCAGACACATCGAACAGATCCTCGACAAAATCGGTACGGGCAGTACGGGTATCGGGAGAATAACGAAAATGCCACAAGCCGTTCAGTGATAAAAATTCTGCCTGCGAAGGAGTGAGCCAAGGTTTCTGATACCGCTCATCAGCCTGCAACAAGGCCGTTGTAGCATAGGGCATAAAGGTGGCGTGGCCGTCTTCTTTGTTTTCGCCAAACACCGTTTCATCTTCCCAATACGGCCTCTTCCCTGAAACAAGACTGTCGGACGGTATGGATAAAGCTCCGTTTCCGTACAATACGGTAGCCCATGAGATACTGCAAACAGAGGAAAACAGTATGAAAATCGAAAGGATTCGCCGGCTTATCTTCATAAATACTTGGTTGTTTAGTGAAAGCAAAGATAAACGGAGTTTGCTCCGCATAATATAAAAGCCATCCTTCTAAGCGTTACTATCGCAGGGAAACGAAAAAAGGGATACTCTCGTACCCCTTTCATCGTGGTCCCACTTGGGCTTGAACCAAGGACTCCCTGATTATGAGTCAGGTGCTCTAACCAACTGAGCTATAGGACCTACATTGCCTGTATAGACCTGCAATTGCGGTGCAAAGATAAGTTTTTTCCTCAATATGCAATAGTCATCAAAAATCTTTGTGGTCGAAAAACAAGAGAATTTCCACACCAAGCCTTTCCTTAACCTCCAAATCGGACTACCTTTATCGCCCCGAATAACCCCACACGTACTGCAATGGAGAAAATGACTATCAAGCAGCTGCACGAATCCGATCGCCCCCGAGAGAAAATGATCCGACTCGGTGCTCGCTGCCTGACCGATGCCGAGCTGCTGGCCATCCTCATCGGATCGGGTAATGACCGGCAGACAGCCGTCCAACTGGCTCAAGAGATTCTGGCCAAGATGAATAACAGTCTGCCACGTATGGCCAAATGCGACATACAAGAGCTGACCGGCAACTTCCGAGGTATGGGACCGGCAAAAGCAGTCACCGTGATGGCAGCAATGGAACTATCCCGACGTATTCCTTCGCAAGAGATGCCCCATAGAGAATCCATCACCGACAGCCGGATGGCCTATCGCGCTATAAGTCCATTCCTCACAGACCTACCACAGGAAGAAATGTGGGTGTTACTCCTCAACCAAAGCGGAAAGATAATCGCCACGGAGAACCTTAGCCGAGGAGGCATATCGGAGACTTCGGCCGATGTCCGTCTGATCATGCACAAAGCCGTCTCCCATCTTGCCTCAGCAATTATTCTGGCACACAATCATCCTTCGGGAACGGTACGACCAAGCGAACAGGATATTCAGCTTACCCAAAGGGTACAGAAGGCTGCCACATTGCTGGGATTTCGGCTAAACGACCATCTGATCATCGGTGACGATGGGGCATATTTCAGTTTCGCCGACGAAGGCCTTCTCTAATGTTTCACTGAATTCATACAAGCAAATGGTGCGAAAAGGAATATGCTATAGCGATAAAGGGTATTGATTCTGACATTGCCTAAAGATAACCCATCAAATACCAAGCCGGCACCCCTGCTAATGCAGAAATGCCGGCTTCATATTATTTTTTCGGAAAAAGGATGGATGCTTATTTTTTGTACAACACGAACTGCATGTTTTGATCGGTATCCGTCACGCTCAGTGTAATCGTATTCTTCTCCCAGTCCAAGAGGCCATCGATAACACCGGTATTGTTGAGTCCGATTTCTATTTCACCAACAAGCTCGAGAAGTGTAGCATGAGCTGTATCAAAGACAACCTTTTTCATAGCCTCGTCATACTTATAAGGCACTTTGTGCTTTATATATGTCTCCATGAGGTTTGCTTCCGTTCCATAGGCCTGTGACATAATAGCTTCGGTCTTGGACACAAAGGATACGGAGATTGTAATCCGACCATCTTCGTCCGTCTCAACTATATCTTCCGTATCGGTTATAGCAGCCATTTCTGCCTCCGTGTACACACGTTCCCAAATAGTACCTTCGATCACTTTTTCCTGATTGTCCGGTTTCGGCTCATTCTCTTTCTTACATGAAGCCAATGAGAAAACAGCCACCAGAGCAAAAAGCAGTGTCATCCATTTCATTTTGAGTTGCATCTTCTTGTTTTTTACATTTTATTACGAGGCAATATCGCCAAATGGCGGCAAATATAGCCACAATTTATCTCTCAGGCAAAGTCCTGCGGATTCTATGGTTATCCACACCCAAATGCATCTATGGCTTTGGGTAGAAGGGGCAATTCTCAGACCGAAAAAACCAGAAAAGCCAAACCGAAAATCTGAAAAAATCAGACCAAAAAGTTTTCGTTTTGGCTTAACTTTTTTTCTTTTTACGCTCGGGAACGAAAACTTTTACGCGCCACGTTTTTCAGAACGGAAAATACCGGAAAAAACAGCCATAAACCGGAAATGCAACTTTATCGGATTGCTTTACCTTTGGCTCCCCGATAAAAAGCAATAAAAACATGTGTGGAATAGTAGGATACATAGGGAGCCGTGAGGTATATCCCATTCTGATAAAAGGATTGAAAAGGCTCGAATATCGTGGATACGACAGTACCCCTCTTCCGGAAATATTGCCTTGGTGCACAAAGGCATTATCGAAAACTACTCCACCCTCAAAGCCAAACTACAGGCGCAAGGGGATAGCATTCCGCAGCAATACGATTGCAAAGGTTTGGACGTGGATCAGCCACGCAATTTGGCTAAGTCAGTCATGGTAGAATGACCCTCTATGGACGCCCTAATAGGAATAGACCTACCCTTTTTCCATCGGTAATATCTGTCGATTTATATCAGTGCGCATTGCAGGGCTTAAGCATTTCTATCTTATCTTTGTACGAATCTCTGAAAAACAAAGCGAAGAAAAGGCTAAAGAGGAAAAGCTATGGCAGGAATAAAAATCGATCCGGCTCCGGTAGCAGCTTTGCGTAAAATGATAGAGGAGGCGGAGCGGATTGCTCTGATCTCGCATACGGCTCCGGACGGCGACTCGGTAGGAAGCAGCATCGGTTTTGCTGCCATGCTGAGAGAGAAAGGCAAGTCCCACATCAGTGTAATCGTACCCGACGATATTCCCCGATACCTGTACTGCATTCCCGGAGCGGACAAAGTAATAGTACACGAGACCCATCCTTCGGAAGCGGAGAAGGCATTGGCAGAAGCCGATCTGGTCTTCTGCATGGATTTCAATGCTCCTCATCGCGTAGCAGGACTGCAAAGCGCATTGGAAAGTTCGTCAGCCCCCAAAGTGCTTATCGATCATCATCTCTATCCGGCGGATATATTCACTCTCAGCTTCAGCTACCCTCCCCTGTCTTCTACTTCGGAGTTGGTCTTGCGTTTGGCCAAGGCCATGGGCATGGCATCCTGCCTGACCCAAGATGCGGCCACGGCTTTGATGACAGGGATACTGACGGATACGGGTGTATTTTCCTACAGCTCTTCCGATCCGGATCTTTATCTGCTTGTAGCAGATCTTATGCGAGCCGGTGCGGACAAAGACACGATCATCCACAACACTTTTCAGCAAAATTCGGAAAGCAAGATGAGGATGCAGGGCTATGTGCTGTACGAGAAAATGTCTTTGCTGCCGGAAATGGGCGTAGCCTACTTCACGCTATCGGCCGAGGAGCTGATACGATTCCACAACCGGACAGGCGATACCGACGGACTGGCCAATCTGCCCCTCGATATTGCAGGGATAGAGGCTGTATGCTTCCTGCGAGAGGACAAGAATCAGATCAAGCTCTCATTCCGCTCCACGGGCAACTATCCGGTGAACACCCTTGCCGAGAACTTCGGTGGTGGTGGGCACAAGAATGCTGCCGGTGGCGAATTCCAAGGCAGTCTGGAGGAAGCCACAGAGAAGCTGCTGAAGATTTGGAAAGACTTCAACCCCAAGAATTACAACAATAAAAATCAACAATAATCATCTCTCTTCCCTCTCTTTTTTCCCTGTCGAAAAGGCCGTAGAGGTGGAGAATATTTCTGACCAAGATGAAAAGGATAATAATGATCTTGCTGCCGGTTTTGGCCATAGGTATGGCTGTTTTGACATTGGGCAGCTGTAAGAAAAGCGACATCAAATCGCTCAAAGAAATGAAGAAGGACGAACGCAAAGCCATCGAATCCTTCATCAACAGGATGGGTTTTACCATCAAAGAAGGGCATGAGGGCCAAAGCGAATTCGATCCCAATATCATGTACCACTTCGACAATGATCTTTATATGCAGGTGATAGACAAGGGCAAAGAAGCTCCTGTGCTGAACAAGACCAAGATCAACGTCAGGATGGAGGGCTTCATGTTCAATCGTGAGAGGGACTCCATCTATGTCTTTAACAGCCTCACTTCAGGCGGCTTTCAGGAGAGCGTGTTCCGCTATATATATAAGTACAACGATGGGGATATTCACTTCGAGCTGATCAAGTGCACGACCGGTGCCAACTTGGATATGTTTGTCTGCGAAGGAGTAGCTTTCCCCATGACCATGCTTGGCAATGGTGCCCGTGTGCGCCTGATCGTACCTTTCCGAATCGGCCCGGAATCACTCTATTCGCGAGGCCTGACCGGATACTACAAGGAAGTGGAATACGTATTTCGGGACTGACCTCCCCCGACCTCTAATCTTAGGAATCTATTCATCTAACATCACACAATATCATGACGTTGATCAAATCAATCTCCGGCATACGAGGCACGATAGGCGGTATGGCCGATGAGGGCTTGAACCCTATCAGCATAGCCCAATTCACAGCCGCTTATGCTCATTTCATCAAAAAGTTAACCAAAGCTACACGCCCTCGCATCGTAGTCGGCAGGGATGCCCGTCCGTCCGGACTCATGGTCAAGAATGTCGTCTTCGGCTCTCTTATGGGCATGGGATGCGATGTAGTAGATATAGATTTGGCTACGACTCCCACTACCGAGATGGCCGTCACGGGCTGTGGAGCGGATGGCGGTATCATCATTACGGCCAGCCACAATCCGGTACAGTGGAATGCGCTGAAGCTCTTAGGCCCTTCCGGTGAGTTTCTGAACGATGCGGAAGGGAAAGAAATCCTTAGGATAGCAGATGCCGGCGAAGCGGAGTTCGCTCCGGTGGAGAAGATGGGGCGCATCGCCGATACGCTGGACTACACACCGGCACATATCAAAGCCGTATTGGCATTGCCGTCGGTCGATGTGGCTGCCATCCGCGCAGCCAAATTCAAGGTAGCTATCGACTGTGTCAATTCCGTAGGAGGAATAGCGATACCGGCCCTATTGACTGCTTTGGGAGTGGAGAACGTCTTCCCTCTTTACTGCACACCGGACGGACAGTTTCCTCACAATCCCGAACCTCTGCCGCAGAATCTGACCGAAATATGCAAGGTAGTCAAGGAGAAGAAAGCCAATGTGGGCTTCGTGGTTGATCCCGATGTGGATCGCTTGGCTATCGTAGACGAGAACGGAGAGTTTTTCGGAGAAGAATATACTCTCGTGGCCATAGCCGATTATCTGCTGGGACTCAACGGTGGCGGCAATACGGTATCGAACCTCAGCTCCACTCGTGCCCTTCGCGATGTAACGACCCGACATGGTGGGAAATACGAAGCAGCAGCCGTCGGGGAGGTGAACGTAGTGACGAAGATGAAAGAAATCGGTGCCCTCATCGGAGGAGAAGGCAACGGCGGAGTAATCCTGCCGGAGCTTCACTATGGACGCGATGCTTTGGTGGGAATAGCTCTATTCCTCACCTACATGGCCAAGCGCAAGGAGACGGTGAGCCTCATTCGAGCCGAATACCCTGCATACTTTATGAGCAAGCAGCGAGTGGACACCCCTGCGGGCACCGATACACAGCGTCTGCTCCGGACGATGTTCGAAAGGTATAAAAACGAACAGATCAGTACCGTGGACGGCGTGAAGATCGATTTTCCCGATAGCTGGGTACATATGCGCAGGAGCAATACCGAGCCTATCGTCAGGATCTACACCGAAGCCCGGACGGAAAAGGAAGCACAGGACTTGGCCGATCGTTTCCGTTCGGAGATAGAGCGAGAGTTGTAAGCCGGCTCTTTCAGAATCAAGACAACAGCTTAACAGATCATTCATTGGCAAGAAAGAAAAAAGAGCTTCCCCTCATTACAGGGGTGGAAATAACGGATCTGGCGGCAGAGGGCAATGCTCTCTGCCGCATTGATGATCTGGTGATGTTCGTGCCTTTCGCCGCACCGGGCGACCGCTGCACCGTTCAGGTGGTAAAGAAAAAGCGCAACTTCATGCAGGGGCAAATCGTCTCCATCGAAAGCCCCTCGCCGATCAGGAAAGAGCCTTTCTGTACGCACTTCACCGTCTGTGGCGGATGCAAATGGCAGCATATCCCATACGAAGTACAGCTCCGAGCCAAGGAGCAGCAAGTGACCGATGCACTCGTGCGTCTGGGCAAGGTGGAAGTGGAGGAGATGCAGCCGATCCTCGGATCTGAACAGACGGAGTACTACCGCAATAAGCTCGAATTTACATTCAGCAACAAACGTTGGCTACTGCCCGAAGAGGTACAGGAAGTCGATGGCGACTTCTCTCCCGAAGTGCGATACGGACTCGGATTCCATATCCCCGGCATGTTCGACAAGGTATTGGACATTCGCGAATGCCATTTGGGGGCTAAGGTATCGGACGAAATACGTCTCTTCATCCGTGGATATTGCATGCAGGATCCGGAGCGTTATCCCTTCTTCGACCTGAGAAATCAGGAGGGTCTGATGCGAACGCTGATGATCCGGACTACATCCATAGGAGAGCTGATGGTGGTCGTGGTCTTCTTCCGCGATGACGTTGCTGCTCGCGAAGCTCTGCTTGCGGCTGTAGCGGAGCGTTTCCCACAGATCACCTCACTCCTCTACGTGATCAATACCAAGTGCAACGACACGATAGGCGATCAGGAAGTGCTCCTATACTATGGCAGGGAGTATATCGAAGAGGAAATGGAGGGACTGAAGTTCAAGATCGGGGCTAAATCTTTCTACCAGACCAATAGCCGGCAAGCCTACCAACTCTATCGGATAGTGCGCGAATTTGCCGGTCTCACAGGGGACGAACTGGTTTACGACCTCTATACCGGCACGGGGACGATCGCCAACTTCGTAGCCCGACAAGCCCGTCGGGTAATCGGTATCGAATACGTGCCCGAAGCCATAGAGGACGCCCGTACGAACAGCCGTCTGAACGGGATCGAAAACACGCTCTTCTATGCAGGAGATATGAAAGACATCCTGACCAGTGACTTCATCGAACAGCATGGACGTCCGGATGTCATCATTACGGATCCGCCCCGAGCCGGCATGCACGAGAGTGTGATCGATGCCATCCTCTTTGCTGCACCCGAGAAGATAGTCTATGTCAGTTGCAATCCTGCCACACAAGCTCGCGATTTGGCTCTGCTGATGGCAGACGGCAGATACCGAGCCGTAAAATCCCGTCCGGTAGATATGTTTCCCCACACGCACCATGTAGAGAATGTGGTACTCCTCGTTCGAAATGCCGGATAGAGGCTTCGTATTGTGAAGTCCTCCGACCTGTAAATATCGAGCCGACGGACTCGATAGTATAAACCCTTCCGACTTTATACTATACCCCTCTACCCCTTTATACTATAAACCCTCCATACTTTATACTGTAACCCCTACCCCCCTTTATACTATAAAGCCTCCACACTTTATAGTATAAAGTCTGCGGGCTTTATAGTTGGAGGTATTAAAGAGATGATTGCGGTGCTACGCTTGTGCAAGAAAAGGATCAGAACGGATAGCCTACCGCAATGTGCCAAGCGAAATTGGAAGAAAAGTTTGGGCGCGTGATAGCCCATTTGTAACGCCCCGTTTGCTGAGGGTCATAGGCCTTCAGTCCGGCATCCAGCCGCACAAGGAAATAATCGAAGTCGAGACGAAGCCCCAGACCGTAGGCCAAAGCGATTTCCTTATAGAAGCGATCGAAACGGAAGAGACCGCCCTCCTGATTCTCATACTCCTTTATCGTCCATACATTGCCGGCATCGACAAAAGCTGCTGCGCGAAACTTCCAGAACAACTTTGTCCTGTATTCGACATTCAGGTCCAGACGAATATCTCCCATCTGATCGAAGAAGGTCTTGTCCGGAGTCATCTTCATACTCCCCGGGCCGAGGGTACGGACACTCCAGCCGCGAACGCTGTTAGATCCTCCGGCAAAGTAACGTAACTCAAAGGGTATATGGCGAGCATTGCCATAAGGGAAAGCCAGTCCGAAGCCCAGATGCAGTGCCAAAGTATTGTCCTTTTCGAGAAGAACGGTTTTGGCCAGATCGAGATCGAGCTTGACGAACTGAGCATAGTGCAGCCCGAACATTTCATACGACCCATGCTCGTCCTTCGGAGAATCGGACAGATAAGAAATGGCTTGCAGCAGGTTGCCGGCTGTTTGGATACTGAATCGCGCCGTAAAAGGATTGGCTACGGTACGCTCCATGGACGAAGCCGTAGTATAGTTCAGTATATATGCCGAACCGAGAATGAACTGCTCCGTGTAGTTATACAAGGCAGTCGTAGGCGGAAGGGATTGGGCGAAGTCGGGATCGATATACGGGAGATGGAGATAATCGACATCCAGCAGGCGGATCGTATGACGCAAACGATTGTGCAGATAGGTCTGCCATGAATAGTTGAGCTGAGCGGAGAGAATTACCCGATCGAACTCCGGACGGGTCTGGTAATTGTATCCGATTTTCCATTCCGTGGATGCCCGTAGCCGCCTGCGTGTCTCGTCAGATATAAGGGGGAAGAGGAGACGGGGAAAACGGAGGGAGCTTTCCGCACCGTATTCCATGAAGCTGTGCGAACCTTTGCGAATGGCTTCGTATGCACCCTTGAGTTTGACATTGAACATTTCCCCTCCGCGAAACAAATTCCGATCGGTAAAACCGAGAGACAAGGCTGCCCCGAAGTCTCCTGCCGAATTGGTGCCGAGCACCTCGGCTTCGAACGATTTGCTCTTGGCCGGAACGGTAAGAATATAGCAATCCACAAGTCGCGAGCTATCCGCCGGAGCAATCTCATCATTACCATTGTACTCCACAAATCGGATATTCACGTTCCGAATGATGGGGAGCGCATTCAGCTTGATATAAGAGCGCTCCACATCATCCTCACAGAACAAAGCTCCCGGAGTAACCGACACCGACCGCGCGAGAGCCGATGCCCGAATATAACGTCCCCTGCCCCCATAGTAAACAGTGTAATCGCCACGCGAAACGGAATCAATACGTGGCAGTTCCTGAACTCTGAAATCCGATTCGAGAGGATCATAATCGGCATGGAAGAATACCCTGCCGATCCGATATGGATAACGCCCGATACCATTGACCACCAATTTCAGATCGGCAGATTTCGTACCCGATCCTGCTGAAACGGTAGTGTCAGCTTCATAATAAATGTCCTCAGCGGAAAACCTCCAGAAACCATTGTTACGCATATAGCGAGCTATCGCTTTTCTTTCTTCATCGAGTACGATGGGCGACAAGGGAGAGCCTTCGCTGATCCCGACCTTGTATGCCGAAGGAAGCGAATCGCCAAGCGTAACGGGAGGAAGGAGTGGATTCTTCACATCCAAAGCCATATTGCGTATATAATAACGGCTTCCGGGCTGAATCAGATAAGTAATGCGTGCTTTCTTGTACAGGCCGGTATCTACCATGGTACGAGCAGTGGCGTCGAGAAAGCCATCGCCGGCCATCGCCTTTGCCAGACGGTTGGCAGTACGCTCGGTGAGGACGGAATCGATGAGGACAGGTGGTTCACCCATTTTCCGGAGCGAACGGTTCCACCAGCTGTTGCTGTTCGGGTTCGAGCTACTATAGACGCGCAGCAGCCAACGAGTCATCCCGAAGAGTCTGTAATTGGGCTGCTGGAGGGTATAGTCCCGTATATCTTCCGGCAGAGCGATGCTGTCCGTTTCGCTTACGATCGTTACCCTGTCCAGCAGTCTGCCGCCGTCCGGCACATAACGGGTGACCGAGCAGGAGGAAGCAAGCATGATAAGCAAGCAGCCGGCAATGCCGATTAGATACCGAACAGAACACGAGGACATAGAAGAACAGATATACGGAGAGAGATTATTGTTCGTTCCAGATACGCCAACTACACAACGCCTGTATGAGCAGCATCTCCAATCCATTCTGTACAGAAGCACCTTGTGCTTGAGCGCGATGCATGAAGATCGTTTCCTGCGGATTATAGATCAGATCATAACAGAGATGCTCTGCACCTATACCCTCGAACGGAATAGGCGGACATTGGTCTATATGTGGATACATACCCACCGGAGTGGCATTGACGATCAACTTGTGCCGTTCGATAATCTCCGGCGTCAGATCCGAATACGCATACACACCGGTAGCCGAAGGCGTGCGACTGACCTGTCGATGTACTATTCCCATCTTTTTCAAAGCTCGCATCACAGCCAGTGCTGCCCCACCCGATCCCAAGACAAGAGCTTGCGTATGCCACGGCTTTCGGATCAGCTCCAGACTATCGGCAAAGCCTTTCACATCGGTATTATAACCGACGAGACGAGGACGGCGAAAACGCGCACGTTCTATCCGAATCGTATTGACGGCTCCGGTCAATTCCGCTTCCTCGTCTATCCGATCCAGATAGCGCATCACCTCCACTTTGTAGGGCGATGTCACGTTGAACCCCTGAAGAGAGGGATGGAGCGAAAGCAGACTCTTCAGTTGGGCGAGCGATTCCAGTGGGAAAAGTTCGTAGACGGCATTGATTCCCTCCATCTTGAATTTGGAGTTGAAGAATTCGGCAGACAGCGAATGAGCCAGCGGATAGCCGATCAGACCGTACTTTTTCATTTCAGTCCCATATAAACGGTTGCCGCCTCCAGCGAAAGGGTACGATAATACGCTTCCCGAAATCCGACGGAGAGCATCAGATCCGTCAGTTCCTCTCGTTGGGGCATGACGGCTATCGATTCGGGAAGATAGGTATAGGCCTCCGCATCCTGCGACAAGAAACGACCGACAACAGGTATCACATGCGAAGCATAGAAATTATATCCCTGCTTCCATGGGAAACTCACCGGGCGGGAAAGCTCCAGGATCATTAGGGGAGCACCCTCGTTGAGCACACGATACATTTCCTCCAAACCGAGCTCGATATTCTGAAAGTTGCGCACGCCGAAAGCCACTGTAACCGCATCGAAACTATGATCTGCGAAAGGAAGATCGAGACAATCTTTCTGCATGAAAGTAATCCGATCATCCAAATTCTCCGAACGCACCTTCTGCTCCCCTATCCTCATCATTTCCAACGAAAGATCGACACCCGTCACCTGCTTGACGGAAGGGATATGCCTGCATATCTCGATGGCCAAATCACCCGTTCCGGTAGCCACATCCAGCACCGTACGCGGAGCAAAAGGTTCGATCATACGGATAGCCTTCTGCCGCCATACACGATCCATCCCCCAAGAAAAGAGGTGATTGAGACGATCGTAATGTCCAGCAATATGGTTGAACATGGCTTCTACCTGTTCATCCTTGGGGCGTTCGGTATCGTAAGGGGTTATTCTTTCAGGACTTTGCATGGCACATGATTATTCAGCTATCGGCCGAATGTTATCGCAGATAGTCTGTTATGTTCTTTTCTATTCTTTCTGCCAAATTGCTCAGGTCTGCCTTTTCGAAGGGCTTGCCCACTACCCGCTCGTACAATTCGATATAGCGTTCCGACACGCTGTCGCAATATGCTTCCGTCATTTCCGGTATTTGCTGACCGGGCTTACCTTGAAAACCGTTTTCGATCAGCCACTGACGGACAAACTCCTTGGAGAGTTGCTTTTGTGCTTCACCTCGTTCGAATCGCTCCTGATAGCCCTCAGCATAGAAGTAGCGAGAAGAGTCCGGCGTATGTATTTCGTCGATCAGGTAGATCTTACCGTCCTTCTTGCCGAATTCGTATTTGGTGTCCACCAAAATAAGCCCCTTCTCGGCAGCCATTTGAGTGCCGCGCTCGAAAAGTGCGTAGGTATAGCGTTCTATCTGCTCGTAGTCCTCTTTAGACACCAGCCCCTGAGCAATGATTTCTTCGCGGGAGATATTCTCGTCGTGTCCCTCATCGGCCTTGGTCGTAGGTGTGATAATAGGATGCTCGAAACGCTGGTTTTCACGCATACCCTCGGGAAGAGGCAGACCGCAAAGCACGCGATCGCCGGCAGCATAGGCACGCCATGCACTTCCTGTGATGTAGCCACGGATGACCATCTCCACCTTGAACGGTTCGCAACGGTGTCCGACAGTAACCATCGGGTCGGGCGTAGCTATCTTCCAGTTCGGAACTATATCGCGAGTGGCATCGAGGTAGTGTGCCGCTATCTGATTGAGTACCTGACCCTTGTAAGGGATACCGGCCGGAAGGACTACGTCGAAAGCCGATATGCGATCCGTGGCTATCATGACCAGAAGATCATTCTCCAACGTGTATACGTCGCGCACCTTGCCGTGATATACGGCTTTCTGTCCCGGCAGTCTGAAGTCGGTACGAGCTAATGTTTCTTTCATCGTGAATTGTATGCTAAGTGATTCGTAATAATATCGGTATCGCCTGATTCTATATGGTTTGCGCAACGACAGCTGCGGCTTCGGCCTCCTTTTTCCGTTCGGCATCGTACCGGTCGTAGGCATCCACCACACGCTGTACGAGCGGATGGCGCACTATATCAGCGCGTTGGAATGCAATATAGCCTATCCCTCTCGTTCCTTGGAGGATATTCAGAGCCTGACGCAGACCGGAGTGCACACCTCTGGGAAGATCGGTCTGCGTAATGTCGCCGGTGACGATCATCTTGGCATTGGCACCAAGGCGGGTCAGGAACATTTTCATCTGCAACTCGGTCGTATTCTGAGCTTCGTCCAGAATGACCACGGCATCGTTGAGCGTACGTCCTCTCATATAGGCCAATGGTGCTATCTGGATGATGTTGTTTTCGATGTACTCTTTCAGCTTCACGGCAGGGATCATCTCCTCCAGCGCATCATACAGAGGCTGCAAGTAGGGATCGAGCTTATCTTTCATCTCACCGGGCAGAAATCCCAGCTTCTCGCCGGCTTCCACAGCAGGACGTGAGAGAATGATACGGCGCACCTGCTTGCTTTTCAAGGCACGGACAGCCAGACTGATGGCTACGAAGGTCTTGCCTGTTCCGGCAGGGCCGATGGCAAAAACGAGGTCATTGGCCTCGAAAGCCTCCACAAGTTTCTGCTGATTATCACCTCTGGCAATGATGCTCTTGCCTCCCGTTCCGTGCAGGATGAGATGCTTGGGTATATCGTCGGCAGGTAACTTGGCTCCCTGAGCAATGCGCAGGATCACATCTTCGGGCAGGAGGTTGTACTCACGGCAGTATGCCACCATCGGCTCCAAGACATCGAGGAAACGATCCGTCTCGCGCGAATCGCCCATGATCTTGAGCACATTGTGGTGTGCCACCAGGCGCAGCTTCGGGAAGAGCGTACGCAGGAGCATAAGATTGCTGTTATTTACACCGAGGAAAGCCTGTACATCGACATCTTCCAATACGTAAATTCTCTCTGTAATCAGCATATGTATCCAATAACAACGGTGCAAATGTAGTCTTTTTCATTCCATTTAGGTTCGCAAAAAAACATAGAATGAGACTGTTGCACAATAACCTCCCCCCCTCATATCGATCAAGACAGATACATGCATTGATTTGACGAAGAAAGGAGAGCTTCATGCGATCTCTCTGCAAACCTCAAGTAATCTGAAAAAC
>NZ_JRAT01000016.1:0-237 GCF_000765945.1 Porphyromonas gulae
GCCTTTATCAAAGACATAGAAAGAAAGTCCAACGGCATGTACAAGGCAGAGATCGTCTACAACAACAAGGAGTATGACTTGCTGTTCGATGCTCAGGGTAACTTCGTGAGCGGAAATGTAGATAATCAGGATGATGACGACAATATCCCTGCTCACATCAAGGCTAAGATCGTAAATTACATCAAGCAGAACTATCCCGGTGCCTTTATCAAAGACATAGAAAGAAAGTCCAACGGC
>NZ_JRAT01000017.1:0-28576 GCF_000765945.1 Porphyromonas gulae
GGCTCTGATAAACGCTGAACTACTTGGCTTCGGAGTTTTTTCGTATCCGGATGCCGTAGGTTTCTTCTGCCAACTCAACAAGTAGCTTGTAGGCTTGATGACCTAGTTCTTCTCGCTTGAGACGACTCTTGAGGATACGATTCTCTTTACGTAGTTGCTCCAACTCTTCTTTTTCATTGAGGGTCAGCTCACTCTGGGGGGATTGGGACGCTTTCATTGGGACCGGATGAACTTTATCTTCGAGTCCAAATTTACTAAGCCAAGAGCGAATGAGACCATGACTTAGCCCATATTTCTGCTCAATGGCTGCTTTGCTNGGGACCGGATGAACTTTATCTTCGAGTCCAAATTTACTAAGCCAAGAGCGAATGAGACCATGACTTAGCCCATATTTCTGCTCAATGGCTGCTTTGCTCTCTGCTCCCGAGAGGTAATCCTCTAGGATGGCAAGGCGTTCAAAGTTGCTTAAATGTTTGCCCATAATGGATACTGGTTGCATCCCGCCCACTGTCAACTTTTTTCAGTACACGTCANCCTCTAGGATGGCAAGGCGTTCAAAGTTGCTTAAATGTTTGCCCATAATGGATACTGGTTGCATCCCGCCCACTGTCAACTTTTTTCAGTACACGTCACAGAACGCCAAATAGCTATTTTCTCGAACGTAACGTATATGGTAGGGGAGCAGTAGTTTGCTTGGTTTGTTGGGCTTATGAATTAGTCCGGAAGATATGCGTTGGACTAAATAGAACAGGGTGAAAATAAATACCGGCCGATTGGGCTGTAGCTCGCGGTGAGGGAAAAAGCGAATCTCCTGATCAGCCTTTGGCGGCTCGTTCGGCAATGGCTGTCTCTTCTATGATACTTCGAGCCATTTCCACACCCTGTGAGATACGATGTGCCATACCTATGCCCCCACGCATATTACCCCCTAAATGTAAGCCCGGCCAGCGCATTTCCATTCGGCGAATGATGTCCAGCCGAAGTTCCGTATCGGCGTAGTACTGCGGTATGGCATGGCGGTGGCGTGAGATGTGCAGCAGATCCGGCCTACAGGTGTGAGGTATGTGCAGCATATCGCGCAGCTCTTCCATTGCGATCGTGCTGATCTCCTCGTCGGAAAGGTCTATGAGCGAAGCACTCCGCACCCCGCCCATGAATATGGAATAGAGTGCGCCCCCCTCCGGTGCTCTGCCATGGAAACAGTCCGAAGGGAATAGGATACCGAGGATGCGACGATTTTCCCTTGAAGGGATCAGGCAGCCGAAAGCCGGCAGGTGGGTGGCCACATCCCGACGGAAGCCTACGGCAATCTCTATCATGGGGGCATAATAGAGCTGCTCGAACACGGCTGATTCGTCCGCCGGGAAGTGGTCGAACAGTGTGGGGATATGGCGCGCTGCCACCGTGCTCACCAAGTGGCGGCATGGAATGGTGTGCTCCTCTCCCGAAGCATCCGTATAGGTAAGGCCGAAGGTGTGTGCTCCCGGGTGATTGATGTATCGGATTTGCGTTTCTGTGAGGATGTGTTCGCGTCCGATATAGTCCGTCAAAGTTTCGATCAAGACACCCAGCCCTCCTTGCACGGAAAAGATCTTGCGGGAGGCTTTGCGGTCGCGTTCGCTTCGTGGCTCTTTGGCTTTTCGGATGGCTCCGAGCACGAAGCTGCCGTATCGCTGCTCCAGATCGTACAGTTTGGGCAGGGCAAAGCGAGTAACCAGTTGGTCGGGATCTCCGGCATAGATGCCACCGAGGAAAGGATCGACTGCGTAGTCCACAAAACTTTTGCCCAGTCGGCGACGAGCCAAGGATCCGACCGTTTCATTGGGCTGTCCGCCCCTCCGGCGAAAGGGTTCGCCGAGGATGCGCCATTTGTCCCATAGGGAAAACAAGGGTGTACTGACAGCCTCGGCAAAGTTCCGTGGGAGGGGATGCAGTCTGTCGCCTTTCCATATCAGGCGGTTGGCGGCTGCGGGCGTGGCTATCTCAGGTTCCAATCCGAGCAACTCGAATAGCTCGGCTACTTCCGGTGAGGAGATCGTGCCGGTATTCGGCCCTGTTTCGAAGACAAACCCGTCCTTTCGGAGGGTGCGTATCTGTCCGCCGATATGAGCTGACTGCTCCAAAACCAGAACAGGCCTGCCGGCAGCTCTGAGGAAGGCGGCTGTGGTCAGGCCGGTGAGTCCGGCACCTATGATGACGGTCAGACGATCACCCATGAATCAGGCCTCCCCACCTTCGAAGGCAAGGGCATAGAAACGCATTTGCTTGAGCATCGAGACGAGGCCGTTCGAGCGCGTCGGGGAGAGATGATCTTGCAACCCTACTTCGCGAATGAAGTAGAGGTCGGACGAAATGATGTCCTTCGGTTTCTGATCGTTCAGTATCCGTAGCAGTAGGGCGACTATCCCTTTGACGATGAGGGCATCGCTATCGGCGCGGTAGTGTACCTTACCGTCTTGCAGGGAGGCTGCTATCCATACGCGACTCTGGCAACCTTCGATAATGTTCTCCGGCACCTTGTCCGCAGCGTCCAGTTCGGGTAGGGCACCGCCCATATCGATTAGCAGTTGATAACGGTCCATCCAGTCATCGAAGGCGGAGAACTCCTCGATGATCTGATCTTGTATTTCGTTTATACTTGGCATGGGGTAAGCTAATGAGTGAGTAGTCAGTGTGAAGCGGCTTTCGCCTGTTCGTCCAAATATCGAATGACTGTTTCGCCCACGGCATCGAGTACATTTTTGTCGATGATCTGCATATTGTCCCTCTGGGTATGCCAGTGGTCGCCGAAGCCATGTTCGTTTTTGGACGAGTAATTGATAATATCGATGCAGGGAATCCCCAAATTCTTGATCACAGGTACATGGTCGTCCGTCAAGGCCCCTCCATCGGCTTGGATGAAGTAGCTGCCGTATCCCAATTCGGCTGCCGTCTGCCATACGGCAGAGATCAACCCCGGGGCATAGCTCTTGGAGAAGTACTCCCAATAGAACGTAGCTCCTTCGGCACCAACCATATCCAGCAGGATGCCGGCTTCGGCTTTGTAACCTGCTACGTGCGGATTGCGACTCCAATACTGTGATCCGAGACACCACGATTCGTCATCGCCATAGCTGCCGTAGTCCTCTGTGTCGAAGAATACGATGTCGATGCCCATGCCCGAATCCTTCTGTTGTCCCAGATAGCGTGTTATTTCCAGCAATACGCCTACTCCGCTGCCGCCATCGTCCGCACCATCGAAAGTCTCTGTGTGCATAGCCGGATTGGCATCCTGATCGGAGGCCGGCCGGGTATCCCAGTGAGCCATCAGCAATATGCGTCTCGTGGCTTCGGGGTGGTATGAGGCTATGATATTGCGCATGGGCAGCATGGTGCCATCGTGCGCTTTGATTTCGGCTGTCTGCTCTTGCACCGTGGCTCCAAAGCTGCGGAGCGTAGCCACGAGCCAATCGCCGCAGGCTCGATGCGGAGCTGTGCTGGGGATGCGAGGGCCGAAGTCCACCTGACGCTGCACGAAGGTGTAAGCCGAGTCGGCCGAGAAGAGATCAGCTTGCACCGTTTCGGCCTGTTCAGCCCGATCGTGTTGGGTGTCGCTTGTATTATTGCCGTTGCAGGCAGATAGTGTAGCGGCCAGTAAAATGGCTGCTCCTGTTGTTATCAGTCTTTTCATATCGTTCTTTCCCTGATAGTGCAGGGCAAAGGTGGGGAATTTTGACGAATTGCCGTTCGTAAATTATGAATAGGCACACAATTTTTATATCTTTATGACGCATCGTCAAACCAATCCTAAAAAAATGACAAGGTTTATGAGGGCCAAGTACTTAATTCTATCCGCGGTCTTGGGTGTCGGGGCTGCAATCTCCCCCTTGTGTGCTCAGCAATCTGCCACCGAAGAGCATCGTACGGCACCGGCTCCGAGATCGGGGCAAATCCCACTTGTTTCCGTGGGCAATAAATGGAACGTGGTTCACAAAACCGGAGCGGTCGGTATGCCCGATATTATGCATGAGAAAAGAACCTATGAATACAAGGCCGTGGAGACGGTTGTAATCGATGACAAAGCATATGTACGTATAGATGTGCTCCCGACGAATGCCGAAGATCCTGTATTACCCTCGATCTTTATGCGAGAAGAACCGGAGACGGGAAAGGTGTTCCGCGTCTTTGGAAGCAGCGTTGAGTACGAGGTGTTCGATTATAACCGACCCGTTGGGCAAGTCTTCAAGGGCTACACGTTCCAACTCATACCGGAGGTGTCATTTATCATTGCCAAAATCGAGCAGCAAGAGTTTGCAGGGAAACAAAGACGTTTCTATTACATCAACGGTTTCTATGATGGAGAAGATCCTTATGCGTCTAACATACACTACGTATGGATCGAGGGTATAGGCGACACACAGGGCTTTGACCCCTATCCTCTGGGGATGGACGGAGGTATCCCGAACGAGCTGATCTGTTTCGAGGATAGCGAAGGCAACAGCTACGTCAAGTATCCTGATCTGGGGTGCGTGATCCATCAAGTACCGGCTGCTATGCAGGAGGCTCTTCAGCAGGATAGCCCGTATCAGATTACATGCGAAGGCGACGTCGTTCGCATCCTTTGCCCGAGCGGATCGCAGTCCAATACGATACGGATCCATTCTCTGTCCGGTGCATTGCTGCGAGAAGTAGTCTCAACCGAGAGAGAAGTGACGATTCGCTTGCCACGCACGCAGCTTGCAGGGGAGGCTGTAATGGTGAGCGTGAATGACCGATTTGCACGGAAAGTCAGACCGCAATAAAATAAGCTGTCGGCTATATCCTTTGGGATAGAGAAGGAGGGCATCGGAGAGGAATCCGGTGCACCCTTTTTCCGTTTCTTGATTCGCCTTTCGCGCTGCCGATGGTTCTATTCGGTTGGAATGGACTACTTTTGGTACAGAAACTATGGTAGAATGATTCAGTATGTCCCTCCCCTTATTCTATGCTCCCGATATAGAGCAGTCCGACAGGCTGCCTGACGACGAAGCCGGCCATATCTTGCGCGTCCTGCGTATGCAGGCAGGCGATCGTCTCCGTCTGACCGACGGGCGAGGTTCATTCTTCGATGCGGTCATAGAAACTGCCGATCGCAAGAGCTGTTATGTAAGCGTGTGCGGACAGGAGTCGTGGCAAAAACCTTGGCGAGGCAGAATTACCATAGCTATTGCCCCCACCAAACAGAGCGAGCGGATGGAGTGGATGCTGGAGAAGTTAGTAGAAATAGGGGTGGACGAAGTGGTCTTTATCGAATCCGAACATTCCGAGCGTAGGCGTATCAAAGCGGAACGCTTGGAGCGCATCGCAATTAGTGCGATGAAGCAGTCGCTCAAAGCCTCCTTTCCCGTGATTCGAGTCAATATCCCGATACAAACCGTAATAGCCGATACTTCGAATACCGCCGTTCGCCTTATCGCTTATGTGGACGAAGCCGTTCGAGCCGAAATAGCTAAAGGGCGAGGCTATCCGTCGGATTTCTACCGCGCAGGACAGGATGTGCTGATTCTGATAGGGCCGGAAGGAGACTTCTCTCCGTCTGAAGTGGAGTCTGCCTTGCTTGCCGGATTTGCACCCGTTTCTCTTGGAGAGAGTCGCCTGCGAACGGAAACGGCCGGTCTCGTTGCTTGCCAGTGGATACATACACTGCAAGCCTGTTCCCGCCCTGCTTCCAGATTGGAGAATGATGTTATTGTATAACCCCTAACGACATTGATACAATTATGAAGAAGACAAGACAAACGATTCTCTTTTGGCTCTTTCTCCTCATCGGTTACTGTGTCTCTGCACAGGAAGTCGGCAAACGCGATGCCATCCTGTGGGAAATTTCCGGAAACGGGCTGACCGAACCGAGCTATTTACTCGGTACATGTCATATAGTGCCTTATACTTATATGGATAGTATCTCCGGCTATAAGGATGCATACGCGTCTGTCCGTCAGGTAGTCATCGAGCATGACGTTCGTCCCGAATCCCTGACAGCCTTGATGCCGCGCCTGCAAGCAAACATGATGCTGCCGAGCGATACCACTTATGCCATGCTTTATTCTCCTGAAGAGCTACAGGAATTGAACCAATTCCTCCAATCCGCCGGTATGGGTTCTGTGGATCAGATACCCCTCCGCCCCTCTATCCTCTCATTCTTTATCAGTCTCGGATTAGAATCTATGCGTCTCCAAGGGCAGGAGCCGATGGATGTAGGCGTTGTCGTTCATGGACTCGCTGACGGAAAAGAGGCGGTGTTTTTCGAAACGCAGGATGAGGCTTGGGATGCTATGCAATATCTCCTCTTTTCCAAAGGCCTGAAAGAGCAAGCACAAGACTTGCTTAAGACAATTCGAGATATGCAAAAGAAGCAGAATCCTTTAGTAAAACTTGTCAGTGACTATAAGGCTCAGCAGATAGAAGGCGTGTTCGAAGGTCAATATATGACACCTCAGGATATGGAGCGTTTGGTCTATAAGCGCAATGCACGATGGATGGAAAAGATACCGGCTCTACTGTCTGCAAAGCCCACTCTCATAGCTGTAGGAGCCGGCCACCTCATCGGCGCAAAAGGGCTGGTACAGGAACTTCGCACCCGTGGCTACAAACTCCGCCCCTTTTCACTTTGATAACAACAACGACATAAGAAAATGAAACTCCGCAAATCACGCATTACACGCGTCATCACTTTTCTGATATTGCTCATCTTCGTGGCCGGTATAGTCGCCTATTTCCTGTTGCCTAAGCCGGAACAACGTCAGATCGTCCTGATGGGAGGTGCATTGCTTGTGCTGAATTTGCTGCTGATGCAGTTCTTTTTCGGCAAAAACATGTAGGCTTTTCCCTCCTGATCTTATCAGTCCTAAGACTAAAATACACTCAGAGAAAGTGCTTTCTGTTGGGGCAATAGAAAGCACTTGCCTTGCTGTAAATAAAGAAACGCCGCCAATAATCCCGAAGGAATATTGACGGCGTTGTCGGGATGAGAAGACTCGAACTTCCGACCTCCACGTCCCGAACGTGGCGCGCTACCAACTGTGCTACATCCCGATAGCGGACGCAAATATAGCAATTATTCTTATTCAGTAGCGTTTTTTCTCTCTTTTTGTCAGGGCAGTTTCATCAAAAAACGAGTACTCCGTTCGCATGACTTTTATGCGGTAATACCAATTTAGTTCGGAAGTCTTTTCAGAAGAGGTCATCAAACGATTTGTATATAAAACATTTCCGATTTGTATACAGATAGTTTTCGATTTATTTATAGTTCGCAGCCTTCGGAGGGTCTCTTCACGAGGTGATAAAACAGAGCTGTCCGTCAAATCTTGGAAAAAGGAAAGGGGTGTGCTACGATCGCAGTGAGCGCGATTTTTGCACACCCCTGTTCAGTCTAAGATCGAATCAGGAAATATGAATTTTGAATCGGATGCGGATTATTTGACGGAAATTCTTTCTGCGTAGGTCTTACCATCTATTTCGATCCTTACGACATATACATTGTTCTGAGCCGTAAAGACTACTTTATTCGTTCCCGAAGCCAATTGCCGTCCCTTCATGTCGTAGATGGTGGCTTTGCCTGAGCAAGATACCGTGATCGTGTTTTCTGTCACCGTCAGCGTATAAGGCTTTTGCACCGCTATCATTTGAGCACTTTGGGGTACGAATTTGGTGCAGGCCTTCGGCGATACACCGCTGGTATATTTTACTTCTACGCAGTATTCATGCTGCTTGTTAGCCATATTCGCATCCGTGTATGTAGTAGTGGTCAGGCCTTCCGCAATCTTTGCTGCATCACGGTACACTGCGTAGG
Source organism: Porphyromonas gulae (assembly GCF_000765945.1). Lineage (NCBI taxonomy): Bacteria > Pseudomonadati > Bacteroidota > Bacteroidia > Bacteroidales > Porphyromonadaceae > Porphyromonas > Porphyromonas gulae. The sequence goes on from NZ_JRAT01000017.1 coordinate 7,808, forward strand.
AGAAGTCGGTTTCGTCTGAAACAGGGGCTTTCCACTGGAGTAGCACGTCAGTCCCATTGTCTGCTACGCTCGCTTGCAAATTCATGACAGGGTTGTGCTGCGCCCCGTTGCCCATGAACAAAATTTCGTCGATGTGAAGGAAGTTTTGATTGGTACACTGGTAATGTCTGAAAGCCACTCGTTGCGTGCCGGCCGGAAGATTCACCATTCGTTCGAAGAATGGCCCTTGTGCTCTTGTCCCGGTGAGCGTCTCTTCAAAGGCAACAATATAATCCTCTTGCCCTTCCAGCTGAGCCATGATAGCATAGTGCTCATTAGGATATAGGGTGTTTACAGCTACGTAATACTTCACAGAGGTCGCACCGGTCACTATGGGAGAAATCAGCCAGTTGTCCGGTTTCAAAGGCTGTCCGCCACTCCAAGAAAAGGATGCCATCATACCATTGCCATGCTGAGTGTTCTGGAAAGATGTAGGAACCCCGTGGAGCCAACACCATCCATCGCCATCGGCATCCTTGATAGTCCATGTGGAGGGGATTCCTTCATCGAAACCTTCAAGATAAGGAAGTGTTACACCTTGTGCCACTGCTTTTTGTCCTGAACAGAATAAGGTGAATAAAACGGCAAATAAAAATAAGTAGTTTAATTTTTTCATTCTTTGTCGAAATAGTTTAGTTGTTAGAAAAAACTGATGCGATCTGTGACTCTTACTTAAGACGCTAAAAGTATGCAATTATACCTGATGGTCAAAATTTACAATAGTGTTGTACTTGATATTGGAGTGTATATTACTACGGAGAATGATCACAGTTGTATTACGAAATATTCTTTTTACTATATTGCAAGCCAAGTACTTGAACGCATGGATTCCTTTGTTTGCTATGTGCTGATACAGCTTGTGCTTATCTTTTTTGGGAAGGACGTCTGCAGTAGATACCTTTGGCATACAGCCAAGGGTGAAAAATGTTCCCGCCAGCACATTAATGCAATCGCCCATTCTGCTGCTTCCCTGCTTTTCTCACATTCTTGCCGAATGCGTTATAGTTTGCCGAGAACACAATGAAAATTAATGTAATAGTTATGAAAAGAATCTTATTGTCGATTTTTCCCGTATTCTTTACCATAACGGTTTTTGCGCAAGATAGAACCGAATGTGAAAGAATTGTCGGTGTTGTTTTTGATGCCGTTAGCAAACAGAACATGGAGCAAATAAGGCCATATCTGGCGGAAAACTTTAAAATTGCAGGTCAATCTTCACCCGTAGTAGAAACGGTATTGGCGCAGTTGGTTAGTAATTTGGGAAACATCGAGAGTTTCATACTGACAGAAGTAACAGGAAACGTTGACTTGACTTTTAATTACGATGTTGAATATGAGAAACACGGAAAGAAACAGGCGTTGTTCGAGTTTGATCAAAACAATAGGATAAAAAGAATGGAACTACTAAAAATCGTGGTAAAAACAGCCAAGGTAGATCCTTCCAAAATAGAATACAATCTGAGTAATGTGATAGAAATTCCATTTACAAGAATGGGAAATTTGATTGTTGTCAAGGCATCTGTCAATGGAGAAGAGCAAGATTTCATATTGGATAGTGGATCTGGATTTACCATCATTAATTCGAAATATATCGAGAAAGACACAGTCGATACAGAAAAGGAGGAAACTGTTTTAAGTACTGCTAAAGGAGTTCACGACGAGAGTTTATCAGGAACAAATATTGTCAATATGAGCATTGACTTTTATGGAATCCGTGTCAATCGGAAAGATATGCTTACGAATGACATATCACACTTGGAGAGCGAAGGTAGGCAGATTTACGGACTGATCGGCCATGATTTCTTGAGTAAATACGATGTGCTGTATGATTATGCCAGGAATGTTGTCATACTGATCAATCCGGATTATTTCGAAACATACAGAAAAGAAAAACTATCTAAACACCTTATTGAAACTCTTCCGCTTGAATGGAGAGGCCACATCCCCATTATGCAGATCAGGATAGGAGATGATTATTATAAATTGGGTATTGATTGTGGTGCGGGAGCAAATCTCTTGGATATAACCCTTTTCGCTAAAGTGAAAGATAATTTGGAGGGAATAACGACAAAAAGTTTAGGTGGAGCTTCTAAAAACAAGAAAGATGTCACTCATGCTCAATTGAAAGAATTCTATGCCGGAACAACCTTGTTCAAAAAATCACAAACTGTTTTTAGTGATATCTCTCATTTAAACGAGGATAAAGGTCTGAAAATTAATGGGCTTATTGGGTACGAGTTTCTGTCGAAACAGCTGACTTTGGTAAGCTATCAACGCAAGGAATTATTGCTAATAAAATGATGTAGTGTGTGACATTGTCTGTCCCTTAAGCAACCTTGTCTTTCGACATTGAAATGGCTTTTGATTTGAGCTGTTTGTCTTGCTGAATATTATTTAGAATTTGAAAGAAGTATAGGATATCCTCAAGCCGAGTGGTAAGTCCATCATTTTAATTTAATCTCTCAAAATGCTTCTATGATATCCGGATGATTTTTCGTATAGTTATGGGCCTGTTATAATGAAGAGATTAATCCATGTAGCTCTCTGATATGGGGATTTGTAAAGAGGATAACACATTTGTCTGCAGTGTCGTTATTGTTACCTTTGCCCCATCTCACCTAATAGATAGGACTAAAAAAGAAGGGGGTAAATCATGACAAATCATGTATTCCGGATAAAAGGTTTTTATATCCTGCTGATGGCTTGTGTGATGATGTCTGCCATGTCGATGGCTGCTCAGACGCGTAGCAGGACAAAGGTACACGTGGTGCAAGCCAAAGAGACCGTCTATGGACTGGCGCGTCAGTATGGTCTCTCGGAGGAAGATATTTATGCGCTCAATCCATCGGCCAAACAGGGGCTTAGAGAAGGACAGACCTTGCTTATTCCGGCCAAGCCGATCAAGTCCAATAGCAGAGTTTCAGCAGCTGCTCTCCCGAGTGAACATATTATCCAGCCACAGGAAACGCTCTACTCTGTCAGCAGGCAATATGAGTTGAGCGAAGACGATCTGATGAGGGCCAATCCGGGTATATCAGCCTCTAACTTCCCCGCCGGTAGGAAGCTGCGTATTCCCAAGGCTGACTCTACCTCTATGGCCTCCAGTCCCATGTCGGTACAGTCCGAAACTATAGAAGTCGGTCTGATGCTCCCGCTGTCGGGCAATACACAGCGATATGTGGAGTTTTACGAAGGTATGCTGATGGGGCTCAATCGTCTGAAGAAACGGGGCGTTTCGGTGACCTTGCGCGTTTATGATGTATCCAATGCTTCTGATGCAGAGGATGTAATCCATAGTGGCGAACTCAATAACTGTCACCTCCTTATCGGGGGCACTTCCAACGACCAGATAGCTGCTATTTCACGCTATGCAGACCTGCGCGGTATCAACTACGTGGTTCCGTTCAGCTCCGGTAAAATAGCCGGCAGGGCTTCGGCCAACCTCTTCCAGATCAATCCTCCCCAAGAATACCTCTATCCGCAGGTTGCCAAGCTCTTTATGCAGCGATATGCCGATAGAACCGTTGTGTTCGTCACCGGTTCGGGATCGGTTGAGCCTTGTGCCGCCTTCATTATGTCCGAGATGGACAAGGCAGGCAAATCCTATACGAAGATTTCTTCCGATACAGAACAGGGCGAATTGGTCAAGCTGCTTCGTTCCGACTCCCGTATCGTGATAATGCCCTGCATGGCGAGAGAGAGCATCCTTCGTCGTATACTTTATTTGGCGGATGGCAATGGCAAGGCGGAACAGTTAACTTTCTTTGGCTACCCTGAGTGGCAGTCCTTCGACAGAGATATGCAAGGGCGAATGAGGAAATACGGCTCTTCATTCTACTCTTCCTTCTATTTCAATCCAGCAAACCTCGAAAGCGAACAATTCCTTTCGCAATATTATGCCTGGTACGATCATAAGGTGTCTGGTGGCTTCCCCAAGTACAGCGTTCTGGGCTACGATATTACCAGCTATTTTATCGGGGGCTTAGCCTCCTATGGCCGTTCACTTAGGAACAACCTCCCCATGCTCCCCTCCACGGGATTGCAGACAGACTTCCAATTCCGTGAGATAAAAGGCGATGGCGGCTTTGTGAATCTCAACCTCTTCATCGTTACCCTGAGAGCCGATGGAGGGGTGGATCGTGTGGCCATATCTCAATAGTTGCTCTTTCATGACGAGTGGACGAATGTTCGACTGTCTATGCAACTCTATCTGAAGAAAATCATGTTTCTGAGAATAAGTATCAGTCTTTTCATTTTCCTATCTCTGGTCAATTTGGTCGAAGCCCAAACGGCCAAGCGGTCATTGCGTGTGCAGGTCGGACTCGCGGGAGGCGTATCCGCCAACAAGGTACTCTTCAACCCCTCAGTGGACCAAAAGATGTTGTTGGCGCCATCGGGTGGTCTCATTGTTCGGGTAAACGAGGAAAGTACAGGAGCCTTGAAAGCCGGCTTCCAGATGGAAGTGGATTATGTCCGGCTGGGTTGGGAAGAAAAATTCGAGGGAAAACCTGACAATGCCTATCGCCGCACGTTCGATTGTGTGACGATACCCCTGCTCACACATGTCAAAATTCGGCAAAGAGGTCTCTATGCCTTTCTCAATTTGGGGCCTCAGTTTGGATTCATCGTATCAGAGAAACCCGTCAAGCAAGGCTCGGACTTCACCGAACTACAGCTGCGACGTTATGCGCAAGGCCTACACGGTCGTTTCGAGTGGGGACTGGCCGGTGGACCTGGTTTCGGATTCGATGCCAGTCGTCTGGGAACTTTTGAGATGGAAGGGCGTTTGTACTATGGCTTCCACGATCTCCTCAACAACCGCCAGCAGGATCCTCATGGCAAATCGTCGAACCTGACTCTGAGCATAAAGCTCAACTATCTCTTCCGTCTTTAAACCGTCGATTCTGCTAAGGGGGCGTGATGGCCTTTTTGTGTGGCAATTCGTTTCTTGTTTTTTCCCAAACGGGGCGGGGCTATTCTTTGGCCTTCTCGCTTTTTTTCTTAAAAATCTATTAATCTATTTGTGCCTTTATCATTACGCCTTATGCTTGATCAGATTGTTTAGTTTTTTGTCTGCCTTCCCTGCGGAATCGGCTTACTCTATCTGCTATAATAGTTGGCTATGTGCTGCGATACTTGGGTGTATTTTTCTTTTTATACTTATCTAAGAGAGCTTTACGTACTTCTTCCTTATCTTGTCGATGAGTTTTTTTTGTACCTTTGCAAGAAACGTAGATGACGGTAAAAGAATGGATTCCAAAAAAGTTCTTTACATATCCCAAGAAATTTTCCCCTACTTGCCGGAAACGGACATATCGGTCGTTTCGCGCAAATTGCCTCAGACCATTCAGGAGCGAGGCAACGAGGTGCGCATTTTTATGCCCCGCTATGGTATCATCAATGAGCGTCGCAACCAGCTGCACGAGGTGATACGCCTTTCCGGTATCAATATGATCATCAACGACAACGACCATCCGCTGATCATCAAAGTGGCTTCCATCCAGTCGGCACGCATGCAGGTCTATTTCATTGACAATGATGATTTCTTCAAGCGCAAGACGATGTACGACATCAAGCCTAAACAGGAGAATGACAACGATGAGCGAGCCATCTTCTTCGTGCGGGGAGCACTCGAGGCCATCAAGAAACTGCGTTGGATCCCCGATGTCATCCATTGTCATGGCTGGTTCACGGCGTTGGCTGCCTTGTATCTGAAGAAGATGTATGTGGACGACCCCTGCCTGCAAAAAGCAAAAGTGGTCTACTCCATCTACGATGATGCCGGACAGGGAGTGATCCCGGAGACCCTCTTCGGTAAGCTCGGATTCGACAAGATCACGGCCGATGACCTGTCCGTAATGGAGCAGTCATCCGACTATTTGGCTCTGAGCCGTCTGGCCATCCGATATGCCGACGGTGTCATTCAGGGATCGGAGACCATAGCACCGGAGCTGACCGACTATATATCTTCTTTGGAGGGGAAGGCTTTCCTCCCATACCAAGGGAAAGAGAACTATGAAGAGGCTTTCGACAACTTCTATAGCGATCTTTTGACGGCCAACTGATTTGTCTCATTCTGCCTGACCGCGCCGTAAAAACAATATGCAGGCAGCGATTAGCGTTAATTATCTGCCTTTCCACGCAAACCCCCCAACGATTCACCATTATTATGAAGAGATACCTTCTTCTTGTTTTTTCGTTAATGGCTTTCCTCACGGCAGCCTGCGATGATGATCTGTCTCCGATCGGAGGTTCTATCCAGCCACCTTCGGATCCGGTTTCGGCCAGAGTGGATACGCTCGAATTTTCTGTCAAGACGATACCGATGGGCGATATATACAACCGAACGAACTATACCCTGCTGGGAGATCTGACGGATCCCGAATATGGCGACTTGAAGGCTGACTACATCATGCAGTTCAAGAGTCCGAGGAATTTCAAATTCAAGTATCCGCCCAAAGATGGGAAGATCGACTCCGTGAAGCTCAGTATCAACTATGACAGTTGGGCGGGGGACTCCACGTCTATCATGAAGGTTTCGATCTATAAAATCAACAAAGCCATTCCTCCCTCATACTACTCCACACAGGAATTGGCCTCCCTGCTGGACGAAACGCAGATCATAGCCTCGCAAACATTCAAGGCTGGCAACGACTCGGCATTCCACCGCGTAAGAATTCCCTTGCCCAATGAGATCGGCCAAAAGATATACGATCTCTCGGTAAACAACCCAAGTGTTTTCGATACGCAGGAGAGCTTCTATAATAATGTGTTGGGCGGTCTGTATGTGACTACGACGACGGGTACGGGAGTTGTGCTCAGCGTGTACAATACGCAGATGGCCATCTTCTATAGCTACAAGGTTGCGGCCGATTCTACCGCAACGGCTTCAGAGACTTTCGTAAATACGAGCGAATCCTATCAGGTCAATCATATCAAGAACTCCCAAATATCCCACCTGTTGCAGGAGAATGACTCTCTCACTTGTGTGAAGAGTCCGGCAGGGGTGATGACGCAACTGACAATCAGCAAAGAACAGTTTACGGATGCTTTCACGAGCAATCTGTCTTCCTCTTTGGCTTGGCAAATCGGTGAAGCGCAGTTCAATATCAGTGCTTCGAAGCCTTCTGAGGGCTTGATGCTGAGTCCGCCCTCCTACTTGTTGCTCTTGCCGCAGGATTCGGTGAGAAACTTCTTCGAGCAAGAACAGACCGAGCTGATGCAGCCCCGCACTGCATTCCTCTCGACCATATACAACATTAAGAAACGGGAGTATCGGTTTAGCAATATCAGCCGCCTGTTGATGGAGCATATTAAGAACAATACGGAGAAGACCCCCGAGGGTAAGCCTTATATCAATAAGGATCTTGTTCTCGTACTGCTGCCTGTGAAGCGTCAGACTGCAGGAGCCGGTGGCTCAATGTACACCTCTCAGCTGAATAATTTCATGTTCCCGTCAGGCGTGAAACTACTACTTGGAAAAAAAGATAAAACAGCGCGTATAGGAGTCTACAGTATGACCTATACTGATAACTGATATGTGCTATACGCTCCGGAATAAGCCTTTCGATTCGGGATTCGGTGCCGTCGAAGGGCTTTTTCTTTTCAGTCTTCCGTAACAACTACAATCACACACTCATCATGAAGCAATTGAAATACCGTCTGATCCTGATGAACTTCCTGCAGTTTTTCATTTGGGGAGCTTGGCTGATTTCCCTTGGAGGATATATGGCGAGCGTACTGCATTATTCCGGTTTGGAAATAGGTGCCATATACGGTACGATGGGCATTGCCTCTCTTTTCATGCCGGGTTTGCTGGGTATTCTGGCGGACAAGTACGTGGCTGCTCAAAAACTCTTGGGTGTGTGCCATCTGATCGGAGCCATATTGCTGGTTTATGCTTCCACGCTGAGTAGTTACTCCGTTTTTTATCCTGTTATGCTCCTGCTCTGCATGAGCTATATGCCTACTCTCGCTCTCACCAATACGATAGCCTATACTGCTATGGAGAAAGCCGGTATGGATATAGTGCGGGAATTCCCTCCTATACGCGTATGGGGTACTGTCGGCTTCATTTTGGCCATGTGGACTGTCGATATATGCGGATGGGTAATGAGCAGTATGCAATTCTATGTCAGTGCTGTGGCTTCCCTTGCATTGGGATTGTATGCTTTTACCCTGCCTCACTGCCCTCCGGCAAAAGAAAGCAAGAAGAAGGGGGTGCTTGCCGTTTTGGGGCTGGATGCTTTTGTCCTTTTCCGCCAACGTCGTATGGCAGTCTTCTTCCTCTTTGCCATGCTATTGGGAGCAGCCCTTCAGGTCACCAATACATTCGGCAATCCGTTTTTGTCCGATTTCGCAGATACTTATAGCGAGAGCTTTGCCGTGCAGCATCCCAATGTGTTGCTTTCTTTGTCACAGATTTCCGAGACTCTTTTCATTTTGGCCATTCCGTTTTTCATGGGACGTTTCGGGATCAAACGGGTGATGCTTATGAGTATGTTGGCTTGGGTGTTGCGTTTCGCTTTCTTTGGTCTTGGCAATCCGGGTAGCGGCTTCATTTTCCTGGTTCTGTCAATGATCGTATATGGTATGGCCTTCGATTTCTTCAATATCAGCGGTTCCATGTTTGTCGATCGAGAGACTACGCCCTCGATTCGAGCAGCTGCTCAAGGCCTTTTTATGATCATGACCAATGGTATCGGAGCCATCATCGGGGGAATTGCCAGCGGTTGGGTGGTGGATCGCTTTACGGATGCCGGTCATACGGCTTGGAGCACGGTATGGTATATTTTTGCGGCTTATGCATTGCTCATTACCATCCTCTTTGCCATCTTTTTCAAGCCGGAAAGCAGCAGTCCCGTCTCTCGATCTTAGGGGTCCCGGCTGTTCTCTGGCGAAGGGCGGAGCATCGGCAGAGAAGGTGAGAGATTCGGTATATATCGAAACGAATAGACTATCGAAACAAGTGGATCGGATCTTTTTGTTCCTCGCTTCTTCTCTTGCGATTAAGATGTGAATCTTAGGCGATATTTCATTGTCATTTTTATCCTCATATACACAGTTTTTGTGAGGTGAAGAGCTGTTATCCGAGACTGTACTGTTGCAACCAATCTATCAGAGGGTATATAGAACTGTATACGAGGTCTAAATACCTGCTCTGCTTCTCATCCTATTGAAGAAGGATTCAAAGGCTATCGATTCTTTCCGAGAATTGATATAGCGTAGAGGGGGCTATATCTTCCCTTCTATCATAGAATGTAAGCTTTTCAACCTTTCTGTATAATTGCCTCGAATCTCTTTGGATTCAATGGAAAACATAAAATCCTCAAAAAAGATGGCGTAAAACTTTGCCTCAGCGATGGGTCTGTCTTTCGGCTAATTTCTAAAGAATAAAACTGTGTTTTGTGTCTTTTTAGCAAAAAATATTTGGCAGGTTAAGATTAAAAACATACCTTTCGGGCGATAGTGGTAGAGCACTATCTCGCGAAATATTAATCTTTAATACTTTCAAAAGGTATGAGAAAATTGAATTCTTTATTTTCGCTTGCCGTCCTGCTATCCCTGTTGTGTTGGGGACAGACGGCTACTGCACAGAGAGGGCCGAAGACGGCTCCATCTGTGACGCACCAGACGGTGCAGAAAGGTATTCGAACATCCACAGCCAAGGATCTCCGAGATCCGATTCCTGCCGGCATGGCACGAATTATCTTGGAAGCTCACGATGTGTGGCAAGACGGCACAGGCTATCAAATGCTTTGGGATGACGATCACGATCAGTACGGCGCATCGATTCCCGAAGATGGTTTTTGGTTTGCTAGCGAGACAATTCCTGATGGCCTTTTCGATCCTTTCGAGTATAAAGTTCCGGTCAATGCCGATGCTTCGTTTACTCCTACGAATTTCGTGCTTGATGGAACGGCATCAGCCGATATTCCTGCCGGCACTTATGACTATGTAATCATCAACCCGAATCCCGGCTTAATATATATTGTAGGGCAGGGTGTTTCCAAAGGCAATGATTATGTAGTAGAGGCCGGTAAGACTTATCATTTCACTGTCCAACGACAAGGTTCCGGCGATGCTGCATCCGTTGTGGTAACAGGAGAAGGTGGCAATGAATTCGCTCCCGTACAGAATCTCCAATGGTCTGTATCAGGGCAGACGGTAACCCTCACTTGGCAAGCCCCCGCATCCGACAAACGGGCTTATGTGTTGAACGAAAGTTTCGATACAGAAACGCTTCCAAATGGTTGGACAATGATCGATGCTGATGGTGATGGCCGTAATTGGCTATCCACAATAAACGTTTACAACACCGCTACTCATACAGGTAATGGTGCTATGTTTAGTAGATCATGGGCAGCTAACAAAGACGCAAAAATTGATTTGAGTCCTGACAACTATTTGGTGACTCCTAAGATTACTGTTCCCCAAGATGGTGAACTTACCTATTGGATTACATCACAAGTGCCTTGGGAGAATGAGCACTATGGAGTGTTCTTGTCCACAACCGGAAACGAGGCTGCAAACTTTACAGTCAAGCTCTTCGAAGAAACTCTTGGGGGCGGCAAGAACCCTCCTGCAGACTTCCAGAAGAGTGAAGTAACAAAGGGTCCTCCTGCTCCCTATCAGGAAAGAACCATTGATCTTTCTGCCTATGCTGGGCAAGAGATATATTTGGCATTCCGTCATTTTGGTTGTACAGGTATATTCCGTCTTTATCTTGATGACGTAGCAGTCTCTGGCGGAGGTGTTTCCGATGATTATACCTACACGGTATATCGTGACAATGTTGTTGTCGCACAGAATCTGACGGCAACGACATTCAAACAGGAAAATGTAGCTCCCGGCCAGTATAACTACTGTGTCGAAGTTAAGTACGAAACCGGTGTATCTCCGAAGGAGTGTAAAGACGTTACTGTACCGGGTTCAGGTGAATTAGCTCCTGTACAGAATCTGACGGGTAGTGCAGCGGGACAGAAGGTAACGCTCAAGTGGGATGCTCCCAACGGAACGAATCCCAATCCTAATCCGGATCCCAATCCGGAACCCGGTCTGACCGAATCCTTTGATGGCGGTATTCCTGCCACATGGACACTGATCGATGCCGATGGCGACGGTCATGGTTGGAAGCACGGAAAAGCACCNCCCGGTCTGACCGAATCCTTTGATGGCGGTATTCCTGCCACATGGACACTGATCGATGCCGATGGCNGACGGTCATGGTTGGAAGCACGGAAAAGCACCCGGAGTCGCAGGCTACAACAGCAATGGTTGTGTATATTCAGAATCATTCGGTCTTGGAGGAATAGGAGTTCTTACCCCTGACAACTATTTGATAACGCCGGCATTAAATCTGCCTAACGGAGGAAAGTTGACTTTTTGGGTNTTGTTGGAAGAGACGCTTACAGCCAAAGGAGTTCGCTCGCCGGAAGCTATCCGAGGTCGTGTACAGGGTACATGGTACCAGAAGACGGTAGATTTGCCAGCCGGTACGAAGTATGTTGCTTTCCGTCACTTCCAGAGCACGGATATGTTCTATATCGACATTGATGAGGTTGAGATCAAAGGTAATTCCAAAGGTCGCAACCTGAATGGCGCAAGAGAATCGCTTCAAACAGAAGGTTCCAAAGAAGTAAAAAGAATCAGCGACCGCCTTGTATTGACGATCGAGCCTGCCGATGATGTACGTGCCAACGAAGCCAAGGTTGTGCTCGCAGCAGACAACGTATGGGGAGACAATACGGGTTACCAGTTCTTGTTGGATGCCGATCACAATACATTCGGAAGTGTCATTCCGGCAACCGGTCCTCTCTTTACCGGAACAGCTTCTTCCAATCTTTACAGTGCGAACTTCGAGTATTTGATCCCGGCCAATGCCGATCCTGTTGTTACTACACAGAATATTATCGTTACAGGACAGGGTGAAGTTGTAATCCCCGGTGGTGTTTACGACTATTGCATTACGAACCCGGAACCTGCATCCGGAAAGATGTGGATCGCAGGAGATGGAGGCAACCAGCCTGCACGTTATGACGATTTCACATTCGAAGCAGGCAAGAAGTACACCTTCACGATGCGTCGCGCCGGAATGGGAGATGGAACTGATATGGAAGTCGAAGACGATTCACCTGCAAGCTATACCTACACGGTGTATCGTGACGGCACGAAGATCAAGGAAGGTCTGACGGCTACGACATTCGAAGAAGACGGTGTAGCTGCAGGCAATCATGAGTATTGCGTGGAAGTGAAGTACACAGCCGGCGTATCTCCGAAGGAGTGTAAAGACGTTACTGTACCGGGTTCAGGTGAATTAGCTCCTGTACAGAATCTGACGGGTAGTGCAGCGGGACAGAAGGTAACNTCATTCGGTCTTGGAGGAATAGGAGTTCTTACCCCTGACAACTATTTGATAACGCCGGCATTAAATCTGCCTAACGGAGGAAAGTTGACTTTTTGGGTATGTGCACAGGATGCCGCTTATGCGTCGGAACACTATGCGGTATATGCTTCTTCGACAGGTAATGCAGCTTCCAACTTTACGAATGCATTGTTGGAAGAGACGCTTACAGCCAAAGGAGTTCGCTCGCCGGAAGCTATCCGNGGTACTAAGTATGTTGCCTTCCGTCACTTCCAGAGCACAGATATGTTCTATATCGACATTGATGAGGTTGAGATCAAGGCCAATGCCAAGCGCGCCGAGGTTGTGAACGAAGGCTTCGAGAGCGGTATACCTTCCGCATGGAAGACTATCGATGCCGACGGCGACGGCAACAACTGGGACAGTGCCCCGATTGGGGAATCCNGGCCATAACAGTGTTGGCTGTGTATCTTCTGCATCCTACATCAACAACGTAGGGCCTCAGACGCCCGATAACTACCTGATTACGCCGGAGCTTTCTCTTGCTAATGGAGGTACTCTTACTTTCTGGGTATGTGCACAGGATGCCGCATGGGCAGGAGAACACTATGCTGTTTATGCATCTTCCACGGGTAATGATGCAGCGAACTTCACGAACGCTTTGTTGGAAGAGACGCTGACGGCTAAGTCTGTAGTAACTTCACCTGAAGCTATTCGGGGTACCCGTGCACAGGGTACTTGGTACCAAAAGACTGTACAGTTGCCAGCGGGCACCAAGTATGTNAAGTCTGTAGTAACTTCACCTGAAGCTATTCGGGGTACCCGTGCACAGGGTACTTGGTACCAAAAGACTGTACAGTTGCCAGCGGGCACCAAGTATGTAGCCTTCCGTCACTTCAACTGTACAGACTTCTTCTGGATCAATTTGGACGATGTCGTGATCACCGGCGATGGAGGCTCCTCAGCCGATTATACCTATACGGTTTATCGCGATGGCACTAAGATCAAGGAGGGTCTGACGGCAACTACATTTGAAGAAGAGGGCGTAGCTGCGGGCAATCATGAGTATTGCGTGGAGGTTAAGTACCAGGCGGGCGTATCCCCGAAGGAATGTGTTGACGTAACAGTTGATCCACAGCAGTTCAATCCTGTACAGAATCTGACTGCAGAGCAGGCCCCCAACAGTATGGATGCAATTCTTAAATGGAATGCACCTGCAAGCAAGCGCGCCGAGGTTGTGAANTCTCTGCCGAGCGGAGGTACTCTTACTTTCTGGGTATGTGCACAGGATGCCGCATGGGCAGGAGAACACTATGCTGTTTATGCATCTTCTACGGGTAACGACGCCGTAAACTTTACGAACGCTTTGTTGGAAGAGACGCTGACGGCTAAGTCTGTAGTAACTTCACCTGAAGCTATTCGGGGTACTCGTGCACAGGGGACTTGGTACCAAAAGACTGTACAGTTGCCAGCGGGCACCAAGTANGGTCGTCGTCTGGCAGCGGGTCGCAACACGGTTGTTTACACGGCTCAGGGCGGCTCCTATGCAGTTATGGTGGTTGTTGATGGCAAGTCTTACGTAGAAAAACTTGCTGTAAAGTAACGAGCTGATTATTTTTCGATCGGTGTGCTCTACCAACCGATCGCTTTAACCGGTCGCCCGGCTTCCATAAAAAGGAGTCGGGCGACCCTTTTGTTGCAACCGAATAAGCCATAGAAAGAGCTATTCCTTTGATTTTTTGTTACTTTCATGGTGTGAGAGAATACGAACAGAAATCAATCGCAATTTTAATCCCGACAAAAACTATATGAAGTGGATCAATGGAAATGACGATCAGTCGAACTATGAGGACAGGCGAGGTCGTCGCGGCAAACGACTTGCAGGGGGAGGACTCATTACCATTATTATTGCTATCATAGCAGTATTCCTTGGCAAGGATCCCGACGCACTGTTTCAAATTGCAGATCTTTTTGTCCCGGGCCAGGAGGCGGTAAGTGATGACATTTCCGGGAATGAAAACGAGGATCTGAAAGTCTTTTCTCTTCGAGTTTTCAATAGTTGCAACGATGTATGGACGGAGATATTCGATCGTGAGTTGGGCAAGACCTATAAGAAACCGACTTTTGTCACCTTTTCAGGGGAAACGATGAGCGGCTGCGGTGGAGCCACTGCAGCCACAGGGCCATTCTACTGTCCGGCGGACGAAAAAGTCTATATCGACCTCGATTTCTTCCATGAATTAGCCAATCGTTTCCATGCCCCCGGAGATTTGGCCATGGCCTATGTGACGGCACATGAAGTGGGACACCATGTACAGCATCTGTTGGGGACATTGGATAAACTGCACAGTATGCGTGGGCACGTGAGCGAGGCGGAATATAATCGCATGAGTGTGAAAGTGGAATTGCAAGCCGATTTCTTTGCCGGTCTGTGGGCTAATTATGCGCAGAAGATGAATATTATCGCTTTGGAAGAAGGGGATTTGGAATCTGCAATAAGAGCTGCGGAGGCTATCGGTGATGACACTCTTCAAAAACAATCGCAGGGCTATGTGGTACCTGATGCTTTCACTCATGGCACTTCCTCTCAGAGAATGTACTGGTTCAAACGAGGGTTCGAGACGGGAGATTTCTCCGCAGGTGACACATTTGCCGAATTGAAATAGGGAAAACGATGAAACTTTTTCGCTCGTAAAGGTGTTTCACCGATAAATTAACGTCTCCCCTTTATATGATATGAACAGAGGGGTGACAAAACCAATGCGAATGAATATTGAATTCAAACCGGTAGAACCTACTGACAGATCGGCCATAACGACTATCACTTTTTCTTCAGGGGCAAGAATTTGCGACCTGGCTTTTTCCAATCTCTATTGCTGGAGTTTCGTCTATGGCACGTCTTGGGCTATTGTGGAGGACTGTCTGATCATCCGTTTCAAACCGAAAAGCCGTAGTCATCCGGTCTATCTCTTTCCTGTGGGAGCCGATCCTGAGCGAGTAGTGGCTGCTGCCCATCGACTGAAAGCGGAAGTAGTGCACGAAGATTATCCCTTGATATTTATGGGTGTGACTCCCGATATTCACCGATGTATCGAGGAGCATTGCTCGGCTGAGTATTACTTTATCGAGGATGAAGCCTATTGCGACTATATATACGAACGTGAAAGTTTAGCGACTTTGTCAGGTAAAAAGTTGCAGGCCAAGCGCAATCATATCAATAAATTTCTTTCTCTCTACCCCGACTATACATACGATCCTGTTAAGGATAGCGATGCCGAAGAATGCTTGATGCTGGCACATCTATGGCTCGATAACCGAGGTGATCAGGACGGAAGAGAGCTGGAGGTAGAGATGGTAGAGCGTGCTTTTCGACATCGTCAGGAGCTTGGGCTTTCGGGAGGAGTACTACGGGTCCGTGGAAGGGTAGTGGCTTTCTGTTTAGGCTCCCCTATCAATGCCGACACTTTTGGAGTACATATCGAAAAGGCCGATGCTATGGTGGAAGGTGCGTTTACGATGATCAATAGAGAATTTGCCCGTTCGATACCGGACACATTCCGCTACATCAATCGCGAGGAGGACTTGGGGCTGCCGGGGCTGCGTCAGGCCAAACTATCTTATCGCCCTGCCATTCTTTTGCCAAAGCAAACAGCCATACTGCGGCGCGATCATGACCGAATCCAAGCGTGAAGCATCTGTGCGACTATGGCGCATCTGCTTCGATGACCCCGAGCCTTTCATTGACCTTTATTTCCACGAAGTTTTCCGTGATGATGATACGTTGCTACGGTATAGCGAGACGGGGGAGGCTGTAGCACATCTGCAAATGCTCCCTTATCAACTGCGAATTTTTGGCACTTCTTTCTCGGCCGGCTATATTTCCGGAGCATGCACACACCCCGATCATCGTGGCAAAGGCATTATGCACACGATGATGACAGAAGCTCTTTCGGTCATGTATGACCGTGGCGATGTCTGTAGTTTCCTTATTCCGGCCGAAGCTTGGCTGTACGATTTCTACTCTCGCAGCGGTGGCTATGCGCCGGCCTTTGGTCGGAAACAAATCCTATATAGACCGAATTCTATCCCACGAAAGTCTCCCAGAGGCTATACCTGTACGATCGGACAAGGAGATTACAGCTTTCTCTCAGCCGAGGAGCAAATGGATATTCGCTTGGCCGTACAGCATACCTTCGGGCAGTGGCAAACGGCTTTGAAGGATTTTTCTTTGGCTGGGGGGGATGTTGCCATGTTGCAGGACGGTGCCGGTAAGACTGTAGGTCAGGCTTGTTTTGTCCCGAGAGAGAATAGTCTTGATGTCAGACTGCTTGTAGGGGATACCGAAGTGGCATTCATACTTGTCGATCACCTGCTCCGGTCTTTGGATTGCGACCATGCCTCTATTCTTGCACATTCGGGAAGTACTCCATACGGAATGCTCAGGATCCTGCGCCCTATACCCATACTCGAAGCCTTTGCTCAATACCATCCTGCAGAAGCTCGCTCTTTTGTATATAGTGACCCTCTTTTCCCTCAGCACAATGGTACTTATCATATCAGTAAGGGACACATTGCCTTTTCGGACAATATACAGCCTGAGATATCTTTACTTCCACATCACACTCCCGACTCCTTAGTCAAGGATCTTTTTTCCCCTTTCCCCTCCACCCTTTTCCTCATGCTGGACTGATATTAACCTCAGTCCGCTCTTCTTTTTCGTTGTAAGTAAATGCAACGTAACAACTTCAAGTATTGCTTTCAGGCAATACTTTTTACAAGGCCCTGACATACAATGTCGTCAGTTCGATCTAAGCCCGACTTCCCTATTTGCGCTCAGATCGAATTGATATCTCTGATCTTAATGCGGTAAAATCTGCCACTTCGATAAATTACGAACCGAAAATGCTCGGATTGCGGTCTGTAAATCCTGAGAAAACGGCGCGAGAATTTTTTCGCTTTGGCGCGTAAAAATTTTCCCTCTCGAGCCAAAACGTAAAAAATTACGCGCCACACTTTCATGGCTGTAAAGCCGGCAATTTTTGGAGCCTAAACCATCGCAGGGGGAGGGCGTAGCGATGTGTACTTTCTCAGTCTTCCGAGTACAGGCTCAGGCACTGTATTGAGCAGGTTGCCCCGGTGTCTCAGGTATTGGTCGTCTTAGGGCGAAAAACGCCGATTGCGGGGCATTAAGTCGCCGTTAGCAGTCGCAAACCTATACCGACCGATCGAAACCTCTCTTCGAAGCATGGCTCGCAGAGAAAGAATAACCCTCTAAAGCCGTCTTTCGACAGGTTTCCTCTGCTCCTGAGGTAATGATAATAGTGGACTCGTAATTTAATGTCAGTTCGATCTAAGTGCAAATGGGGAACTTGGGCTTAGATCGAACTGACGTTACAATGAGATGGAGATTGAACCTTTTCACCCTTTCATCTCCTCATTCAAACACAGCCAATGTTTTGGTAAGAGGCTAATTGACAGCCTTTTTAAGGGTTGGCTCCTTGTCACTTATGTTGAAAATATGTACTTTATAATCCTAAACTCTTCTTAAATCGATTTTTTTCTCTAAATTGCGCCGCAACAAAACACATTGAGAAGGGTACCAACAGAAATAGAAGATAGTATTTATGCCTTATAAATTCCTTTTCTTTTGTTGTCTTGTTCTTGAAATGAATCTTATTTGTGGACTTTTTTGTTTTTTTTTAACCCGGCCGTGGTTCTCTGAATCACGACCATAAATTGTTTTTTAAGTATGAGGAAATTATTATTGCTGATCGCGGCATCCCTTTTGGGCGTGGGACTCTATGCCCAAAATGCCAAGATTAAGCTGGATGCTCCGACTACTCGAGCGATGTGCACGAACAGTAGCTTCAAGCAGTTCGATGCAAGCTTTTCGTTCAATGAAGTCGAGCTGAAGAGGGTGGAGACCAAAGGCGGTACTTTTGCCTCAGTGTCAATTCCCGGTACATTCCCGACAGGGGAGTTCGGAGCACCTGAGGTGCCTGCGGTAAGAAAGTTAATTGCTGTGCCTGTCGGTGCCACCCCCATTGTTCGCGTGAAAAATTTCACAGAACAAGTTTATTCTCTGAACCAATATGGTTCTGAAAAACTTATGCCGCATCAACCCTCTATGAGCAAGAGCGATGATCCGGAAAAGGTTCCCTTTGTTTACAATGCTGCTGCTTATGCGCGCAAAGGTTTTGTCGGGCAAGAACTGACCCAAGTAGAAGTGTTGGGGACAATGCGCGGTGTTCGCGTTGCGGCTCTTACCATCAATCCTGTTCAGTATGATGCAGCTGCAAACCAGTTGAAAGTAAGAAATAATATTGAAATCGAAGTGAGCTTCCAAGGAGCAGACGAAGTTGCTACGCAGCGTTTGTATGATGCTTCTTATAGCCCATACTTCGAGACAGCTTACAAACAGCTCTTCAACAAAGATGTTTATACTGATCATCCTGATTTGTACAAGACACCGGCTCGTATGCTTGTTGTTGCAGGTGCAAAATTCAAAGAAGCTCTTAAGCCTTGGCTCACTTGGAAGGCTCAGAAGGGTTTCTATCTGGATGTTCATTACACAGACGAAGCTGAAGTCGGAACAACCAACGCCTCTATCAAAGCATTTATTCACAAGAAATACAATGATGGTCTGGCCGCCAATGCTGCTCCCGTATTCTTGGCTTTGATTGGTGACACTGATGTTATTAGTGGCGAAAAAGGGAAAAAAACGAAAGAGGTCACAGACTTGTACTACAGTGCAGTCGATGGTGATTATTTCCCCGAAATGTATTCTTTCCGTATGTCTGCTTCTTCCGGAGAAGAACTGAAAAACATCATTGATAAGGTGTTGATGTATGAAAAGGCTACCATGCCGGACAAGAGTTACCTGGAAAAGGTACTTTTGATTGCAGGTGCAGACTATAACTGGAATCCCAAGGTAGGTCAGCAAACCATTAAATATGGTATGCAGTATTACTTTAACCAAGAACATGGTTATACAGACGTGTACAGCTATCTCAAGGCTCCTTATACAGGCTGCTACAGTCACTTGAATACCGGTGTCAGTTTTGTAAACTATACGGCGCATGGATCTGAGACATCATGGGCTGATCCGTCCCTGACCACTAGCCAATTAAAGGCTCTCACAAATAAGGACAAATACTTCTTAGCTATTGGTAACTGTTGTATTACAGCCCAATTCGATTATCCACAACCATGCTTTGGAGAGGTAATAACTCGTGTTAAGGAAAAAGGAGCTTATGCCTATATCGGTTCGTCTCCAAGTTCTTATTGGGGTGAGGACTACTATTGGAGTGTAGGTGCTAATGCTGTGTTTGGTGTTCAGCCTACTTACGAAGGCACGACTATGGGGTCTTATGATGCTACATTCTTGGAAGATTCGTACAACACTGTGAACTCTATTATGTGGGCCGGTAATCTTGCTGCTACTCATGCTGGAAATATCGGCAATATAACTCATATTGGTGCTCATTACTATTGGGAAGCTTATCATGTCCTTGGCGATGGTTCGGTTATGCCCTATCGTGCAATGCCTAAGACTAATACTTATACGCTTCCTGCCTCTCTGCCTCAAAACCAGGCAACCTATAGCATTCAGGCTTCTGCCGGTTCTTACGTAGCTATTTCTAAAGATGGAGTTTTGTATGGAACAGGTGTTGCGAATGCAAGTGGTGTTGCTACTGTGAATATGACAAAGCTGATCACAGAAAATGGTAATTATGACGTAGTTATCACTCGTTCTAATTATCTTCCTGTTATCAAGCAGGTTCAGGCCGGTGAGCCCAGCCCCTACCAGCCAGTATCGAACTTGTCTGCAACTGTAGAAGGACAGAAAGTGACACTCAAATGGGAAGCTCCTGCTGCCGGCAATCGTGCAGAAGTAGTGAACGAANGTCTGTAGTAACTTCACCTGAAGCTATTCGGGGTACCCGTGCACAGGGTACTTGGTACCAAAAGACTGTACAGTTGCCAGCGGGCACCAAGTATGTTGCCTTCCGTCATTTCAACTGTACAGACTTCTTCTGGATCAATCTGGATGATGTCGTGATCACCGGCGAAGGAGGCACCTCAGTCGATTATACTTACACGGTTTATCGTGACGGCACTAAGATCAAGGAAGGCTTGACAGCTACGACATTCGAAGAAGAGGGCGTAGCACCGGGCAATCATGAGTATTGCGTGGAAGTGAAGTACACAGCTGGTGTATCTCCGAAGGAGTGTAAAGACGTTACTGTACCGGGTTCAGGTGAATTTGCTCCTGTACAGAATCTGACGGGTAGTGCAGCGGGACAGAAGGTAACGCTCAAGTGGGATGCTCCCAACGGAACGAATCCCAATCCTAATCCGGATCC
>NZ_JRAT01000018.1:0-7024 GCF_000765945.1 Porphyromonas gulae
GCACTTGATGTCATAACCACAGAAAATGGGTTGCAGAATGTAAAGAAGACAATTTCACAGCCATGGTCTTTGAATATGGCCTCTCCTTTCTTGATGTCCGGAAATAAAACCCATGATTTTACGGCGAATTATCTTTTGGATAATGTTCAGCTTGTCCGTGCTATTGCCAAGATAGAGCTCAATATTACTTTAAGCGAGAAATTTCAGATACTGCCTGCTGCCAACGGAGGTAATTTAGCTGACTACAGGTATAGATATGTGAATTTCGACAGAGATACCTATGTGGTAAAACCCCTGCCCACGAAGCCTGATAATCCGGTTAGCTCCAATGATGGCGCATGGCCGCAGATCGCCGGGTGGATGCCGTGGGGTACATCGTTGAATGTGAGCCCGGCTCCCGATGCCGGCAGTGGATACACGATGGATTCCGGAGGAAAGATTAAGAGTTTGCGGATTATTACTTACTTGAATGAGCGAGATACGAAAGGGGCAGCTGTAGAGGTCGCATTGCCTCGTGTGGATGATGGAGAGCTTCCTCCTCCCGAATTCGGGCCTGAACTTTATCGTTTGCCTTTGCCCGAGAAGGTCTTGAGAAACCATTGGTATNGTGTGGATGATGGAGAGCTTCCTCCTCCCGAATTCGGGCCTGAACTTTATCGTTTGCCTTTGCCCGAGAAGGTCTTGAGAAACCATTGGTATAAGTATGAAGTCGAGATTTGATGTGTGAAAGCAAATTTATCTGTTTCGGTTAAAAATTGAGGTAGTGATATGACTTTTCGGGGGGCTATGAAAATTGCTTATAGCCGTTTTGTTAAATATCGATATACCGCCATTCAGATTAATGATGACGAAAAACAAAAGAAGAAATATGATGAAGATGTTTGAAAAAAAGTTCTTGTCCCTGTTTTTTATAATATTCACTGTGCTGATCTTACCTTGTGGCATGCATGCCCAGGTGTCTTTTGCAGCGTATTCTCCTACTGCAGCTCCATCCATTAAAGTATGTGATGGAGAAGAAAAGTTAACGGTTGATTTTACAATGGCGGTGCAGACTTCCAATGCTGTTGAGGTGAGGGTCAAACTTGCGGATGGAATAGAATATGCAGAAGGGCTTATCCTTGAAAGTGTAAATCCTGCAGGTGCTGTTGCGATAGTGGCAAGCGATATTTCCAATTTGAATGAGCCAATATTTAAGCTGACTTCTGCTGATGGAGACGATATTATCGCATTGGCGACAGAGGTCTCGTTTTCTTTTAAAAGAAGAGCTGCGTGTAGGGCATGGGAGAATGCAATAAATGCTGCGACTAGCGGATTTCTTTTTAAAGATAAAGTCACAGTTACAGTCGATGGTGCTAGCTCAAGCAAAGAGTCAAATACCTATTCTGTGGCATTCCCGAATTTGATTATTAATGCTCCAGCAGCTCAAAACAACAAACAACCCGGAGAGACGATTACTCGTGAGTTTACTATTTCGAGTGGTTCCGCTAATACTGTTAATACGGTTTTCATTTCCATAGACCATGGTTCTGAAGATTATTTTTCAGGCACGGGGGCATATAAGTTGGAAGTCGTACCTGTTAGCGGATCTCCAATCGAAGTTACTTCCCCTATTGTAGAAAGTACCAAGAGAACTTATACGCTTAGCGGAAATCTTTTAGGGGCTGACAACATGCTAACAAACGGAGAGGTAATTACCTTACGTGAAACATTTGTCTTAAAGACTTGTAATCCGAAAACGCTCTATGGTTTGGGTTGGGGATGTAGTGTCAGTAGTCAGTGTGAAGTGAAACAGGTGCAAGCCGTTATTACAATGATGTACGGTGCTGCTAAAGTTAAGCATCTTCCGCTTACTAAACCTGTACTTACGTCACCCTGTGAACCTTTCACTATTACTGCAGGATACACGAATGAAGGTACTGGAGACAAGATGGGGGGAATGTATGATGTCAATGTTGTGGGATTTACCAATCAGTATTCACCGCAAGAGTTTGATATCCAGAGATTTGTTGACTTTAAGGTTGGTGGAAAATCTATTCCTAATTCATATACCAATGATAGAGGGGTAGACCTCAGATTTGAGAATTACTTTAACGTTGATCCGGATGGTGCCGGTGTAGGTTTGGACGATCTTGATGGAGATGGTTTTTATGATGATTTGCCCGTAGGAGCTACTGTCAAAGTTGATATGATAATTAAGTTCAGATGTGAAGATTTTACGGATTGTAATGTGTTCATCGGGGATTATGGTTATATCAGCAAAGTTAAATATCGTACAGCCTGTGATAAACACAATTGGGTTAATCCCTCCCAATATCACATACATCCCCTGGCAGATATGGCATTTCGACATGACAGATTCAGTGATCTTTCATATATGCCTCTTAATATTGAGGCCGGCCGTCCTTTCAACTTGAAAATAGAAACGAAATGGGAAAACTTCCGGAATTCATATATAACCGAAAATACACGCTACATTGTAGAGATAGATTTAGTTCCTGGTCTATCTATCGATCCCTCTAAGATAACGTGGGCACCTATGAAGAAACCTATCTCCGAAAATGATTTTACTTATTCCGACCCAGTTTCACCGGGTAGCGTAACAGAGCAAGATGGCAAATTGCTCATTGTTTCTCCTACCAACCGTATAGGGCGAGTATTGCTAAAAGATTTAGTGTATACCTGCCAACCCGGATCAAACAACCTTCGTGTTAAATATCGTATTAAGATTGTTCTTGACTATGTCCATCATCCTGAGTGTGCATGTCCTGTTGCGCCCTTGTTGTGCGGAGAACATGTTCCTCGGGTTCTTGGTTGTGGCTCGCCATGTAGTGCAGGACTCTCTACGGGGATCCCCGTTGTGGAGCGTGAAGACAATTCGCTGGGTTGGACCGATTACACCATGTCTACATTGCAAAGCCGTTCCAATATTTCTGCTTATGACTTGGCTAAAGCTCTGTATATGGATGAAATAAAAATCTCGGCAAGTGCTGTGCAATATGGTGCTGCCTCTAACCTGGGAGCACATTTGGTCTTGAATACGGATATAGATGGAAGCAGAGGGCTTACACCTCTTTCTGCGGATATTACGGTGTTCCGAAGTGGAGTGGAAATTGCTTCTGCTACTGGTCTCAAGAAATTTAATAATAAAGCTTCCTCTGATGGAAAAGAGCAGATTGTCGACTGGGACTTTACTTCTGCTTTGCCTGCTGATGGTCTACTGAACGGAGATAAAATCAATATAGTAACACATTATCGAGTTACTTCTGAAAGATATCCGAGAGGAGATAAACAGACAGGGAAAAAGTGGTATATATACAATTCCACAAGCGCACCTGGGGCAAATGTATGGGATGGGGTTCATTCAACGTGTTTGGATGTGATACCGGAAATGTATCTGTTGGGTACAAAATCTTATAATGGTGTCAACCCGATTCGAACAAAAGCTTGTGAGACTGTCGATTTAGGAGGAAGCACTTCTAATTTTGCCCGGCGTTTTGATTCAGGAGCTTTGAATTATGAAAATGAATATCGCCCCGGTATAAAGTTGCTGAATTACTATGTCAAGATGCCCAAGTCGTATGTGCTAAATAATGTCAGATTTAGAAATGAGCATAATCCTGTGAGTGAAGCGAATCAGACCCTTACCCTGACGCCGCAAAGCACTATAGATCAAGGTGGTTTCCTCTTGTATAAGTATCCTGTACCTGACAATAATCATAAACACCATTTTCCCATTACGGTAACCAATCGCTATGGTGCTGGAATGACTATAAATGCGACACCCACTTGTGCCTCAAATGATGTTGCACCGGATTATGAAGTTTTTGAAACCTATACGGAGTTCATTGACTACTATTACTATACGGCAAAATTGGCTAATGTCCCTGAGGAGTTCAAAAAAGGAGGTATTGGACAGACTTCTTCTGCTCTATTAGGTCAGAGCAGTCGTTTGCAATATAGCAATAAGCCCTCTATTGAATTGGTGGATCAAACAGGAGAGGTTGAGCTTGCCGGTAAAGTAGGAAGTTGGACAATACGATATAATAATCCTTCACAGAGTGCTTCTCCCTTTATATGGCTGGCTTTGCCTGATGTGTCAGGACTTAAGATCACTAGAGTCTCTCGGGTTTCAGACAGTCAAGAGATTCCCGCAACTCCTTATTCTGGTGGAAAAATGTTTCATTTGAATGATATCGGAGTTCCTGCGGGACAGGCTATTGACTATAAAATTGAGTTTGAGTATTCCGGATGTGCTGCTCTTACGCTTGGAGCTTTGGGTGGTTGGAATTGTAAAGGTTATCCTCAATCGCCTGATGACTACATTTGTAACATCAATAACATTGGGTTGAAACTTAGACCTCTTGTATCTGCTATGGAGTTGAGACAAGTATCAGTCCCTCCTGCTGTGCCTGAGCCCATATTATGTACGACACTACCATATGAATATCGTATTCAAGCTACAGACAAGGCCAACATATATGATCCCCAATTTACTATAGTTGCAGAAGATGGATTGACCATTACACCTAACATCGTTCAGGTTCGCTATCCGGCCGAAACCGGAGTTTGGCATAATTTGAATGTAGTGAATAATGTGGTCAACTTAATCGAGCACCCTGCATTAGCCGCCATAGGATATCTTAAAGGAACTATTGAGGCTGCCAACAACCAAGAGCGTCAGATCGACGTTAAATTCGGAATAAAGACTGGTTGCGAGTTCGTTTCGGGTAAAAATTTCCGGGTGAGAGCAGACGGAAAAAACACTTGCAACATGAATGCTAAAGGTTCTGGTATTGCTATAAGCACTCCTCCTATTAGGATTAAAGGAGCTGTACTCCCTTACACCACATCTGCTTCTACTCAGGTGGTTACGGCTGATGTTACTGGATCGGATTGTAAAGCGCCTAAAACTGTGAAAGTAAAGCAAGTGATCATTGGTGGAACAACCACTGCTGACGCTTATCTTGAGGTTATTATTCCTTTAGGATTCAAGTATGTTCCTGGATCTTATGCTCCGGATAATGACCTTCCGGGAGGCGCTAATGCATATGATGCAGGAACGGAATCGGTATCTGTTACTGCCAACTCTGAGGATAAGATTTCTGTGAAAATCAAAGGAGGATTAACCACAGGAGATTCTTTTGCTTACAAATTCGAGATACGGGAAGACGACCAGAATGTTCCTCCTTGTGGAAACCATACACTTGAAATAACTAATGTCGAGAAGATTCCTGGACTCTGGTGTGAAGGCGTTCAATGTTCAGCCACCTATGTTGCAACCGGAGTCAATAAGTTTGAGTTTGTTCTTGACAAACCCTACTTGGATGTTACAGTTGGATCGGCTGTTTCTATCCCAAGCGGAGGCAACGAGAATATCACGATAGAATATACTGTAAAGAATACTTCGAATATCCCATTGAAGGACGGAACAGTAGTAACACTTTTCTCGGATAAGGACAATAATCTTGTATACTCTTCGGGAGATGTTGTTGTCGGGACTCAGCCCCTTTCAACGAGTGTAACGAATACTTCACCTGTTACTCAGACGCTAAAGATAAAAGGAGTAAATCCTGCTAGTACAAGCAATTTGGTTCTTAGTATTTTGCCCCAAGACGGATGTTATTGTGAAATCAATCCAGCGAGAGTCGATTTGATAAAACTTCCGCGCAATTATTGGATTGGAGGCACAGTAGGCAAGCCTAACGAATGGAAAGAGCCTAACAACTGGACCAATGACCAAGTTCCCGATGCTGCAGAGGATGTTGAATTCGCCACTGAGGTGAATAATCCGACAGATCTGAATAATCCTAAGTCGGGCCCAGCGAAAGAGAACCTGCATTTGGATGATCTGGTGCAGAATGGAACAGCCGGTCGCGTTATCGGTAACCTGATCAATGATTCGGATAAAGATCTGGTAATAACTACGGGCAATCAGTTGATGATTAACGGAGTAGTTGAGGATAACAATGCGGTTGCCGGTACTATTGTCGTGAAGTCTTCGAAAGACAATCCGACCGGGACATTGTTGTTCCGTAATCCCGGGGCTAATCAAGATGTAGGAGCTACTGTCGAGTTTTACAATCAGGGATATGATTGTGCCGACTGCGGTATGTACCGTAGGAGCTGGCAGTATTTTGGAATACCTGTCAATGAATCAGATTTCCCTTACGGGGATGTTGAAGGAAACGAGACTATAAACCAATGGGTTGAGCCTTTCAATGGAGATAAGTGGCGCCCTGCTCCTTATGCGCCGGATACACAGCTTCAGAAGTTCAAGGGCTACCAGATCACGAATGATGTACAGGTACAGCCCACGGGGGTTTATAGCTTCAAGGGTATAATTTGCGTATGTGACGCCTTCCTTAACCTGACTCGTACGCCGAATGTGAACTACTCCGGATCTAACTTGGTGGGTAACTCCTATACTGCAGCCATCGACNATTTGCGTATGTGACGCCTTCCTTAACCTGACTCGTACGCCGAATGTGAACTACTCCGGATCTAACTTGGTGGGTAACTCCTATACTGCAGCCATCGACATCAGGCAGGGTATTGTCTTCCCGCCGGAAGTTGAGGAGACGGTCTATCTTTTCAACACGGGTACGCGCGACCAGTGGCGCAAGCTCAATGGAAGCACGGTTTCGGGTTATCAAGCCGGTCAGTACCTGTCGGTNGGAGACGGTCTATCTTTTCAACACGGGTACGCGCGACCAGTGGCGCAAGCTCAATGGAAGCACGGTTTCGGGTTATCAAGCCGGTCAGTACCTGTCGGTTCCGAAGAATACAGCGGGTCAGTCCAACCTGCCGGATCGAATTCCATCGATGCATTCCTTCTTGTTGAAGATGCAGAGCGGAGCATCTTGCACGTTGCAGATCTTATATGATAAGCTGATGAAGAATACGACGGTGAACAACGGCAATGGGGCTCAGATCGTATGGCGTTCTAACGATACGGGTTCGTCCGGTATGCCTTCTCTTGTGATGGATGTTCTTGGCAACGAGTCTGCCGACCGTTTGTGGATCT
>NZ_JRAT01000019.1:0-6830 GCF_000765945.1 Porphyromonas gulae
AGATCCACAAACGGTCGGCAGACTCGTTGCCAAGAACATCCATCACAAGAGAAGGCATACCGGACGAACCCGTATCGTTAGAACGCCATACGATCTGATCCCCATTGCCGTTGTTCACCGTCGTATTCTTCATCAGCTTATCATATAAGATCTGCAACGTGCAAGATGCTCCGCTCTGCATCTTCAACAAGAAGGATTGCATCGATGGAATTCGATCCGGAAGATGACCCTGACCTGCGGTATTCTTCGGTACCGACAGGTACTGACCGGCTTGATAACCCGAAACCGTGCTTCCATTGAGCTTGCGCCACTGGTCGCGCGTACCCGTGTTGAAAAGATAGACCGTCTCNGTCGATGGCTGCAGTATAGGAGTTACCCACCAAGTTAGATCCGGAGTAGTTCACATTCGGCGTACGAGTCAGGTTAAGGAAGGCGTCACATACGCAAATCGTACCCTTGAAGCTATAGACTCCCGTGGGCTGTACCCGTACATCATTCGTGATCTGGTAGCCCTTGAACTTCTGAAACTGTGTATCCGGTGCATAAGGAGCAGGGCGCCACTTATCTCCATTGAAAGGCTCAACCCATTGGTTTATAGTCTCGTTTCCTTCAACATCCCCGTAAGGGAAATCTGATTCATTGACAGGTATTCCAAAATACTGCCAGCTCCTACGGTACATACCGCAGTCGGCACAATCATATCCCTGATTGTAAAACTCGACAGTCCCTCCTACATTCTGATTATCGCCCGGATTCGTAAATATCAGGGTACCAGTCGGTTTGCCAGGGGCGGATTTCACGACGATCGTACCGGCATTCGAATTGTTATCAGATACCACGCCGTTGATCGTCAATTGATTCCCTGTTGTAATGACCAAATCCTTGTCCGAATCATTGATCAGGTTTCCGATTACGCGACCTCCCGTTCCATTCTGAGAGAGATCATCCAAATGCAGGTTCTCTTTCGCCGGGCCAGACTTCGGATTATTCGGATCTGTCGGATTATTCACCTCGGTGGCGAATTCAACATCCTCTGCCGCATCGGGAACACTGTTGTTAGTCCAGTTGTTAGGCTCTTTCCATTCGTTAGGCTTACCTACAGTTCCTCCAATCCAGTAATTCGAAGGAAGATGGGTTAACGTGACCATAGGGGATTTGATCTCACAGTAGCAGCCGTCTTTGGGCAGTATCGTAAGAACCAAATTGCCGGTAAGAGAGGATTCAACCCCTTTTACTTTCAGGGTCTGCGTAAGAGGTGTGGTATCGGTTATTTCTGCACCCAATACCTGCATCGCTACCGCAACATCTCCTCCGGAGAAGACTTGATTGTTATCCTTATCGCTGAACAGTGTTACAACAGCTCCCGGTTTCAGCGACTGGGTGGCCGATGTATTGCTTACTTTATATTCGATCGTAAGATTCTCTTTTCCTCCACTGAAAGACGATATCGCTGAAAGAACAGTAATATCCAAGTAAGGTTTGTCAAGCTCAAATTCAAACTTATTCGTGCCCGTGGCAACCAATGTTTCATTACACTGAACTCCTTCACACATCAAGCCTGGGATCTTCTCGACATTGACAATCTCAATGATATGTTTTCCACAAAGAGGGGGATTGTCGTCGTTTTCTTTTATGTCGAGCATATAGGCAAAAGATGTATTGTCTGTCAAACCGCCCTTTACCTTGATCTTGACCTTGTCTTCGCCATTGGCTGTAGGCGTTACCGTCTCAGATCCTGCCGGCATGGCATTCACCCCTCCCGAATGAGTATTGTCCGGAGTATAAGAATTCGGTACATACTTAAAGCCTACAGGTACGGTTACTTCTAAATAGGCATTGGCCGTGGTTGTTCCTCCGATGATCGTTTGAACCACTTTCAACCGCTTGGGGGCCTTACAATCGGATCCGTCCACCGAAGTCGCAACCAACTGAGTGGCAGCCGCCGTTGAGTAGGGAAGCTGAGCACCTTCGATATTGATCGGTGGTGTACTCACTGCCAAACCCGATCCCTTAGCTTTCAAATTACATGCATTGAGACCATCAGCTCTTACCTTAAAGTTTCGACCCGACACAAATTCGCATTGGGTCTTGATAAAGAACTTGACAACGATCTTTCGCTTATTGACATCATTGCCGGCTTCCTGCAACCCCTTCAGATAACCGATTGCGGCCAAAGCCGGATGCTTCATCAAATCGGCCTTATTGCCTTCAACCGAAATGGTTTGCCAATCACCCGAATTGGCTGGATATTCAACTTTAATCTCATTGGGTGTTACCACCAACCCCAGCTCCGGGAAAATACTGAACGAGGGACTAAAGACGCTGGCATTGTCCGTAGACTGAATACTATAAACATATTCGAGCGTATTACAAAGCGTGGTAGCCTCTGCTGCATTGGGGACTTTTACTTCCGTAAGCTCCATGGCGGCCACAAGGGGCTTCAGCTTCAAGTCGACAGCCTGCGCATTACAAACATAGTCATCGGGGCTCTCGGGATAAGTACTACAGTTCCAGCCGCCCATTGCCTTGAGCGTAATGGGAGAACAGCCTGTGTAGGAGAACTTGATCGTATAGTCAAGAGCTGTCCCCGCTGCGATACCCTCTTGAGACAAGCGGTACATTTTCCCCCCGGAATAATCGGTAGAGAGAACTGCTACTCCTTCAGAAGTAACTACCTCCTTGACAGTAAGACCGGGAGTGGTAGGCAATGCCAGCCAAACATAAGGAGCTTTGGAAACAGAAGGATTGTTGACACGAAGCCTCCACTCTCCTGTTTTGCCCACAAGCTCAACTTCCCCCGACTGATTTACAAGATTGATGGCCGGCTTCTTACTGTATCTCAAAGAGATATTATAGAGATTCAGACCATCAAGCAAATAATTACCATTATTATCAGAGTTGATTGGAGCTGCGATATCAAGATTAGCCGGTATCGTAGGTTGCTCAACAGCGTAATAATAATAGTCTACATAATCCAAATAATAGGATATTTTATCATATGCTTGGTCTATATCCGACGATGCACAAGTTGCGGTAACATCGACCTTCAGGCCTGCTCCATAAATATTCTCCACCGTTATATTCATATGAGCTTTCTCATTATCAGGGATCGGATATTTATAGATATTGTGTTCTCCTTGAGATACCACGCCCTCTTGAACAAGCGGTTCATAAGGAACATTCGACGTTACAGTCGTATTCCGATGGTTACGATAAGACACCCGATTCAAGCTGTATGATTTAGGCAGCTTAATATAAATATTCTTAAGTTTTATACCCGGACGATACTCATTCTCATATCGAAAAGCACCTGAAGAGAAACGACGAGCGTAGTTGTTGCTGACAAAACCAAGCTCTGCCGGTTTACACTCACTTACATAGTGGGGATTTATACCATTAACAATGTAAGTACCCATAATGTACACTTCTGGCACCAAAGTAAGACAGGTAACGGGGGTGGCTGTATTCCACACAGGATTCGTATTGGAATTATAGAAGAACCATTGTTTACCGACTTGCGTATCAACACCGTAGCCATACTCGGAAGTAACACGATAATGTGTTACTACTTCAAATGTATCACCACCTAAAAGACCTCCTTCAGGGAGTACAGAAGTGAAATCCCAGTCGATTTGCTGATCAGAACCGACTATTTTCGTATTAAACACAGTGTGTCCGGTAATCGAAACGAGTTCTGCCTGACCTCTCTTAATCTTAATGTCGGCTGACAGTGGCGTCAAAGTCTGATCATTCTTTTTGCCTAACTTCAACAAGAAACGTGCCCCCAACGTAGTAGCAGGACCGTGCTGCGTTCCGGTAGCACTCAGCCGTATCTCATCCATATAAAGAGCTTTGGCCAAGTCATATGCAGATATTTTATCACGACTCTGACGAGCTGTCATTTTATAATCCGTCCACCCGAGCGAATTGTCTTCACGCTCCACAACCGGGCTTCCGGTAGACGGACCAGCCGGACACGGAGGACTACAGCCCAAGACATTACGAACAAACGTACCACAAATAAGAGGGCCTGCGGGACAAATACAATCCGGGAAATGGACATAATTGAACACCTCCCTATAATTGTAAGAGATTTTCATCGTGGGATTGTTGGTACAGTCAAACCTCAGGCCCGATAGCGTAACAAACCCTCTCCTATGGTCCGGAGATACAATGGTCATCTTATTACCGGTGATGGTGATATTTCCATCAGGAATAGCTACAGGAGGATCATAACCAAACTCTCCATCTGCAGACACATGCTCACTTAACTTTGACCACTTAATACTGGAATTCGGCGGCATGGTCAAACCAGCTGGAATATCTATCTCGACTACATAACGAGTATTTTGATTAGAACCAGAAATATTATATGAGCTAGCTATACTATAGTAAGTTGGCATAATTCTCATATCGAAAGGCTTATTCTTCTCAATATTGACCGGTATATAAGAAGCATCTACAACAGATTCCCGAGCTAAGTACAAATTATAGACCCCCATATTCGTATAGACTGCCGGAACTACCCACGTAGATTTGTCGCAGGCCGTACGATAAATCACCCTTGTAAACAATCCTTTATCCCTAAGGTTTTGATTGTTATTACAAGCAGTAAAACTATCGCATTTGACTCTCACCGTATATTTCAATGTCAAGGTAGCACCGACAGGCAGATCATCGAAGTATCCATCGCCATCTACGTCATCCAAACCCACACCGGGACCATCAGGATCTGTCGTAAAATGATTTTCAAAACGCAAGTCAAGCTCCGAGCCATTTGTGACTGAGTTAGGCACAACTTGCCCAGCGGAACCAATCTCGATTTTAACGAATTCGTGTAGTGTGAATGGCCCGGGACCGGTGTAATTTTTACCAATCACGTTTATATCATATGCAGCACCCATTGTTCCACCGGTACCTGTATTTTTACAGGTGTAGGTAAGCGTGAATGGCTCACATATCGAAAAACTTGCATCATGATAGTTCGGACCGGTAAGAGTATACTCTGATATATTTGCCACACCGGCTGCCATCGTAATCGTGGCAGTGGTAGTTTTTACCTCGCACTGACTTTCCACACTGCATCCCCACCCTAAGCTATACACGGTTGAAGGGGCACAGGTCTTGAGTTTAAAAGTTTCTTTGAAATATATTATTTCTCCATTGGTGAGCTCCGAGTCATCCCCCAAAAGCGTACCGGAAAGGGTATATGTACGTACGTTACCGTTAGTGGATGAAGGAGTAAGATCGACATATGCACCTGCAGTACCAACTTTAGCTTGGAGTTTCATTTCTCCCGGAGCGGAGAAATAAACAGAATTACCATAATCAATAGACAAATAAATGTTTTTTGCAGGATTGGCCGAACCGTTAGTCACCGTAAAATCTCTAGTTATGGTCTCTCCGAGCTGTTTGTTGTTCTGGGGAGCTGGCTGCGAGATCGAAAGATTCGGAAATTTGACGGAGTACGTATTGGACTCCTTACTTGCACTTTGTCCATTGACCGTGATCGTGACATTGTCTTTGAATGTAAATCCGGTACCTGCCAAAGTAATCACATTGCTCCAGGCCTTACAAGTTGCCCACCTCTTTACAGAAAGAGAAACCTCTGTCCCTGCCTCAATTTCGTCATTACCATCGGCAGACTTAAGCTTGATGATAGGCTCATTGAGATCCGTTGTAACTTCCTCAAAAGACAATGCATTGGCTGCCGGGGTCGTACTAACAATAGTCGTTCCGCCCGGCACGTATTCGATACCGTCGGCTAACTTGACCTTTACTTCAACACCGGTTGAAGTTGCATTGAGAATTGTAAAATCAATCACTATAGCTTCCTCCCCGGAGCATACGGCAATCGAAGAAGTAGCAGCCGGCGAATGAGTCGGGAAAGTCACCTGCGCATAAAGGTCTTCGTATAATGCTAATGTGAATACAGCACATATAACAAAGACTATATTCAGTAGTTTTTTTGCAAACATTTTCATCATTCTTCTTTAGTTATGAAATTCCTCCAGCATTGTTACCATCAGAAAATTAATGTGAGTCTTTTGATGACCTCCACAACCGACCAGATTCTGAATTAATAATAACAACGTCTGAATAGAAACATCTATCAGATAGTTATATCATACTTATACCAATGGTTTCTCAAGACCTTCTCGGGCAAAGGCAAACGATAAAGTTCAGGCCCGAATTCGGGAGGAGGAAGCTCTCCATCATCCACTATACCAATGGTTTCTCAAGACCTTCTCGGGCAAAGGCAAACGATAAAGTTCAGGCCCGAATTCGGGAGGAGGAAGCTCTCCATCATCCACACGAGGCAGTGCCACTTCTACGGCAGCACCTTTCTTGTCTCGCTCGTTCAGATAGGTGATAATCCGCAAACTCTTAATCTTTCCTCCGGAATCCATCGTGTATCCACTACCGGCATCGGGAGCCGGGCTCACATTCAAAGATGTACCCCACGGCATCCACCCGGCGATCTGCGGCCATGCGCCATCATTGGAGCTAACCGGATTATCTGGCTTCGTGGGCAGGGGTTTTACCACATAGGTATCTTTGTCGAAATTCACATATCTATACCTGTAGTCAGCTAAATTACCTCCGTTGGCAGCAGGCAGTGTCTGAAATTTCTCGCTTAAAGTAATATTGAGCTCTACCTTGGCAACAGCACGCACAAGCTGAACATTATCCAAAAGATAATTCGCCGTAAAATCATGGGTTTTATTTCCAGACATCAAGAAAGGAGAGGCCATATTCAAAGACCATGGCTGTGAAATTGTCTTCTTTACATTCTGCAACCCATTTTCTGTGGTTATGACATCAAGTGC
>NZ_JRAT01000002.1:0-226127 GCF_000765945.1 Porphyromonas gulae
AATAAAATCACGGTTAAAAGGAAAGAGTCCGGTGCAATACCGAACTCTTTCTATAACCGGATAATGTTTAACCTGTCCAACTTTTTGGGTGCACTTCAGTATATGTGGGGCAATTTTTATTGTGCCGATCTCCTTAAAAATGTAGTCCACAGCATCGACACCATTCAAGTTTTTGCCGGTGAAAAGGTGGAATCGGATTTTGTAGAAGGGGAACTTGGCGAGGATCAGTCCATGAGGGCTTGAATCTCAGGTAAACGGCCGGCACGGACATAACGCTTGCTGAAGTACGAACTTCGTTGCAGCGATTCGATGATGATACCTCTACTATTGGTGTTGTGCAGCATGATCAGTTCGTCACCGCGAACTTCGATCAGCAGTGCCACATGGCCGATAACCCCTTTGCGGTTCTTACTGCCACGGAAGAAAAGCAGGTCGCCCGGTAGAGGATGGCGTACGGGAATGGTATAGTTGTATAGTGCCGATGAAGAGCGTGGAATATGAATATCGTAGCAGGAGTAGAGGTAGGCCACGTAGCCGGAGCAATCCATCGGCCAAGACGATGGCCCCCGATACCTGTAGGGTTTGCCTATCAGCTTCTTGCCTCGGGCTATCAGGTCGGTAACGATGTCCTCCGCCGTTCGGAGCGAATGGCCGGTGGCAGTTGTATGGTGAGGTTTACCGGATATGCTTGTCGCTTTCTTGCTCGTTCCGCAGGAATACAGCAGACCGGTAAGGGCGAGGAGCAAACAAGACTGCCGGAAAAGGCATTTACAGATCGATACGCATTCTTTCATTGGCGGCAATAGTCGGCTTGAATACGCTTTGAGCTTCTTCCAGCAAGCCTTGGACATCCTTGTATCTGCCGGAGTAATGCCCGATTAGGAGGCGTTTGGCTCCTGCAAGTCGTGCTATTTCGGCCGCTTCTTTGGCCGTACTGTGGAAAGTCTCTTTGGCTCTTGCCCGATCCTCCTCCATAAAAGTGGCCTCATGGTAGAGCAAATCCAGACCTTGAATAATAGGGACGATGGAGGGATAAAACTCCGTATCCGAGCAGTAAGCATATCGTCTGGGCGGTGTGCCCGGGGTCGTGAGGTGTCGGTTGGGGATGATCCGCCCATCCGGTGTCGTGTAGTCGGATCCTTCTATGATGAGGGGATATTCGGCAAGCGGAATATTGTAGAACTCGGCAGCCGCTCTGTTCAGATGCCTTGCACGGCATTTTTCTTCGAAGAGGTAGCCCGCTGCAGGGATGCGGTGGCTGAGCGGTATGCTATAGACTTTGACGGATTTGTCCTCATGCACAAGCGCATGTCGGGAGGCATCGATCGTATGTATCTCCACCTGATAGGGCATTCGGTGACAGAACTGCTCCAATATGGGGCTGAGGAAACGCTCTATTCCCTCCGGCCCATG
The DNA here is from genome assembly GCF_000765945.1 of Porphyromonas gulae. Classification (NCBI taxonomy): domain Bacteria; kingdom Pseudomonadati; phylum Bacteroidota; class Bacteroidia; order Bacteroidales; family Porphyromonadaceae; genus Porphyromonas; species Porphyromonas gulae. Next base: position 1,414 of record NZ_JRAT01000002.1, read on the forward strand.
TACATGCAGGGTGCCGGTACGTCCCAACAGACCAAGTGTGGAGATAAATCCGGGCAGGCCGAAACAGTGATCGCCATGCAGATGGCTGATGAAAATATGGATGAGACGCCCGAAATGGAGCTTTTCGAGTCTGAATTGTCGCTGGACACCTTCTCCGCAATCGATCATGTAAAGTTTGTCGCGTAGGTCGATTACTTGCGAAGAGGGATGGTGGTGTGTGGTCGGCAGGGCAGATCCGCAGCCCAATATATGTACACTGAATGCTGCCATATTGCGCAAAGATATATAAATGTGTCGCTCGGCTACCGCCGTTCGGCAAAGAAACTACGCATCAGATCCTCTGATTCGTCCGCCAATATACCGCCTTCTACGCGGCATTTGGGGTGGAGTGCATGATCGGTGAACAGCCTGTAGCCCACTTTGGGTTCGGAAGCTCCGTACACTACTCGTGGTATTTGCGTCCAGCGAAGCGCGCCGGCACACATCAGGCAGGGTTCGACAGTCACGTACAGTGTGCAGTCGCGGAGGTATTTCCCCCCTATGGCATCCACAGCCATCGTGATGGCAAGCATTTCGGCATGAGCCGTAGGGTCGTTCAGGCTTTCCACTCTGTTGTGAGCACGCGCAACGATCTGCCCCTTGCAAACGATCACGGCTCCGATAGGAACCTCTCCTTCGTCAGCGGCCGCTCGCGCCTCTTCAAGTGCAAGCCTCATATAGCGGATGTCATCTGTGGCAAGGGTAGGGGCTGTCATCGCATTTCCTCCTCTCGGAAAAGCAAAGGAGTATCACTTTCTAATAGGTGTATTACCTCTTTCATCAGCGTTTCGCGGATCCAGCGAGAGCGGTTCTCCACCTTGAAACGGCTACAATAGGTCTCGACGGCCTTGTGCTCCGCCTCGTTCAGTCGGATTTGGATTGTTTTCTTTCGGAGCATCGTGGCTCGCGGGAGTACATTGTGCCGGTTTTTCCTGCTCATATTCAGTGGTGCAAATATAGTCCCTTTATTCTGCTGCCGGCCGGTCTGCCTCCGCTACTCCGCGGAAAGTAAGGCGGTGATGCGGCGAAACTCCGAAGCGACGAATAGCAGATTTGTGTGCCGTCGAAGGATAGCCTTTGTTGCGTTCCCATCCGTACATCGGGAAGTCCTTATTCAGGCGGAGCATCGCGTCGTCCCGATAAGTTTTGGCCAAAATGGAAGCTGCTGCGATGGAGCGATAGCGGGCATCGCCTCCCACGATGCAGTGGTGGGGGATTTGTTCGAAAGGATCGAACCGATTGCCATCGATCAGCAGCCTTTCGGGGCGAAAAGGCAACTGCTCTATGGCGCGATGCATGGCGAGAAAGGAAGCTCTGAGGATATTGATCTCGTCTATTTCCTGCGCACTTACGATACCTATCCCCCATACGATAGCCTCGGATTCTATGACAGGGCGAAGGGTGTAGCGTTGCTTTTCGCTCAGTTGCTTCGAATCATTCAGCAGGGGATGAGAGAAATCGGCCGGTAGGATCACAGCCGCTGCATAGACGGGACCGGCCAGACAGCCACGACCGGCTTCGTCGCAACCGCATTCACGCAAGTCATCGTCTATATAGCGAGAGAGCAGCATCTTTATATCAGGATAAGTGTTTTATTAGATCTAAAAAGTTTTGTTCCACTTGGGTAATCTTTTGTTTTCTTTCCAAAACTCTTGTATCAATAATGCTTTCACATATGCCGGTAATATTTCATCTTCTTCTTTGATGATGAACCATTCAATAATGATACTTGTCAGTTTATTTTCAGTTTCTTTGATTTGTTCTTCAAAGAATTCTTGGCGGCACTTCCCTTCTTGTTTCAGCATTATTCGTTTGCTTAGTTTTTGTTTCTTGAACTTACTATCACTTACTGTTCCAGAATGGCCAATATACAGAATCTCTCCATCTTCTGTATTAGCACGAAATCGATATACCCCATAATTATTGAGATCCTTGTGTTTTTCAATTAACTTATTCAATTTGTCATCAGATTGAAAAGTAAAAGAACCATCTGCTTTTTGGGGGATATATGCTGCTATGTGATTTGAAATTTCAATGACTTTATTGCAATTCATATAAAGTTTTATTTTAATTCTTAGAACATGCTTACTATGCGCTTCAAGGCTTGGAGGAATTGCTCCACTTCCTCCTCGGTGTTGTATAGGGCAAAGGAGGCGCGAGCCGTGGCATTGAGTCCCATGCTTTCGAGCAGCGGTTCGGCACAGTGGTGTCCGGTGCGGATGGCTATACCCAGCCGATCAAGTAGCATGCCGAGGTCATAGGGATGAATGTCCCCTATGAGGAAAGAGAGCACACCGCTCTTGTGTTCGGCTTCTCCGATGATACGGGCATTGGGAAAAGCTCTCACGCCTTCGGTAGCCATGCGCAGGAGTTTGTCTTCATGTGCGGCTATGACTTCTAAGCCCAGTCCTTCAATGTAGTCGAGAGCTGTGGCCAAAGCTGTGGAACCGACATAGTCCGGCGTGCCGGCTTCGAACTTATAGGGCAATTCGTTGTAGGTGGTCTTTTCGAATGTCACCTTGGCGATCATCTCTCCACCGCCGTGGTAAGGGGGCATCTTCTCCAGCCACTCTGCTTTGCCATACAATACGCCTATTCCTGTAGGTGCGTACACTTTATGGCCGGAGAAAGCGTAGAAATCCGCTCCCAACTCCCGCACATCTACCCGACAGTGGGCGATGGCCTGTGCTCCATCGACCAGAACGGGTACTCCGGCGGCATGAGCCAAATCCGTTATCCGGCGTATGGGATTGATGGTGCCGAGCACATTGCTGATGTGGGCTATCGAAACGATTTTGGTGCGTTCGTTGAGTAGAGACCGGAAATGCTCCACATCCAGTTCGCCCGATTCAGTCAGCCGGATCACTCTGAGCCGAGCACCGGTACACTCGGCCAAAAGTTGCCACGGGACGATGTTCGAATGGTGTTCGAGGGTGCTGATGATAATCTCATCGCCGGAACGGACGAAAGCTTGGCCGAACGAAGAGGCCACCAGATTGATCGCCTCGGTAGTGCCACGCGTAAAGAGCACCTCTTTCGGGTCTTCTGCTCCGATGTAGCAGGCTATTCGCTTGCGAGCATTCTCGTGCTGCTCCGTAGCCACCTGACTCAGATGGTGAACGCCGCGGTGGATGTTGGCGTTGAATGTGCGGTAGGCTCGTTCGATTTGGTCTAATACCGCTATGGGTTTTTGCGTTGTGGCGGCATTATCCAGATAGATGAGGGGTTTACCGTGTACCCGGGTATGGAGGATGGGGAAGTCTTCCCTGATTTTTTGAATGTCGTACATAATGAGCTATACTATATACTATTTATGTAACCTCTTCGGGGGGGAGGGAGGAGAGAGAACCTACCACTTCTCGCGGTGAAGAATCTCCGAGGTTTCTTTGCGCTTCTTGGCCCTGTGCGGATCGGCGGAATAGCCGAGCATGATGTTCATGACTACGCGACGTCCGGAGGGGATACCCAGTATTTCGCGAATCTTGGCTTCGTTTACCCAACCTATGATGCAGCTACCGAGACCTTCAGCCGTGGCAGCAAGCGTGATGTGTGCGGCAGCTATGCCGAGATCGATATTGGCATAGTGGATTTTTTTCATTTTTCCGCCGATAGTAGCCGTGAAGTTGGCTTTCTCCTCTACTACTACGATGTGTACGGGAGCCTGACGTGTGAAATGATTCATACCCAATAGCCGGGACGATGAGGCTTCCGCCAACTGTCTGCGAGTATCGGGATCGGTGACGACTACAAAGCTCCAAGGCTGCGAATTGCAGGCTGAGGGGGAGAGACGCCCCGCTTCGATGATGCGCTCAAGCACGTCTTCGGGTACGGGGCGGTCGGGATCGAACTTGCGATCGCTCTGCCGCTGTTCGATCAGGGAGTAAAAGTCGTTCGGGTTCATTGGTATTGGAGCATCTTGCTGAGGTATTTCCCCACGATGTCGAATTCCAGATTGACCACGCTACCCGGGACAATGCGGCAGAAGTTCGTATGGTCGCGAGTATAGGGGATGATGGCCACACGGAAGCTGTTCATGCCGGAGTCGCATACGGTCAGGCTCACGCCATTGACGCATACGGATCCTTTCTCCACTGTCATATAGCCTTGGCGAGCCATCTCCTTGTCGAGCTTGTATTCGAACGAATAGTAGTGGCTGCCACCGGCTTCTTCCACAGCGGTACATACGGCCGTCTGATCTACGTGTCCCTGTACGATGTGCCCATCGAGCCGGCCGCCCATCATCATGCTTCGTTCCAGATTGACGAGATCGCCTATTTGGAGGAGTCCGAGGTTGGAGCGTTCGAGGGTTTCGCGTATGGCGGTTACAGTATAGGTGGTGTCCGTCTTGCTGACTACCGTGAGGCATACGCCGTTGTGTGCGATGCTTTGGTCTATCTTGAGTTCATTGACGAAAGAGCACGTCATCGTGATGTGCAGATTGTCATTTTCGCGATGGAGATCTGTCACTTGGGCATATTCTTCTACGATTCCAGAAAACATAATTGTCGTTGTTTTTAATTGATGAAGCGGTACAAAACTACAGAAAATATAGTGATGGTAAGGGAAATACCTATCGATAGGAGAGCAAACGCATGCCAAACAGCTATCTCATGGAAATGTCGTTTTTATGGTGTAATTCATTGTAGAGCAGTCATTTGTGGGTATCATCGTAGGGTGTTTCTTGCTCCATGCAGCGGTGCAGGAAGCAAGAAACGGCCTACAATCGTTTTTGGGTGGGTTTGCCGAGAGGAGGCGTGTCGGTTCTCAGCGGAGGACTTCGGGAACGGCCGGAGCAATGGCGCAGAGCAAAGCCTGACGCGTGGTTCCTTTCTGTCCGATGACAACGATGTGTGTTGGGCCGAAGAATACATTCGCCACTTCGGGCGCAGACAGCTCCTCTATTTCCGATGCGATGCGGGTTGCATGGCCTTCGACCGTATTGAGCAGGAGCGTCTCTCCTGCATTGGCCAGTCCGATAAACCCTTCGGTGCGTCCGATGCGAAGTTCACCGCGAGGGGAGGGTGGACGACTGTCTTGGGGCAGACTGTACACTTTTCCCCCCGAAGGCGAAGTCGATTTTTCTATGCCGAGGAGCTCCAGATCACGCGAAAGTGTGCCCTGCGATACGGAAATGCCTTCGGACAGTAAGGCTGTTTGCAACTTCTCTTGAGTGGAGATTTCCCCTCGCAGGATATGCCGACGGATGGCATCGAGCCTTTTCTTTCGCATTTTTCCCCGTATAGTTTTCTTTAGGCGGTCATAACCAGATAGACCGTATAGCAGACGAAGAGCGATAGGAGGATGCTGCCTTCGAAGCGTTTGATCGTTTTGTCGCCGAAGAAAAGACCGAAAATATAGAGCAGGATTGTCGCAAGGATGAAGATCCCGTAGTCCACGACCGTAATGCCTTGGATCCTTATGGGGCTGATGGATGCACTGACTCCGAGGATGAGCAGGATGTTGAAGAGGTTGCTACCGACGATATTGCCGATGGCCATGCCCGGACGCTTCTTGATGGCAGCCACCACGCTGGTGACCAATTCGGGCAGGGAAGTTCCTCCCGCTACTATGGTGATGGCGACAACCGATTCGCTTATGCCCATCTGTGCAGCAAGCATGGCTGCATTGTCCACGAATAGATCGCCCCCGAAGACGAGAGCTGCCAGACCGCCTATTACCATTATTATGGATACGGGGAGGCCAAACAGCCTTACCTGTCCGGGGGATTCTTCCCCTTTGGACATATTGAAGGTGTAGAATAGAAATATCAGGAAGAAAGCCAGCAGCACGAAGCCTTCGGTACGGGTGATCACATTCTCTCCGGCCATGTCGAAGAGACGGTCGTTGGCCATGAAAAACAAGACCGCGGAGGAGAGGATGGTCAGGGGGATTTCGATACGGATCGTACTGTTCGACATGGCCAGCGGTATGATCAGGGCCGTAACTCCCACGATGGCCAGAATGTTGAAGATATTGCTCCCGATGACGTTGCCGATGGCTATATCGGCACTTCCTTTCAGAGCTGCCATCAGACTGACGGTGAGTTCGGGTGCCGATGTGCCGAAGGCCAGTACGGTAAGGCCGATGACCAAGTCCGAGAGCCGGAATCGCTTGGCAATGGAGGCTGCGCCATCGGTGAGGAAATTGGCTCCGCCAACGACTAAGAGCAATCCGAGGATTAGAAGCAGTATGTTCGGTATCATTGTCTTGTAATAGCTGTTTGTTCGTGGAATGGACTACAAAGATGCGTTTTTTTCATTATCGATTGTCCTCAATCCCGGCTGAGCAATGCGGAGTATGCTTCTTCATACCGGTCGTAAAACAGACGCCACTCTGCATGGGATGCCGTTTGCATGGCTGCCTGCCGGTAGACCGTTCGGTCGGCAGTTTCGGCCGGCCAACGACATAGTAGCTCGGCGATGGATTGCACGGCTTCTGCATAATTGTCGTCGGTACGCTTGATGACGGCTACGCCCGTACTGAAATCGTCCCGGCTGCCGCACTCCTGCATAGCCCAAAGTCCGAAGCCCGAAAGGTCGGTCGTCACCGTGGGGATACCGAAGGCGATGCTCTCCAGCGGCGTATATCCCCACGGTTCATAGTAGGAGGGAAAGACGGTCAGATCCATGCCGATGAGCAAATCGTAGTAGCTGAGACCGAAGATGCCGTCCTTCCGATTCAGGTAACAGGGGACGAAGATGAAGGAGGCCTCTCCGGCACTGCCGGCGGATTCGCCGAGTCGTTTCGAGATAGTCTGCTCCTGTACGTCGTACAGCCAATGCGTCAGGAAAGGATAGGGGAGGGGTTTCTCCTTATACTCCATAGGATCGGGATGATTTAGCAGATATTGCAGGTCGGCACGCGCTCCGGCTACCCATGCCGGCACGAGGATGAAAGCCAAAGCCGGGGTGCGAAGTTTGCCCGATCGTCCGGCATCGGAGACGGCATCGATGAAGAGGTCGATACCTTTGTTCCTGTACTCGTGGCGTCCGCTCGTAGCTATCAGCAGGGTATTGTCAGGCAGTTGCTTGCCGGTCAGATGTTCTGCTACGTGGAGCAGTCGCTTTCGCGCTTCGATGCGCCGTCTCTCGTATTCTTCTCCTTGCGGCACGAAGTTCGGTTCGAATCCGTTGGGCAGTACCATCGGATCGCGCTCGAGCAGCTGCCGGCATTCTTTGGCCGTGAGTTCGCTTACCGTGGCAAAGGTATCCGATTGGTGAGCCGCCGCCTTTTCTATCCCGTGCTTGGCTTCCACACCGAGTTCGGCTGCCATTTGATCGCCGTTGTAGCCCGGCATGTATGCATACAGAGCTTTGTTGTTGCCGGCGATAGACCGCCCTGTGGTGGTGGCATGTGTGAGGAAAAGGGTTTTCAGACGAGGCGTTTTCCGCTTGCTGTAGAGGAGTCCCATGCCGAGCATCCATTCGTTGAATATGCCTATGGCCGGTTGGTCTTCGGGGCAGAGGTATTCGCACAGACTGTGCATTGTTTGGGCTGCGGCAATGCCGAAGAGCGAGGCTTCGTCATAGTCGCCGTACCCCTTGTCGCTTTGGATGCCGAAGTGCTCCCACATCTCATAGTAGAGCTTTGCTTTCTGTGCATAGAGGGGTTCGAAGTCCACCAGTACTACAGGGGGAGCACCGGGAGTTCGCCAGCTGCCGCACACATATCGCAAGTCCAGCGAAGGTGCTGCATCACGATGCCAATCCTCCAAGATGGCAGGGACTGTATTCTCAAAATCGGCGGGTAATTCTTCCTGCTCCGTTAGCAGGGGGCCTATGAAAATGACACGTCCTTCGTGGCGTTTCATCATCTCGTGTGCCCTTGATGTAAGCACAGTGTATATACCACCCTGCTTATTGCAAACCTCCCAGCTCGTCTCCAACAAGAGGGAAGGGTTGGGGCGAAAATCATTCATTCGATCGCAATTCGTTTGGGAAAGTTTTTTCGGTCTTATCCTCCGACCAACCGCCATACAAAGGCCACGGCTACGGTGACAACGAAACCCGTGGCAAGCGGAATCAAGGCTGCCAGCAGTGTCCATTTCCGGCTCCCCGTCTCTTTATATATGTTGAACAGAGTGGTGCTGCAAGGATTGTGGAGCAGGCAGAAGAGCATGAGGTTGATACCCGTCAGCATAGTCCAACCGCCGGCTTCGAATAGTCGTGCCGTTTCGGCCGCACCATCGGCTTCGAACATGACGCCGGCACCGGCTCCTCCGTCTATTCCCGTAGTCAGGACGGTCAGCATCAGGATCGTGGGTATCACTATTTCATTAGCCGGAATAGCCAATACATAGGCCAGCAGAATGACACCGTTGAGTCCCATCAGCCACCCGGGGCCGTCCAGCAGGTCGATCAGATATTCGGCTATCCCGATTCCGCCGATTTGAATGTTGCAGGTGAGCCAGATAAGGGCACCGGCCGGCGCAGCAAAGACAACGGCACGCCACAAAACGACGAGCGTACGGTCTACGATGGATTTATAGATCGTCTGCCAAAACTGTGGCGGACGGTAAGGTGGAAGCTCCAGATTGAACGTGGATACTTGACCTCGCAGCAGCGTCCGGGAGAGTACCCAAGAGAAGAAAAACATGAAAGCGATACCCAGCAATGCGATGGCCACGACCGACCCGATGCCGATCACGCCGCGCAAATAGGCCGGTACGGCAGGCGTGAGGAAGACCGTGGCAAGGAGTATCTGCGTAGGCCAACGGCCGTTGCACAGGGAGAAGTTGTTGGTCAGAATAGCTATCAGCCTCTCCCTTTGGCTGTCGATGATGCGCGTATTGATGACTGCCGCCGCATTGCAGCCGAAGCCCATCGTCATGGTCAGAGCCTGCTTGCCGTGCGCACCCGAACGACGAAAGAGTTCGTCCAGATTGAATGCCACTCGCGGAAGAAAACCGAAGTCTTCCAATAATGTAAAGAGAGGAAAGAAAATGGCCATCGGCGGCAACATCACACTTACGACCCAAGCCGTAGCCAAGTAGACACCATCGATGAGAAATCCGCTCAACCAATCCGGCAGGAGATCCATAGCTCGTGTCTTCAGCAAGGGATGGAGAATACCTACAAGGCTGTCGCTCAACCACTGGGACGGATAGTTGGAGCCTACAATGGTAATCCACAGTACGAAGGCCAGCATGAGCAACATGATCGGAAAACCCCACTTCCGGCTCGTGACGATGCGGTCAATCTTGATGTCCAGAGGAGTTCTCCCACGTTTGTTGGCCTGAGTGACCACTTCTTGGCATATTTTTCCGGCGTCGGAATAGAGTGCTTCCGAGAGCTGGTCATGCAGGTCTTCGCCGAAGTTGCGGCGAAATTCGTCCACCTCTCCTTTCAGCTTCTCCGCCAGAGCTTCGTTATCGGCATAGAGCATATTCTCCACCCGTCGGTCTCCCTCCGTAAGGCGAAGAGCTAACCATCTGCTATTGGGTGTATCGGGATGAAAGAGCCGGATGGATTCGGCCAAAGAATCGATCTTCGCATCTATTTCGGTACCGATGCTTGTCAGTCGATGCGGAGTACAGCGATAAATCCCTTTGGCCACCTCAGACAGGGCCGACAGTAGATCGGATATGCCTTCGCCCGAACGTGCACTGGCTCCTACGACAGGGATACCCAGCCTGCGCGAGAGACCTCTCAGGTCGATCTGCACGCCGTTCCGTTCGGCTTCGTCCATCAGATTGGCACATAGGACGGCACGATCCGTTATTTCGAGGATTTGCAGGATCAGATTCATATTCCGCTCCAGTCGGGTGGCATCCGCCACGATGAGGGTGACATCGGGCTTGCCGAAGAGAATGAAGTCGCGAGCGATCTCCTCATCCTCGGAAGTAGAAAGGAGAGAATAGGTACCCGGAAGATCCACTATCTTGTATGAAGAGCCGGCATACGAGAATGCACCTTCGGCTTTCTCTACCGTTTTCCCGGGCCAGTTGCCGGTATGTTGTTTGAGTCCGGTCAGAGCATTGAATACCGTGCTCTTGCCCGTATTGGGGTTGCCGGCAAGGGCGATGGTAAAGTCGTATCGTTCCGCATCGGTGCCCAAGCGCCGTAGTTTATTTCCGCTGTGTGCGGGACAGCCGTTGCAGGCTGAAGAAGTGGCAGCACTCTTTTTCATCATTCGATTCGAAGTTGGTCTGAGCGTTTTGTTTTTTACCTGTATATAAGGATATAACGAGCTTGATCGTGTCGCAGGGCGATGGCTGTTCCTCTGACCACATAAGCCGTCGGATTGCCCAAGGGACTGGTCAGATCTATGGCGATTCGGCTACCGCGTACGAACCCCAAGTCCAACAGCCGTCTGCGATTGGCTCCCCGACAGGCCTTACTGATGCCGGCTATTGTAGCTTCTTCACCCTGACGAAGCGTAGTGAGCTTGACGGTCTTCTGCGCCAAATCTATCATGCCTTCGTCCGTACAGGGCATTACGGTCAGATTATGTACAGCCTCCCGTGGTAGCAAGAATTGCTCCCCCTCGAAAGAGAGGTGCACTCCATTCGTATCGGTATGTAGAAGGTGGAATACAGCACCCCGGAAGAGGCCGATGGTTTCTATCTGTCGGTACAGGTCGGCAGGCTCGTCTTCGATGTGGATCACTCTCACATACGAATCATCCGGCAGTTCGTCGGCATATACTCCTTCCACCGACTGCACTTCGCCCTCTTCCGTCGGGATGGGATCGCCGTGCGGGTCAAAAAGCGGATTGCCGAGGCGGACTGCTATCCGCTCCTGCTCTTCATCGGACAGATAGTGCTCCTCCTTACAGGCTTGTGCATGCCATTCGCTGGGTTCGTAGCCGGAGTGTTCGGACAGGTATTTTTCCAAAAGCCTGTGGCGTCGAATCACCTTGAGCGCATATTTCCGTCCGCTTTCGGTCAGATGCGAGTCCGGAGGAAGACAATAGCCTTGTTTGTGCAGCAGATCGAGTATATACTGTTGGTTGCTTACCTTCAGTCCGGTCAGTCCGGCCAGTTGGTCTGCATTGACTGGCAGACCATCTTCTTCCAAAGAATAGATGGCTTTAAGCGTGTCTTCGGACAGACGGCGTACATCGAAACGAAATGGAAGATTCGAGAATAAATTCATGCTTCTATAACTTCTATTATTACCGAAGTGTTCGGCCTGTTGGCCTGCGGCACAACGTTCTCAGTATGACAAAGATGCTTATTTTCATCGAAGAATTCGTCAAACCACAGGCTCTCCCTCGCTCTTTTACCTGCATCGAGGTATCCGGATGCAAAGTTGTATCCACAAGAGCCGTTTCATTCTCTTTCCCTGGCCATTCTTTTCCCATTGTCTATCGAATCATGAGCGATTTCCTCTATTCAAATCCCATTCATTGACGGTTTTTGGGATTCTTGTGTGAAAGGCTTTAAATAGTTGGTATAAAGTGTTATATTTGAGGCAGTAAGATGGAGGACTGAACGGGGTTACTTTATGGTGTTTTTTAGTGCATGATTCGGCTGTTGAGGAGGATGATATGCAATCGGTTTATGGAATATAGATAAGAGCTATAGTTTGATAAAATCTGCGAATTACATATAAGAATCTTGCTCTATATCTTTGTCAAATAAGTAATACGAATAAAAAGAAAAATGAAAGCAACTATACTATATCAGAGCAAGAAAGGCCGTACTGCCGGATGGGCAAGAGCTATGGCCATGTACTTGTGGAGTAGGGGGGTGAATGTGAACTTCGGAGCACTTTCTGACTTTAAGGACGATCAGATCAAGGACTCGGATCTCCTTATGCTTGGCAGCTGGACTTCGGGGTGGTTCGTCGTCAATCAGCATCCCAGCCATCTTTGGGTAGAAGGCTCTCGCAAACTTCCGGCGACATTGCCTCCCAATCTTGTCCTTTTTGCTACTTATAAGGTGCGTACCGGTGCCATCTTCAACAGGATGAAGCGGCATCTCAATTTGTCGGGTGTCGCTTGCATCGATACGATGCGCTCTCGTACCGGTATCCTCTCAGAGGATGACAAACGGAGATTGGATCATTATATAGAGAAGATAAAGACACTTCACGAAAAAAGTGAATGACATCTTGTTTGGACATTTAATTACTTAACTTAAATAAGAGACAAAACAATGGAAAAGAACAAACTTACTACAGCTGCGGGTGCCCCCGTAGCAGACAATCAGAATGTGGCCACTGCAGGCAAGCGTGGTCCTATGCTTCTGCAGGATGTCTGGTTTTTGGAAAAGCTGGCTCACTTCGATCGTGAAGTGATCCCCGAACGTCGTATGCATGCCAAAGGTTCGGGAGCTTTCGGCACATTTACTGTCACTCATGACATCACCAAGTACACGAAGGCGGCTATTTTCTCCGAAATCGGCAAGCAGACCGAGCTGTTTGTACGCTTCTCGACTGTGGCTGGAGAGCGTGGTGCGGCTGATGCGGAGCGGGATATACGTGGCTTTGCTATCAAGTTTTATACTGAGGAAGGTAACTGGGACCTCGTAGGAAACAATACCCCCGTATTTTTCCTGAGAGATCCTCTCAAATTCCCCGACCTGAACCACGTAGTAAAGCGTGACCCACGCACCAATATGAGGAGTCCTCAAAACAACTGGGACTTTTGGACGCTTTTGCCCGAAGCTCTCCACCAGGTGACTATCACGATGAGCGACCGAGGTATACCTGCCAGCTATCGTCACATGCACGGCTACGGAAGCCATGCATTCTCGTTTATCAACGCCGAAGGAGTAAGACATTGGGTGAAATTTCATCTCCACACTCAACAGGGGATAAAGAATCTGACAGATGCAGAGGCGGAAGCATTGATCGGGAAAGATCGTGAAAGTCATCAGAGAGACTTATTTGAAAGCATTGAGCGTGGCGACTATCCTCGTTGGACGCTCAAGGTGCAGATCATGACGGAGGAAGAAGCCAAAGCTTTGCCGTATAATCCTTTCGACTTGACAAAGGTGTGGTCGCAGAAAGATTTTCCCCTTATCGAAGTTGGCGTAATGGAGCTGAACCGCAATCCGGAAAACTACTTCGCCGATGTGGAGCAGTCGGCATTCAACCCTGCCAATGTGGTGCCCGGCATTAGTTTCTCACCTGACAGGATGTTGCAGGGGCGTCTGTTTTCCTATGGCGATACGCAACGCTATCGCCTCGGCGTGAATCATCACCAAATACCTGTGAACAGGAGTCGTTGTCCTTTCCTGAATATGTATCACAGGGATGGAGCCATGAGGGTAGATGGCAACTTCGGTTCGCGTCTTGGCTATGAGCCTAACAGCTATGGGCACTGGCAAGATCAGAATGAGTACAAAGAGCCACCCCTCGAACTTGATGGTGCTGCCTATCAATGGGATTTCAGGGAAGATGACAGTGACTATTATTCTCAGCCTCGCAAGCTCTTCCATATCATGTCGCCGGATCAGCAGCAGGTACTATTCGACAATACGGCTCGTGCCATGGGTGATATCCCCAAAGAGATCAAGCTGCGCCATATAGCGAATTGCTACAAGGCCGATCCGGACTATGGCAAGGGAGTAGCAAAGGCTTTGGGGCTTGACGTAAACGAAGCACTGTAAGCGATACAGTCAGATCATAGAAAGTTGCTAAAGCGATAAATAGGCTAAGCATACCGACATAGATCGGTTCGTGCTTAGCCTTTTTTATTTCCTTTTTTTGCCATTAACCGGCTTAAAAATACGCGCCAAAAAAGTTTTCAACAACGAAGATGAGTTTGGAATCATTCCAAATAAGCACCTGAAAGGAAGAAGATTTTGAAGCGAAAAAGGCAAGAAGAGGAAGTTTTTCAGGTAGAAACATGACTTTTGGAAGAGAAGATAACGATCTATATACAAATCATTTACGATAAATATATAGATCGTTTTCGATTTGTATATAAATCGTTTTCCATTTATATATAGATCGAAAGTCATTTCTATATAAATCGCATGCTGAAAAAGGCTTTTTCGAGAGGTGATAAAACAAAGGCACCCACCGAGTTCCCCATAGAAACTCGGTGGGTGCCTTAGATCTTTGAGGAGACTATGGAAGCGTTATTCCTCTTTATTTGTCATAGAGATATTCTTGCTTAGACCGAATAAAGCGGTGGTATGACAGATGCGGAGGGGATGGAACCTGCCTGTCAGGTTGGGCAATATATGTGTCGGGGTTGTATGTGTTTTCGTTGTCATTTGGTTGTAAATTATTTATCAATATCGTTCTATATTAATTCGATAATCACTTTCGGCAAAGAGCTTTATACTCTTGATGGGAGCTTTCTTGGCCGGCAAATATAGTCAAAACCGTCAACCACGTGGAATCGAATTTCCGCATCGCAAATCTTCTCCGCTTCGGTCAGTTCAGAGACTATTCGTTTCCAAAAGAATTTTCGCTGTCAGGAGGAAAAAATCGGATTATTTCCGTTCGATCATTTGGCCGTTATGGAATTATTACTACTTTTGCACCCGGGTAAGTCCTATACGGCATGCTCCCTTTGATTCCCCCAGGGCTTGATCGCAGCAAGGGTATTAGGTTGTAGCGGCGCGATATAGCTAGCTTACCCATCTGCCTCTTTAGCTCAGTTGGCCAGAGCACGTGATTTGTAATCTCGGGGTCGTTGGTTCGAATCCGACAAGAGGCTCGAAAAGAATTGCACCGATTTTCTCAGCTTGGTATGAGAAGTCGGTGCAGTCTTTTTTCTGTTGTTCTTTATCTTTCAGTGCCTTAGTATTCGTAATCTCTAATGGACTGAGAGGAAAATCACGGTTTTTATTGCCATCGTTTGTTGCGGATAATCCTTATTTTTGTACTCATTTAAGGGATAATAAAGTTCATGTCGAGGAAAAACCATACCCCCTATCTGTTGCTTTGGATGGCAGCTCTCTTTTTGATCGTGTGTTTGCCTCTGCAGGGCCAACGCAATCGTGCGTTTACGGTGGTTATCGATGCCGGACACGGAGGACATGATTCGGGGGCGGTCGGTAATGGTTTGCGAGAAAAAGACATCAATTTGGCCGTGGCTTTGCGTGTGGGGCGACTGATTAAAAGCAAACATCCGGATGTGAAAGTGCTCTATACCCGTGAGAAGGATTTCTTCGTTACCCTGATGGGGCGTGCCGAATATGCCAATAAAAACAATGCCGACCTTTTTATCAGTATTCATGTCAATTCCCAAGAGCGAGGTCATGGAGGTTATGGTACTGAGACCTATGTAATGGGGCATGAACGTAACAGTAAAAATATGGCGGTAGTCCAGCGTGAGAACGCCGTCATATTGATGGAGAAAGACTATAAGACCGTCTATAAAGGGTTTGACCCCCGTTCGTCCGAGAGTTATATCATGTTCGAACTGATGCAGAATACGTATCAGGATCAGAGCATCAAACTGGCTCAACAGATCCAAAAAGGATTTGTGGCCAAGGGGCGTCATGACAGAGGGGTGAAGCTCGGCAATCTGGCTGTACTCGTGTTTTCTGCCATGCCGAGTGTTCTCGTCGAACTGGGCTTTATAAGCAATCCGGCAGAGGCTCGTTATTTGGGGTCGGAAGCCGGGCGTGACGAGTTGGCTTCGGCTATAGCCCGAGGATTTGCCCGATACAAGGAGGATTATGACAGACGTTCCGGTAAGGTGTCCGAACCTGCACCACAGGCTACTGAAGAAGAGGATAAGGCCGAAGCCGAAGCTGAAGACAATGCTGCCTTTTCGGCAGATATGTCTGATGATAAGGGAAGTATAGCTCCCAAGGAGCATGCCACAAAGTTGGATGAGGGTGCTCATTCCACGAAGGAAACCTATAAAATACAGATCATGTCCTCGAAGACGAAGCTCAAAAATGGCGATAAGCGATTGAAAGGTTACAAGGTGACCATTGAACAACGAGGCGGTCGATTCTTTTATCTTACAGGAGCGGCTTCCAGCGAGGGGGAGGCACGTCGCCTTCGGAAAAAGGTCAGGAAAAGTTTCCCCGATGCTTATATCGTGGTTTATGAGGCAGGCAAACGTGTGAGAGAGATATATTGATATTGTTTGGAAAGCATTATTAGAGGTAACAATAAAAGAAATGAGAATAAATAAGACTACAAAGATCGGAGCATTGACTCTCATTGCTCTTTTTCTGCTGTACTTCGGTCTGAACTACCTGAAAGGATTCAACGTTTTCAAACGGGAGAATGTGTATTATGCCGCTTTCCCGGAAGTGAAGAACGTTAATGTCGCCAGTCCCGTATTGGTCAACGGCTATAAGGTAGGAGTGGTAAAGTCTCTTAGCTTCGACTATAAGAATGGTCGTTCTATCATTGTGGGAGTCGATCTCGAGTCCGAATATCGTATGCCCAAAGGCAGTCATTTGGCCATTCACCAGACAGCTTTGAGTGGAGCGGAGCTTCGCATCATGCAAGGTGATCCTCGGGATGGATACCTGAATCCGGGGGATACCATTCGGTCTGAAACTCCCGAAGATATTATGTCGGTAACGTCGAATAAGATCGTTCCTTCTGTCGTGAACATGATGCCGAAGGTGGATTCAGTCATTGTCGGCTTGGCGAATATGGTCAATAATCCCAATTTGGCTATAATGATGGAGAATATGGCAGCAACGGCCCAGCGGCTAAATCGTTTGACTGCTTCTTTGGATAAGTCCATCGGGACACAACTGCCTGCCGTCATGGCCAATACACGTACCATCACGGATAATGTGGCAGAGCTTTCGGAGGAATTGAAACAGCTGAAACTGGAGGCTTTGATGGCCGAATTGCAGGCTACATCGGAGAACCTTCGAAGCTTTTCCGATCAAATTCGCAATTCCGACGGTTCGCTCGGGATGCTCTTGAACGACAAATCGCTCTATATGCGACTGGATAGTATGGCTTCGAGTGCGGATGCACTATTGCGCGACCTCAAAGCCAATCCCAAACGCTATGTACACTTCTCCGTTTTTTGATCGCGCGTGAATGAGGACAGCATTTAGCAGATATTTGGATCTCGTGGGACGAGTTTCTTTCTCGTTCTTGCTTTTTATCCTCTCGTTGCAGTTTGTTGGCTGTAAGCAGGATACAAAATCGGGAGCGGGGCATTTGCTTGTATTGATGCGTGAAGCATACGAGCAGGCCGATTACTCCGGTGTTCGGATTTTGGCTGATAGCGTTCATCGTCATTACGCTACGGATACGGTTGCTCGCAAGGAGGCTTTGCACCTCAGTCGACAGGCTGAGTACAAAGAGTGTGAGCGCAATCGTGCCTTTGCCGATAGTGCCCTGCTTGTACTCTCAGGAAGGATCGACAGTGCCTCCCGCTCTTTCAAGACCTTGGCCATGGAAGACAGAGCACCGGAATTCTTTCTGCCCGGTTGGGGTGAAGCATCGGGGCAGGAACGTACACGTCTGCGTTGCAGCGCGGATACCCTTGGCCATCTCAATGTTTTGAGCGTATATGCCGGAGCCAAAGCTATCAACCATACTGCTATTCGGGTGAGGGATGTGCTATCGAAGTCCATGCTACAGACTCAAGATATTCCCTACGATGGTGCGCTTAACTATCGTTTTGCCGATTTGGGGTTATACTATGAAATGGTGACCTATCCGTCAGAAGAGACGGCCAAACTCGGAGAGCTTTTTGTTCAGGCCGAGGCCGAAGGACATACCCTTCGGATAGATTTTATGGCCAAAGGAAAAGTAATGCATACATTCCAAATATCCGGAGCGGGTGTTAAAGCCTTGTCGGAGACTGCTCGTCTCGGACAAATGTACAGCTATCGTACTACTCTCATGGGAGAAAGAGAAAAGGCTGAAAAGCGTATCCGTTATTTGAGTGACAAACTTGGTTTATCTTCCCGATAGAGGTCGGCTATTTTTCCTCATCAATTATTTCAAACACTATCATGTCTGAAACGTTTTCGGTTCGGTTTGTCCGCTTATTGCGGCAAAATATGAACGTTGTCTTTCTCATACTCGGTATCGTAGTCTTGTCCTTATTATATCCATTGGTGAAAGACTGGCAGGTATTCGAACCGAAAAAGGCTGCGCCACCTTTCTTCGTGTGGATTTTTGCCATCGTTATGGGAGGAATGGCTGTTGCTGCCGGTGTCAGAGGAGTCATTCGGACAGATGCTACTACCTTCCGCAAGCTGCTGCTTATCTCGTTTGTTGTGGCTGCGGTAGGCCAACTGCTAGGTTTTGCTATCGGTGCGGTATGGTTTTTCTGTGGTATTTCCTATGTGTATGCCATTGCTCAAAAGAAATTCTATCTGCCGGTAGGTATTCTTGTTTTGCTGGTAGCTTACTATCTGTTTCAGATGACGGGGCTTATCGGAGCCGTAGAGACTAAGGACGCTCTGCATACGCTTAAGCAGCGACTTCCCTTATTGGCTTTGCCTTTGGCTTTGTGCTGTTGGCGCCCGACAAGAGTGGAATGGGGCGTATTTCTTTCTTTTTCTTTCCGCCTTGTATTGGTGTACTTATCCTGCATCATTCTTATTTCTCTTCTTTTGACCCAATACTTCGGTCAATCTGTTTTATCTCCTTTCTCTTTCGATAAATTCTATCTCAAGGCTCATATCCCAATGCCTGCATCGAGCTTCTGTATGCTCCATTGGACGCATTTTGCCCATCCCACTTATATCTTCTTGGGCATATTCGCTATTTTTATGGCAGTCGCCGTACGTCAGTATTTCTATCGGGAACAAACGGTATCTACGGTGGAAATGGTCTATGGTTTGGTCGCCTTGTCATGCTTTGCTTTTATTACCCAAAGCCGCTTGGCCATGCTCTTCATTCCCCTGTCGATCATGTTCTTTTTCTTGGTACGAGCCTTTTTCCTATCCCAGAAAAAGAAACTTTTATTCGCCTCTTTCGTCCTTATCATTGTAGGAGGTTTTATCTTCAACGGTCTCTTGTCGCATCGCTTTTTTGCTGACGGAGAGCGTAGTCAAATGCGAGATATAGCGATGGAAGCTATCGATCGGCATCCGTGGACGGGTATTCGCTTGGGTACTATGGACAATGTGCTACAGGCACGGATCGATACGGATATTTTGTTGAAACATCCGCACAATCAACTTTTGGCCGATGGTATGCAGCTCGGGATTCCCGGGATGGTCGTATTGGTGATATTCGTAGGCGGGTTGTTTTACTTTGCCTATCGCGAGAGACGATATGATTTCCTCCTTTTCCTGCCTGCTATCCTCCTGACAATGGCAATCGAATCCCCTCTGATCTTTGTTCGAGGTGCCTATTTGCTGGCATTTTGGTTCTCGGTATTTGCCGTTTCTCCGACTCGAAAGAGAGACTTTGCTTGAAAGATTTTTTTAAGTTTGCCCTGATCCTCAGATGATCAGGGTCTGTTTCCGTACGGCTTGAAAAATGAAAAAGCAAAAGCAAAAACAGGGAAAATTATTCTATTCCATCAGCGAAGTGGCACAGATGTTCGATCTGCCGGATTCCACTCTGCGTTTTTGGGAGAAGGAATTCCCTGCACTAAAGCCACATACTTCCAAAGGCGGCACTCGTCGCTATACAGCCAAAGACATTGAAATGGTGCGGCTTATTCACCACCTTACCAAGGAGAAAGGGCTTACACTTGCAGGTACGAAGCAAGCTCTCAAGAACGATTATGATGGTACTACGCGCAGGGAAGAAGTCATCAGTCGCCTGAAAGAAATCCGTCAGGAACTATGTGATATTCGTGATGCCATTGATCAATGGGAGCGGAAGAATATATACTAAGGGAAGAACTGCTGTGATGAATCCCGAATTTGATCTCCTTCTGAAAGCATGGAAAGGAAGTGGACTCGCTGCCGGTATGAAAGAGGATGAGGTCATAGCTCTGCTTGAGAGTTGTTCATATAGGACTGAACGGCTGAAAGCAGAAGAGCTATACGCTATCGGTGGAGATAAGCTGCAAGACCTTCGGATCGTGGGCGCAGGAGAGATTCGCGCTGAGATGGTGGGACCTTCCGGTAAGCAGATTCTGATAGATACACTAGCCACCGGTCGTATCTTGGCTCCGGCCCTTCTTTTTGCATCGGAGAATATTTTACCCGTTACCTTATTGGCCAATGAGGACAGTATTCTTTTCCGCATCGGGAAGCAAGAGTTCAAAGGGACGATGCATAAGTACCCTGCTCTGATGGAGAATTTTATCGGCATGATTTCGGACATCAGTGCTTTCCTCATGAAGAAAATCCATCAGCTTAGTTTACGAAGTTTACAGGGCAAGATCGGAGACTATCTGCTTCGGTTTTATACCAAAGACGGCAGCAGTCGGATCGTTGTCGAATCTTCATGGAAAGAACTTGCCGATCGCTTTGGCGTGAACAGGCAATCGCTGGCACGCAGCCTTTCTCAACTTGAAGAAGAGGGCATTATTAGGGTGGACGGCAAGAGTATAGAAATACTCCAACCTCAACGATTGTCGAGGCTGGAGTAATCAAATCAAGTCTTCTTGATTATACATGTTTTTTCTTCTCTTGGTCATCGACCGGAGAGGAATACCTACTGCAATGCTCCCAATCTACTGCCGCAGGCATTCACACACGTTCTCATGCAATCAGCGTCTGAATGTCTTCTTCGACCGTACCGATACCGGCTATACCGAAGTTTTCTACCAGTACTTTCGCTACGTTCGGGGATAGGAATGCCGGAAGGGTAGGGCCTACATGGATATTCTTGACTCCGAGGCTGAGCAGAGCGAGTAGGACGATAACGGCTTTCTGCTCGTACCATGCAATGTTGTAGATGATCGGAAGTTTATTGATATCATCCAATCCCATTACTTCTTTCAGCTTCAGAGCAATAACTGCCAGTGAATAGCTGTCATTGCATTGTCCGGCATCAAGAACGCGAGGGATGCCACCTATATCGCCAAGCTGCAATTTGTTGTATCGGAACTTGGCACATCCCGATGTAAGGATAACGGTATCGGAGGGAAGAGCTTCGGCAAACTCCGTGTAATAGTTGCGCCCATTCTGCCGGCCATCGCAACCGCTCATCACTACAAACTTGCGGATTGCTCCACTGCTGACCGCTTCCACCACTTTGTCGGCTATGCTCAATACCTGATGGTGTGCAAAGCCTCCAATGATGCTACCGCTTTCAATCTCTGTGGGAGGCTGGCAAGTCTTGGCCAAGGCAATGATTTCGCTGAAGTCCTTGCGGCCGTGCTCATCGCTTTCGATGTACTTGAATCCCGGATAGCCTGTAGCGTTGGTGGTAAATACCCGATCCTTGTAGGAGGCATTGGCTTTAGGCGGTACGATACAGTTCGTAGTGAAGAGGATAGGGCCGTTGAAAGTTTCGAACTCCTCACGCTGTTTCCACCATGCATTGCCGTAATTACCGAAGAAGTGTTTGTATTTTTTGAATTTGGGATAGTAGTTGGCCGGTAGCATTTCACTATGCGTGTACACATCTATACCCGTTCCTTCGGTTTGCTCGAGCAGCATCTCCATATCCTTCAGGTCATGACCACTGATAAGGATACCCGGGCGCGAACCGACACCTATATTTACTTCCGTGATTTCCGGATTGCCAAAGCTTTCGGTATTGGCTTTGTCCAGAAGAGCCATCACTTTCACTCCGTAAGAACCGGTCTCCAGTACAAGAGCTGTCAGTTCATCCGCCGAAAGCAATCCCATCGTCACATCGTGTAGCGCGCGTTCTGTGAAGGCATTGATCTCTTCATCCACGTAGCCGAGTCGATCTGCATGCTCCGCATAGGCTGCCAATCCTTTGAGTCCATAGATCGTCAGCTCTTTGAGAGAGCGTACATCCTCGTTTGTCTCCCTTAGAATACCTACGCTGAGAGCCAACTGATCATATTCTTCCTGCGTTCCCTGCATCGTTACCGCTTCGTTTTCGGGAAGCTCTACACCTTCAGCAAGAGCCAAATGGTGCAATTCCGCTTTGAGTGCAAATGTTTTCTCTACGCGTTTGGCTATGGAAGAGTAGTCGAAATTGGCATTGGTGATCGTGGCGAATAGAGATTCCATGATCGTCTTATCTGCCTTTCGGTAATCGGCTTTCACTCCGGCACGCCTCATCGAAGTTGTTATGATGGCAATGCCTTTGAGGTTGAAGACGAGCAAATCCATCAGATTGGCTGTACTAAAGTCCTTACCGCATACCCCTTTGAGGATGCATCCCTTATTGCCTGCAGTTTCTTGGCATTGATAGCAAAACATTTTCTTTTCCATTGTCGAGTCTCCTTCTTTCTTTTGTTAATCGATCGTTGTTCTTTGATGACACAAAAGTAGAAGCTGCTATCCGCCTGAAATGTCGCCTATGCGACACGGAGCCTTTATTGAAAAAAAGCTGTGGAAAAGTTTTTGGTGCGTATTTGGTGGTTATAGGGCATAAAAAAGAGGCGTCGATGGCGCCTCCTTTTGTGGGGGGAAGAACCGGGGAGGGTGGGGAGCTTGTGTTTGATTTGTGGGGAAAAGCTTGCCACTATCGTTCCTCGGTGGTTCGGAGTAGGGACGGTTGTCGTTATTTGATTTGCCCCAATGCTTTCAGGGTGTTGCGGACTTCTTCGGCCGATTCTTTGGCTTTCTTGCCGTCGATAACGATGCCGTCGAGGACTGTCGCTTGAGGTGCCAGTCGCTTCATCTCGTCCAAACACTTGCCCATGCCGCCACCGCCATGTGTGACAAAGGGGATGATGGTCTTGCCCTTGAGGTTGTGCTGATCCAGAAAGCTCATTACGGCAGGAGCCAAGGTGTGGATCCAGTTGGGCGAACCTATGTAGACAACGTCGTAGTCGGCTATGTCTTTGACAGACTTTTTGAGTTTGGGACGAAAGCCTTTCTTCAGCTCCTCTTTGGCCTGCTGGACGAGGGCTTTGTAGTCTTCGGGGTAGGCCTGCTCCGGTTCTATGCGGAAGAGTACGCCTCCGGTAGCCTTTTGGATGTGTTCGGCCACTGCTTGGGTGTTGCCACTGTGGGAGTAATAGACGATAAGCGGTTTTTTCGCTGTCTTCTTCTGCGCTTCTGCGCCAAACGCTACTGCCAGTGCAGCTACAATCACGAATAAGAATGTTCTGAGTTTCATAGTAGGGTATTTTTATGATTTTCCACGGACAAAGGTATTCGATTAGGTCATATAAGCTGTATGGAGTCTTTATTTTCTTTCTTATACCATGTATTATAATGAGTAATCCTTGCCTTGGATATAAACGATGAGAGGGGAAAAATGTAAAAAAGGACAAAATGTCAGTCTTTAGGCGTTGGCATGGTTGTTGGATTTTGTTCGGTAACAACAAACACAGCAATGAACATTAACAACTACACAATCAAATCGCAGGAGGCTCTACAGCAGGCTGTGGAGCTGACCCGTCGGCACGGACAGCAGGCCATCGAACCGCAGCACCTGCTCAAGGCCGTTATGGATCAGGGCGAAAGCCTGACCGATTTCCTTTTTGCCAAGATGGGGGTGAATAAGGGCAGTATCGCCACGGCTGTGGACAAACTGATCGAGAAGCTGCCCCATGTATCGGGTGGCGAACCCTATCTGTCGCGTGAGACCAATCAGGTGCTGCAGGCAGCGGAGGACGCAGCGCACCGGATGAAGGACAAATACGTCTCGTTGGAGCACATCGTGCTGGCTATTTTGGCTACGCGGTGTGAAGTATCCACTCTGCTCAAGGATGCCGGAGCCACCGAACAGCTCCTGGAGTCGGCCATCGAAGAGCTTCGGAAGGGTCGGAACGTGACCAGTCAGAGTGCGGAGGAGCAGTACAATGCACTGGAGAAATATGCCGTCAATCTCTGCCAGCGTGCCCGCGATGGCAAGTTGGATCCCGTGATCGGTCGTGACGACGAGATCAGGCGTGTGCTGCAAATCCTCTCCCGACGTACCAAGAACAATCCTATCCTTATCGGTGAGCCGGGGGTGGGCAAGACGGCCATAGCCGAGGGTCTGGCTTACAGGATCGTACGTGGCGACGTGCCGGAGAATCTGCGCAACAAGCAGATATTCTCTCTCGACATGGGAGCCTTGATCGCCGGAGCCAAGTATAAAGGTGAATTCGAGGAAAGGCTGAAAGCCGTGGTAAACGAAGTGACCGGAGCCGAGGGGGAGATCATCCTTTTCATAGATGAGATCCACACCCTTGTCGGAGCCGGCAAGAGCGAAGGTGCGATGGATGCGGCCAACATACTGAAGCCGGCTCTGGCTCGGGGCGAACTCCGTGCCATCGGTGCCACCACGCTGGACGAATACCGCAAATACTTCGAGAAGGACAAGGCTCTGGAACGACGCTTCCAGATGGTGATGGTGGACGAGCCGGACGAACTAAGCTCCATCTCCATCCTTCGGGGTTTGAAGGAGAAATACGAGAATCACCACAAAGTGAGGATCAAGGACGATGCCATCATCGCGGCCGTGAAGCTGTCGCACCGCTACATTACGGAGCGGTTCCTGCCCGACAAGGCCATCGACCTGATGGACGAGGCCGCCGCCCGTCTGCGTATGGAGGTGGATTCGCTGCCGGAGGAGCTGGACGAGATCTCGCGCAGGATCAAGCAGCTTGAGATCGAACGCGAAGCCATCAAGCGAGAGAATGACGAAGAAAAGGTACAGCTCCTCGACAGGGAAATAGCCGAACTCAAGGAGAAAGAGGCCTCGGAGAAAGCCCAATGGCAGAACGAAAAAGACCGGATCAATCAGATCCAGCAGCTCAAGATAGATATAGAGGAGCTGAAGTTTCAGGCCGATCGTGCCGAACGGGAGGGCGATTACGGACGAGTGGCCGAGATACGTTACGGGCTTATCAAGCAGAAGGAGACGGAGATCGGCA
Source organism: Porphyromonas gulae (assembly GCF_000765945.1). Taxonomy (NCBI): domain Bacteria; kingdom Pseudomonadati; phylum Bacteroidota; class Bacteroidia; order Bacteroidales; family Porphyromonadaceae; genus Porphyromonas; species Porphyromonas gulae. Next base: position 26,218 of record NZ_JRAT01000002.1, read on the forward strand.
CGATACAGCAGCAGCTGCACGAATTGCAGCGTGGCGGCTCCATGATCAAGGAGGAAGTGGAGGCCGACGACATAGCCGACATCGTGTCGCGCTGGACGGGCATCCCCGTCAGCCGTATGCTTCAGAGCGAGCGCGAGAAGCTGCTCCATCTGGAGGAGGAGCTGCACAAGCGCGTGATCGGTCAGGACGAAGCCATCCGCGCCGTGGCAGATGCCGTCCGCCGCAGTCGGGCCGGTCTTCAGGATCCCAAGCGTCCGATCGGTTCGTTCATCTTCCTCGGCACTACAGGGGTGGGCAAGACGGAGTTGGCGCGAGCCTTGGCCGAATTGCTCTTCGATGATGAGAGCATGCTTACGCGAATAGACATGAGCGAGTATCAGGAGAAGTTCAGTGCCACGCGTCTGATCGGTGCGCCTCCGGGGTATGTGGGCTATGACGAGGGTGGCCAACTGACGGAGGCCATTCGCCGCAAACCTTATTCCGTGGTGCTTTTCGATGAAATAGAAAAAGCTCACCCGGATGTGTTCAACGTATTGCTGCAAGTCCTCGACGATGGCCGCCTGACCGACAACAAGGGGCATGTGGTAAACTTCAAGAATACGCTCATCATCATGACGTCGAACCTCGGTTCGGACATCATTCGCGAGCGGATGCAGAACCTCACGGCGGAGAATCGCCAGTCCCTCACGGCTCGGACGGCCGATGAGGTGATGCAGCTGCTGAAGCACACGATCCGCCCCGAGTTTCTGAACCGTATCGACGAGACCATCGTCTTCACGCCGCTGACCGAGCAGGAGATCTACGAGATCGTCCGCTTGCAGCTCGATGGTATCGTGCGCCAACTGGCCGATAACGACGTGGTGCTCCACTACACGGAGGCTGTCGTGGCCTTTGGCGCCAGAGAGGGCTATGATCCGCAGTTCGGGGCGCGTCCCGTGAAGCGAGTCCTGCAGCGATTCGTCCTCAACGAGCTGAGCAAGGCTCTCTTGGCCGATGCGGTGGACAGTACGCGTCCCGTACTCATCGACTGCATAGACGGGTCGATCGTCTTCCGCAACGAATAGTAGCCTCCGGCTGTCTTATTCCTCTTATTCCTTCAAGGCTCCTTCGGGCATGTGGCTTGCCACTCTCCGGAGGAGCCTTTTTTGTGTCTCAAGGGGTGTCTTCGAGTACATCCCTAAGGGGCCTATATAGAGAGGATACTATCCTCTCACATGAGACCATAGTATCCTCTTATATGAGACCATAGTATCCTCTTATATGAGACCATAGTATCCTCTTGTATGAGACTATAGTATCCTCTTGTATGAGACCATAGTATCCTCTTGTACGAGACCATAGTATCCTCTCACATGAGATCATAGTATTCTCTCTGTATTTATCATGATTTTTTCAAGAAATGAATTTCACTTTATCGACAGAGGAGAAAGTAAAGGGATGACAATATCGGTCGGATCCGTCTGTGGTTTTCACTTTCCGTACGGCTGTTGTGGAGCAAACGGAGAGGGGGGATCGGAAAAAGGACCGTTTTCCCGAAAGAGGAACAAGGCTTTCCTCCGCGGAGTTTATCGGGTTACCTTCCGGAAGTAGCTGTAGAAAAGGATGCCGAGTAGTGTCAGGCTGATGGGAAAGGCCGACCAGATACCGGCCAACTGCATGGGCGTATTGCCCGATATGAATACGAATCCCAGCAAATAGGAGAGTATCGGTGCCAGCAATACGTGGCAGAAAGCTGCTGCCGGAGCCAGAAAACGGACGCGCTCCATTCCTCGCAGAGCATTGGCATAGATGGCTTGGAGGGCATCTCCGAATTGGTAGACGACGACAGGGATCAACGTAAGGGCAACGATACGAGCCACCTCCTCGTCGGGCGTGAAGAGGAAGGAAAAGCTGTGCCGCGTGAGCAAAAGTAGTACGACCACGACGCAGGCGGTCAGTGCGGCCATTCGGTAGGCCGTGGCGGCTACGCGGCGGACTTCATCGGGTTGGCCGTGCAGCTTGAAGTGACTGATGCGGATGGTGGTGGCAGCACCAAGCCCGTAATAGACGAGGTAGCCGAGCGTGGTGATGACGCAGACGATCTGGTGTGCCGCCAGAGCCTGATCGCCGAGCCGCCCGACAAAAAGAACGGCGATGGTGAAAGAGGCCGATTCGAGTCCCATCTGTACGGCAACGGGGAGTCCGACCGAGAATAGACGGCGGTAGGCGCGGCGGATATGCGTCTGCCGGCAGAAGGCACGGCGGATCGCTGTCCATGAGGGTCTGCGATAGAGGAAAAGGACGATGGTGGCGAGCATCAGCAGACGGCTCAGCAGGGTGGCATAGCCCGCTCCGAGGAGTCCCATTTCGGGGAGACCGCCTTTGCCGAATATCAGCAGATAGTTCAGTCCGACATTGAAGAGATTGCCCGATATGGTGATATACATCGGGGTGCGCGTATCGCTCATGCCGTCATAGAACTGCTTGAAGGCATTGAATACCGTTACGAGGAAGAGACCTCCCACCTGCACCCAGTAATAGGGGATGGCGAGAGGGCGGAGCGAGGGTGGGAGGTTGAGCGTATCGAACAAGGGAACCATCACGACTGCCACACTTGCGAGGAAGAGTCCGATCGCTATATTGAGGCGGAGGCTGTGCCGGAGCAGGATGCCGGCTTTGAAGTACTGTCCTCTGTGTTCGGCCGATGCCACCAGCGGCGTCAGTCCGTATGCGAATCCGATACCGAGGATGAGGAGCAGACCTAATATATTGTTCACAAAGGAGGCCGCGGCCAACTCTGCCGTGGAGTGCTGCCCGACCATGATATTATCGGCAAAGCTGACGAAGATGATTCCCAGTTGGCCGATGATAATGGGTAGCCCGAGGCGGAGCAATGCCCCGTAGTGGCCGGTTTTTTGCGTAGTAGCATCCATAGCGTGCTGCGAAAGTACGCCTTTACCTCCTAATGAGAAAGGATACGAAGCGATTCTTCAAAGTATCGGCAGAGGAAGGGGCTGTGTCAAAATTCATTTTGGCATAACCTGTTTTAGGTGCGTAAGAGTGCGAAAGTACGAGGCTCCAAGACCGATTAGAGTACGTGACGAAGCTGAATGTCGCAAGCAGTGCAGTAATTTGCGCATGACGATACACCGTCAATAAGAAAAGAGGCCGATCATCGTAATACCGGACGAACCGATATTGATGACAGGCCTCTTCGATAAGGTCGTTGGCAAATAAGGGAAGGAGGGTTTACCGGTACAATCCTTTACCTGCCAGAAGGGTATTGGACATGAGCGATACGATGGTCATCGGACCTACTCCGCCCGGTACGGGAGTGATGTACGAGCACTTGGGTGCCACTTCATCGAATTTGACATCGCCCGTCAGACGGAAACCGCTTTTGCGCGTAGAGTCCGGTACGAGTGTGGTACCTACATCCACGACCACGGCCCCGGGCTTTACCATATCGGCCGTCAGGAATTCGGGCTGTCCCAAAGCTGCAATAATAATGTCGGCCGTCAGGCATACCTCTTTGATGTTAGGGGTACGGCTATGGCAGATGGTGATGGTGCAGTCGCCCGGTTCTCCCTTTTGGAGCAAAAGCTGCGATACGGGCTTACCTACGATATTGCTGCGTCCCAATACTACGCAATGCTTGCCTCTGGTAGGGATATTGTAGCGGCGAAGCAGTTCCACTATTCCCTTCGGTGTGGCCGAGACGAAACCGGGCAGACCGATGCTCAGACGGCCTACGTTGATGGGATGAAATCCGTCCACATCCTTGCGCGGGTCTACTGCTTCGATGATCTTCTGCTCGTCGATATGCTTGGGCAGGGGGAGCTGTACGATGAAGCCGTCTACCGTCGGATCCTGATTCAGGCGATGCACGCAGGCCAGCAGTTCCTCCTCCGTCACATCGTCTTCGTAGCGAATGAGCGAGGAGGTAAAGCCCACCTCTTCGCAAGCTTTTACCTTGCTGGCCATATAGGTCTCGCTACCGCCATCATGACCTACGAGCACGCCTGCCAAATGCGGACGGCGACCACCTTTCTCCAGCAGCTCGTTTACTTCGGCTGCAATCTCTTGTTTTATTTCGCCGGAAATCTTTTTCCCGTCGAGAAGTTTGTATGTCGTTTCCATATATTAGACAACCTCTTTGATCTCAACATTGTTCTTCGCTCTTCCGTCAGCGATGCCGATGCGCTCTCGCCTTGCACTCACTCCGGCTGTCCGAAGAAGTCTTTGCGGCCGGTATCTTTTTTATCTCTTCATCTTCGGCATGCGCGGCATCTTCGGCATTTTGCCCCCTTTGAATCCCTGTATGGTCTTCATCATCTTACGCGTCTGGTCGAACTGCGTGATCAGCTTATTGACATCCTGTATGGAAGTGCCGCTACCCATTGCTATTCGCTTGCGACGCTGTCCGTTGAGGATAGAGGGATGGGTACGCTCATGAGGCGTCATGGAATATATGATGGCCTCGATGCTCTTGAAGGCATCGTCGTCTATGTCTATATCCTTGATGGCCTTTCCCACTCCCGGGATCATGGATGCAAGCTCTTTGAGGTTACCCATCTTTTTGATCTGATGTATCTGGGCGAGGAAGTCATTGAAGTCGAACTGATTCTTGGCTATTTTCTCCTCCAGTTTGCGAGCTTCCTTTTCGTCGTATTGTTCCTGAGCACGCTCCACAAGCGACACGATGTCCCCCATGCCGAGGATACGGTCGGCCATACGCTCGGGATGAAATGCGTCGATCGCTTCCATCTTCTCTCCCGTACCGACGAACTTGATGGGCTTGTTTACGACCGAACGGATCGAGAGGGCGGCACCACCTCGGGTGTCTCCATCGAGTTTGGTGAGGACAACACCATCGAAATCCAAGCGTGCGTTGAACTCTTTGGCTGTATTCACGGCGTCCTGACCGGTCATCGAATCCACTACGAAAAGGACTTCGTTCGGCTGGATGGCCGCCTTGATAGCCTCTATCTCGCGCATCATTTCTTCGTCGATGGCCAAGCGACCCGCGGTGTCAATGATGACAACGTCGTTCCCCTTGGTCTTGGCTTCGGCGATGGCATGTCGGGCTATCTCGACCGGCTTTTTGCTGTCCGGTTCGCTGTAGACGGGTACTCCGAGCTGCTCGCCGAGGATCATCAGCTGCTGGATGGCCGCAGGACGATACACGTCGCAGGCCACGAGCAGAGGTCGTTTGCCCTGCTTGGACTTGAGCATATTGGCCAGTTTGCCGGAGAAGGTGGTCTTACCCGAACCCTGCAATCCGGACATCAGGATTACTGCCGGACTGCCTTTGAGGTTAATATCCACAGAATGTCCGCCCATCAGAGCAGCCAATTCGTCATGAACGATCTTCACCATCAGTTCGCCCGGACGGACGGAGGTCAGTACGTTTTGGCCGATGGCTTTTTCCTTGACCAAGTCCGTAAACTGCTTGGCAACGACATAGTTCACGTCGGCATCCAAAAGGGCACGACGTACGTCTTTGAGAGTCTCGGCTACATTGATCTCGGTGATTCTCCCCTCACCTTTGAGGAGCTTAAAAGAACGGTCGAGCCGTTCGCTCAGATTTTCAAACATAGGAAATGATAGCTTGCATCTCTCCTCTCGCGATCCGATTCATAGCCGGAGAGGAGGGGTGAGATTATATTGCTGTGATTATTTCAGAATTATCTTGTTCGTTGCAGTATCGGGAAATACTACAGCAGGCTTGAACACCTTGGCTTCCTCCATCTTCATCCAGGCATACGCCATGATGATGATAATATCGCCCGGATGAACGATGCGAGCAGCTGCTCCATTGAGACAGATTACCCCCGAACCTCTTTTGCCCGGTATGGTATAGGTCTCCAAGCGTGCTCCGTTGTTGTTGTCCACGATTTGGACTTTCTCTCCGGCGATGATGTTGGCAGCATCCATCAGATCTTCATCGATGGTGATGCTGCCTACATAGTCGAGGTTGGCCTCCGTAATGGTTACGCGGTGTATTTTGGATTTTAATACTTCGACGTACATGTTGTTTTGCAATTCTCTGTATTTTTTACGACTGCAAAGTAACGGTAAATATATGTATGTACAACAATCGCACTTGTATTCAGTATATCTATATCTCTATCTCTCTGTGGCAAACGTTGTTCGTATGGGATGCAACCGAGAATTGCTGTACCTTTGTTCGGACAGATCAAGTGGGAGTAGCTGCCTGCGCTACCTCAAGACAAATTCAAATTTGCAGTCGAAATGACAATCGAACAATTATATGCAGCCTATCTGGCTCATCCTACGGTGACTACCGACAGCCGCCAAACACCTCCCGACAGTATTTTCTTCGCTCTCAAGGGCGAGCTGTTCGATGGCAATCGGTTTGCCTCCTCTGCCTTGGAGAAAGGATGCGCCTTGGCTGTGGTGGATGACCCTTCAGTCGTTCGTGACGAACGCTATCTCCTTGTGGACGATGTGCTGACAGCTCTCCAGCAGCTGGCTGCTTTTCACCGCAAGAGTCTCGGCACACCGGTTATCGGTATCACCGGGACGAATGGCAAAACCACGACAAAGGAGCTGATGGCTGCTGTCCTTTCCACGACTTATCCTGTACTCTATACGGAGGGCAATCTCAATAACCATATAGGAGTGCCTTTGACTTTGTTGAGGCTCAAAGCCGAACACCGGATAGCTATTATCGAGATGGGTGCCAATAAGCCCGGAGACATTGCCGAGCTGACGCGTATAGCTCGTCCTAACTTTGGACTGATTACCAATATCGGTCGGGCGCATTTACAGGGCTTCGGCTCTTTGGAAGGGGTAAGGCGTACCAAGGGAGAACTTTATGATTTTATTCGAGCAGAGGGGGGGATCCTCTTCTTGAATTTCGATGATGATACCCTCGTCGATATGTCGCAGGGACTGCAATCGGTCTCTTACGGTACCTCGGCAGATGCCACGGTTCGAGGACGAATAGTTGCAAACAACACGCCTTATCTCTGCTTCGATTTATTCGGCTCATCGAGTGAGCAGAGGATTTGCACCAATCTCGTGGGCGACTACAATCTGCCGAATGCTTTGGCTGCCGTAACGACAGGACGCTTTTTCGATGTCCCCGATGAAGCCATTGTATCGGCTCTTGCTACTTACAGACCGAGTAATAATCGCTCCCAATGGATCGAAACGGAGCGAGGCAATTCCCTGATTGTGGATGCCTATAATGCCAATCCGGTGAGCATGCACGCGGCACTCGACAATTTCGATTCCCTGCATACCGATAAACCTCTTGTGCTTATCCTCGGCGACATGAACGAACTGGGCGCAGAGAGCAAGCGTGAGCATATGGCTCTTCTCGAACGTATCAATACCGGTCGGTATCGGCGGATATTGCTATGCGGTCCTTGCCTGACGGCTTTGGCGGATAGCTTCCCCAACGGAGCAACGGGATTTGCCGACAATGTTGCTCTCGAAGAGTATTTGAAAGCTCATCCCATTCACGATTCTCTCATCCTGCTCAAAGGATCGCACGGTATCCACCTCGAAAAGATAATTCCTCTATGTTGAAGCAAACCCTTGCTCAAAGGCAGCAACAAAATCTCTCTGCACAGCAGATCCAGCAAATCAAACTCTTGGAGCTTCCTGCCATTGAGTTGGAAGAGAGGATACAGAAAGAACTGGAGGCTAACCCTGCTTTGGAAGAAGGAGCGTATGATGATGAGGTACCTGGCAGTGCGGATGGAACCGAAGACAATCTGATGGGGGATGACACCTCCGACCTCTCATTGGGCGATTACCGTACCGAGGAAGATATTCCGGAATACAAGCTGCGCGAAATACAGGATCGCAACAGCCGACGAGAGGAAATACCTTTTTCTTCCGCTGCACCTTCGATCAACGATCGTTTGGTCGAACAGCTGAAGTTCCTGCCTCTGACGGATCGACAGCAACAACTTGCTCCTTATATTATTGGTAACATAGAAGAAGATGGCTATCTGCATCGCGATCTGGAGGAGATTCTGGACGATCTCGCCTTCCGTGCCGGTATCGAAGCGGACGAAAAGGAAGTGGAGGAAGTGATAGGATTGGTACAAAGCCTCGATCCTCCCGGCATATGTGCCAGAGATCTCAAAGAATGTCTGCTACTTCAGTTGGAGCGATTGCCGGATACGACAACTCGGCAGACAGCCCTCCATATTCTTACGAACCATTATGACGACTTTGTCTCCAAACGGTTCGAGCAGTTGCAGGAGGAGGCATCTCTTTCCGACTCGGAAATGAAGGAAGCCTTCGGGCTGATCATGCAGCTCAATCCCAAACCCGCTAATGGATGGGGAGACGATGCCGAAGCAGCCATGAACAGGGTATATCCCGATTTCATCGTCGAGCGTATGGGAGATGATCTGGTCGTGTCGCTTACCCGTGGTGGTGATATTCAGCCCTTGCGCGTCAGTAAGGTCTATCAGGAGATGATGCAGGATTATCAGGGCTCTGCTAAGAATCGTTCACGCGAACGCAAGCAAACACTTCTTTTCGTCAAGCAGAAAGTGGATCAGGCACAATGGTTCATCGAGGCCATTCGTCAGCGTCGGGAAACCCTACAGCGGACGATGGAGGCCATAGTACGGCTACAGGATGCTTATTTCAGAAGTGGAGAACTTGCCGATCTGAAGCCTATGATTCTGAAAGATGTGGCGGATCCGACGGGTTACGATGTCAGTACGATCTCTCGGGTGAGCAACAGCAAATATGTACAGACCGACTTCGGAATCTTCTCCCTGAAGCACTTTTTCAGCGATGGCACTGTCAATGATAAGGGAGAGGAAGTATCCACACGTGAGGTCAAGCGAGTACTTGCCGAAGCCATCGACTCCGAGGACAAGAGATCTCCCCTGAATGATACCGAGTTGGCTGAGGTTTTGGCCGAAAGCGGTTATCGACTGGCTCGTCGTACCGTTGCCAAATATCGGGAGCAGCTCGGTTATCCCACAGCGAGGATGCGGAAAGAAGTCGTATAGAAAGGCTCTGTCAGACGTACGTACTCAGGCGAATAGTAGCCTGTGGCAGGATGAATGATGAGAGTATCGGTGAGTGGCGATCGGTCGATAGCAGTATCGGCAGGTCGCCATTCGCTTAGGAGGCGTTTAGGTCCTTTATGGGGTAGGGTATGCACCTCGGTCAAGCGAGACGGGACCAAACGATAGGTAGCTGCATACAGGCGTAAATCCTTTAGCCGGTCATGGGGTGTAATGAGTGCCAATCGCCCTTGCGGAGAGAGCAATTCGGAGGCACGGCATATCAGTTTTTCCAATGGCAGGGTTTCTTCATGTCGTGCCATGGTACGCTGTCTGTCGGGAGCATGCAGGGAGGACTTGAAGAAAGGCGGATTCGAGGCGATCAGGTCGAAACGTTGATTTCCGATAAGGCTTTCGAGCGATGAATCCAAAATATCTCCCGAAGCGATCGCTATTCGATCGGAAAAAGGAGAGGCAGCAGCGTTTGCGCGAGCACATTCGGCAGCGGCAGTATCTATTTCTATTCCCTGTACCCGGGCCTGTGGGAATCGCTGTGCCATCATTAAGGCTATCAGCCCTGTACCCGTGCCTATGTCCAGACAATGCCGGGGCATACTTCCGGCTGCATCCCCTCCGGCCCATGCTCCGAGCAGGACGCCATCTGTACCCACGCGCATGGCACAACCTGTTTGGTCGATGTCGAATTGTTTGAAGGAAAAAATATCTGTCGGCATAAAGGCGGTACAGAATGAAGAGTCATTGTTTCGTTGTATCCTTTTCGGATTTCTCCCCCTTCCACCATCGCTTCGTCCGCTCTCCCAGTTTGGCTTCATGCGCCGTGTGCATTTGAGGAGTCCAGAAAGAGACGTCAGCAGCTTTGTCGGGCAGATATTGCTGTGAGACGAAGTGCTCCGGAAAATCGTGCGAGTATTTATATCCCTTACCATAGTCGAGGTCGGCCATCAGACGGGTAGGGGCATTACGCAGGTGCAGGGGTACAGGGAGATTGCCTGATCGACGGACATATTCGAGAGCGGAGTCGATGGCCAAATAGGCTGAATTGCTCTTCTCCGAAGTGGCCAAATAAATGGTAGCCTCGGCCAGTGGAATACGGCCTTCGGGCCAGCCGATCCGGTCTAAAGCCTCGGCACAGGCCGTAGCGATGAGCATGGCATTCGGATTGGCCAGACCGATGTCCTCCGCAGCCGATATGATCAGCCTGCGAGCGATGAATGAGGGTTCCTCCCCACCGTCTATAAGGCGCGCCAGCCAGTAAATAGCCGCGTCGGGATCACTGCCCCGAATACTTTTGATAAAGGCGGATGCTATATCGTAATGCAGTTCGCCTCCCTTGTCGAAAGCAGCAGGGTTTTCTTGCAATCGCCGGCGTATCTTTTCGTTGGTAATGACGAGCCGGTCTTCTACTTCGCTTGTGGCCAGAAGGTCGAGGATGTTCAGCATCTTTCGCGCATCGCCTCCGGCATAGAGAAGCAGAACTTCTGTCTCCTCCAGTACAGGATGCTTGGCAGCCAGCAGTTCGTCCCGATCGATAGCCCTATGTGCCAGTAGCAGCAGATCCTCATCGGCCTGAGGTTTGAGCACATAGACCTGACAGCGCGAGAGGAGCGGACGTATGACTTCGAAACTCGGATTTTCGGTCGTGGCACCGATCAGTGTCACTATTCCCCGCTCTACGGCTGCCAGAAGTGAGTCCTGCTGACTCTTGCTGAAACGGTGTATCTCATCTATGAAGAGGATGGCGCGTCCGCCCTTGTCGAACAGATTGCCACGATTGGATTCGATGTCGGCTATCACTTCTCGCACTTCTTTCACACCGGAGCTGACCGCACTCAATGTATAGAAAGGTGCATCCACCTCGTGAGCGATGATTTCGGCCAGCGTGGTCTTGCCTACTCCGGGAGGCCCCCACAGAATCATGGATGGCACTTGTCCCTGTTCGATCATCCGCCGGAGCACAGCTCCCGGTCCGATCAGATGCTGCTGCCCCACATAGTCGACCAGCGTCTTGGGACGCATTCTCTCTGCCAAGGGTATTTGTTTCATGCCGCTAAGGTACATAATTGGGATACGTTGAAGATACAGAAAAGGCCGTGGGTAAATACCACGACCTTTTCAGTTTGAGAAGCCTACGGATTTTCCGTACCGTCGCCGTCTGACGGCTTCGTCGTCTTCTTTTTCTTCGCAGGTATTTCCACGCGCTGGTAGGTTACGCCCGTGAGGGTGAAGTACTTGCGCGAGGGCGAGAGGCGAACGGTGGGTTTGGTGATGTGTATGTTGGGATTGAACCGTTCTTGCCCTTTCACCACAAGGACACTCTTGAACGAAGGCGTGAGCGTACCGATGTCACCGAATTCGACGATGTCGCCATTTTCCACATGCCGCTTCGCAATTTCAGCAGCAAGGCGAAGTACAGCTTCTACCTCCGCGCCGGTGAATGTCGTCGCCCGACCTACTTCGTCGCAGAAACTGCGGTGGTCTACACGCTTGCGCCCTGTGGGCCGTGCCTGAATGACAGTCTTGCCTGCCAGCTTTCCGAAATTTGCCTTGCGCTCCGATAGCACATAAGCCAAAGGTTTGTTTGCCATAGCTTCAAAAGGTTGCCCCGCAGTTGGTTTTGTGCCGTGTAGAGGTCGGGAGCTTTAGCCTCCGTCGTACATTTTTTCCGTTTGATAAGACAAAGATATAAAAAACAGTCGTCAGTTTTCAGAAAAATAGTCGTCAGTTTCTAATAAAATAGTCGTCAGTTTTTGGGAAATCAGTCGTCAGTTTCAGAGAGATCAGCCAACTGATTTCTTATTATATCATATCTGTAAGAATCTTCCTCTGTTTGATCAATTGATGAATAGACATATAATATATGGTACTTGCCGTATTTCCGTAGCTTTGCAGAGTGTTTAAGAAAAGTACTCCTCCTAACCTCTCAATGATTTGATATGAGTCCTCTCGTAGCTATTCTGACCGTTATCATCTATTTCATTTTCCTTTTCGGTATTTCCATCATTACGGGCCGCAAGGCGGATAATGCCGGCTTCTTCGTCGGCAATCGCAAATCCCCGTGGTACATGGTGGCTTTTGCCATGATCGGCTCCGGTATATCGGGTGTGACCTTCGTATCCGTGCCGGGCATGGTGGCCGGCAGTGGATTCTCCTACTTGCAGATGGTACTGGGCTTCGTGGCCGGACAGCTGATCATTGCTTTCGTGCTGATCCCTCTCTTCTACCGGATGAATCTGATGTCCATTTACGGCTACTTGCAAGAGCGATTCGGATTCTCGTCCTACAAGACGGGGGCATGGTTTTTCTTCATTTCCAAGATGCTCGGTGCGGCTGTCCGTCTCTTTCTCGTGTGCCTGACGCTCCAACTGATCATATTCGAACCGTTCGGTTGGCCTTTTTGGACCAATGTATGTCTGACGATGCTCCTCGTCTGGCTGTATACGTTCAAGGGCGGAGTGAAATCGCTGATCTGGACAGATTCGTTCAAGACCCTCTGCCTCATCGTCTCGGTCGTACTCTGCATCGTCTATATTTCTGCCGACTTGGGCGACAAGTGGGGTGGGCTTTCCGATCTTATCGGTGGGAGCGACTACTCCCGTATGTTTTTCTTCGATGACGTGAACGACAGACGCTATTTCTTCAAGCAGTTTCTGGCGGGCGTATTCACCGTAATAGCTATGACGGGTCTGGATCAGGACATGATGCAGCGCAATCTGAGCTGTAGGAACTACCGCGATTCGCAGAAGAACGTCCTCACCGGTGGCGTGATGCAGTTTTTCATCATAGCACTCTTCCTCATGCTCGGCACCCTGCTCTATACCTATGCCGACAGCCACGGCATCCCCCATCCGGCCAAAAGTGATGAACTTTTCCCTCTCTTGGCCACGGGTAGCTATTTTCCGCCTATTGTCGGTATCCTGTTTGTTTTGGGACTGGTGTCGTCGGCTTTCTCCGCAGCCGGTTCGGCTCTGACGGCTCTGACCACTTCGTTCACGCTGGACATCCTCCAAGCAGACAGCCACCGAACCGAAGAGCAATCGGCTCGCATACGCCATCGCGTGCACATCGGCATGGCTGTCGTCATGGGGTTGGTCATATACTTCTTCGATATGGTGAGCAGCACGAGCGTCATCGATGCCGTCTACGTACTGGCCAGTTACACTTATGGCCCGATATTGGGGCTGTTTTTCTTTGGCATCGCCACCAAAAGGGCGGTACGGGACAGATACGTCCCTCTGGCAGCCCTTGCCGCTCCGGTGCTCTGCTACATTCTCCAGAGCCATTCGGAGCAATGGTTCGGCGGCTATAAATTCAGTTACGAACTCCTCATCTTCAATGCCCTCTTTACCGCTATGGGTCTGGCCTTGTTGAGCAGGAAAAAAGAAATACGATCATGATTCTGATTGGAGACAGCGGTTCCACCAAGACGGATTGGTGCATGGCCAAGGAGGGAAAAAGCCTCGGACGATTCCAAACGTCGGGTATCAATCCCTTTCAGCAGGATAGGGACGAAATAGACACTGCCCTGCGCTCGGAAGTCCTGCCGGCCATAGGCCCAAAAGCCACCTCCATCCGAGCTGTACATTTCTACGGAGCAGGGTGTACACCGGCCAAAGCTCCTATACTATACGAAGCCTTGGGCGGTATGCTGCCCTGCTGTGGCCGCATCGAAGTCGCCGGCGATATGCTCGGCGCAGCCCGTGCTCTCTGTGGCGATACCGAGGGGATAGCCTGCATATTGGGTACGGGATCCAATTCCTGCCTGTTCGATGGTCGGGAGATCAAAGCCAACGTTTCCCCACTGGGCTATATCCTCGGAGATGAAGGGAGCGGAGCCGTATTGGGACGGCTCTTCATCGGCAGCCTGCTCAAGGGGCAGATGCCGGAGGGGCTGTGCGAAGCTTTCCTGCAGGAGTATGATCTGACGTCTGCCGATATTATCGAGAGTGTCTATCGAAAGCCTTTCCCCAATCGTTTCTTGGCCGGATTCTCTCCCTTTATCGCGCAGCATTTGGACATTCCGGCTGTATATAGCCTTGTACAGAATAGTTTCGACGACTTTCTTGTGCGCAATGTGCTCCGATACAATCGCCCTGACCTCCCCATCCACTTCATCGGCTCCGTAGCCTTCCACTATCGGGAAGTGTTGAGCAGCGTCATCGAAAAAAGAGGCTTGACGCTCGGATCGGTACTGCAAAGTCCGATGGAGGGACTTATACAATATCACTGCAACGATCATGTTTGAGAAGATTACCGAACAACCATCCCTGTACGACCGACTGGAAGAAAAGTCGACCAGAGAGATCCTCGAAGACATCAACCGCGAGGACAGGAAAGTGGCCGAAGCCGTCAGCCGGACTATCCCGTTGATCGAACGATTGGTCGAACAAATCATACCACGCATGGAGCAGGGTGGGCGACTCTTCTACATGGGAGCCGGCACCAGTGGCCGCCTGGGCGTTCTGGATGCTTCGGAGATCCCTCCCACATTCGGTATGCCCCCCACATTCGTCATCGGGCTGATCGCCGGAGGGGATCGTGCCCTGCGTAATCCGGTCGAGAAAGCCGAAGACAACACCGAACGCGGCTGGGAAGAGCTTTTGAGCCACGGAGTGAACTCCTCCGATACGGTCATCGGCATAGCGGCATCGGGGACTACACCCTATGTCATCGGAGCCTTGCGAGAAGCACGCAGACATGGAATCCTGACGGGATGTATCTGTAGCAATGTCGGATCTCCGTTGGCTGCCGAAGCGGATTGTCCCATCGAAGTGATAGTAGGCCCGGAATACGTGACGGGTAGCTCACGGATGAAATCCGGTACGGCGCAGAAAATGATCCTGAATATGATCAGCACCTCCATAATGATTCGTCTCGGACGGGTAAAGGGCAATCGTATGGTCAATATGCAACTCAGCAACAACAAGCTGATCGATCGGGGCACGCGCATGCTGATGAGTGAGTTCGACCTCTCCTACGAAGAAGCCCGTACCCTCCTCCTTCGCCATGGATCTGTCCGTATCGCCTCCGAAAGCATGAAGCAAAAGCCACCCGAGAAATAGAAACTTACACCGGCAAAAGGGAAAAAACCGTTCGGGGATGTTGCATCTATCGATAAAACCACTATATTTGCACCCGAAACGAAGAAAAGAAGAACGGCCGCGTAGCTCAACTGAATAGAGTAGCTGACTACGGATCAGCCGGTTACAGGTTTGAATCCTGTCGCGGTCACTTTTTCTCCTTCTATTGTTTCAGGCTTTTACGATGGCCGCGTAGCTCAACTGAATAGAGTAGCTGACTACGGATCAGCCGGTTACAGGTTTGAATCCTGTCGCGGTCACACAGTATCTGAGGGAATCCATTCGAAGGGTTCCCTCTTTCAGTATATACCCCGTACGGACGATGCTATTCGACGAAAAAGAAATTCTCGCCATTACGCGATGGGCTAAGCTCTATGCCGACCAATCACCCGACAGGATTCTGCTGGGGAGCAATGATATTCCCCCGGAGTATCGGGCTGCGGTAGCTACCCAAATAGAGCTTTGGCCTCGTCTGAAGAACAAGCTGCCCCGGTGGGCCGGTATCAGTTCTCTGTACATTCCTTCACGGCTCTCTTTGGAGCAATCCTCTGGAGCTGTCACGAGTTCGTACAAAAGCCGTTTCGTCGGAGAAGGGGCCAAAGTGGTGGATCTGACCGGCGGACTCGGCATCGACTTCATGGCCTTGATGTCCAAAGCGTCCCAAGGCATATATATCGAGCGAAATGAAGAGACGGTAACTGCAGCACGGCACAACATACCGCTATTGCTCAACGAAGGGAAAGATGTAAATATCCTAACAGGGGATTTCAAAGAGTATTTACAGCAGATAAAGACTTTTCACCCCGACTGTATCTACGTGGATCCTGCCAGAAGGTCGGGAGCGGATAAGCGCGTTTATGCCATAGCCGACTGTGAGCCGGATCTCATCCCATTGGCTGCCGAATTGCTGCCGTTCTGTGGCAGTATTCTGGCCAAACTATCTCCTATGATCGACCTGTGGGACACGCTTCAGTCTCTTCCGCACGTACAGGAACTACACGTAGTGGCCGCCCACGGAGAGGTAAAAGAACTATTGGTCAGAATGTCTCTAAGCAAAGCTGCTATTCCTCCCGAAAAAGTGCCGATCCACGCAGTCAATCTTCTTTCGGAAGATACCGCAATACCCTTCATCTTTACAATGGAAGAAGAGAGAAGTATCTCTATTCCGTACACCGATTCGATCGACAAGTATGTTTATGAGCCACATACTGCACTGCTCAAAGCAGGAGCCTTCAAGACCGTAGCCTATCGCCATGGCATACGTAAACTGCATCCCAATAGCCATCTATACACGTCGAAAGTATATGAGTCGGCTTTCCCCGGGCGTACCTTTGTTCTGGAAGAAATTATTCCCTTTTCCTCTTCCGTGCTTAAACAGCTTCACAAGACAGTACCACAGGCTTCCATCAGTTGTCGCAACTTTCCTCTTTCTCCGATCGAACTGAGACAACGCAGCAAGATGGCAGACGGTGGAGAAAAGACACTGATGGGCACGACAATGGCAGATGGGAAAAAGGTGTTGCTACTACTTCGTAAGGCAGAGTAATTCATCCTCCGAACAAAACACAAGAAGTCGGGCATTTTTCACAGATAAATAAGATCAAAATCCATACAAAAAAAACGGGATTGCTTATACAAGCAATCCCGCGCGCACCCATTACAATAAAAACACTATTGAGGAATAAGTAAGATATTTTCCCAAAACAGTATCTCTGTTTTTATCTATCGCAAAGGTAAGAGGTATTTGAAGAGATTTTCTACGGGTTTCTCTGTATTTTTTCTACGTATATATACGTATGCATATTCCCTTTCATATGATATTATCACAGGGTAAAAGAGTAGAAAATAAAAAAGATGTATACTACTCTTGGAAATAAACTCTGCGGACACGAGGCGAGATACCTGTGAGCACCTCATAGGGGATAGTATTCATCTTACGGGCAACTTCTTCGATCGGGAGTTCTTCTCCGAAAATAATGACAGGGTCACCCTCTTCTGCCGGCACGCCGGTAACATCTATCATACATATATCCATACAGACATTCCCTACAATTGGACAGCGGTGACCGCGGACAAGTACTTCTCCTACTCCACAACTCAAACGCCTATCCAGACCATCGGCATAACCGATAGGTATAATGGCTATTCGAGATGGTTGCTGTACCCGTCCTCTACGTCCATATCCGACCGTATCGCCCGAAGAAATATCCTTGATTTGCAAAATTGTAGTCATCAGGGTGGCTACCGGTCTCAATCCTTGTACACCGGATGCCGTTACTCCATACAAGCCGATGCCAAGACGAATCATGTCGGCACGGTAGTCGGCAAAACGCTCTACCCCTGCCGTATTCAATACATGACGGAGAGGTATATAGCCTAATGAAGAAGAGAGAGAGGCGAAAACAGTATCGAAAGACAGCAGTTGAGATCGCGTGAAATCATCCAAATCAGGGTCATCGGCACCTGCAAGATGAGTAAATACAGAGCGAATGCTCAATCCGGCATCTTTAACAAGTATCTCACCGAGCTGTGTCATCTCAGACGGTAAAAAACCAAGCCGGTGCATCCCCGTGTCGATTTTGATATGAACAGGATAGCCCGTGAGACCGTTGCGTACGACAGCATCTGAAAAAGAAGCGAGAAGGGCAAAGCTATAAATCTCAGGCTCTAATCCATAGTCTATGAGTGTCTGAAAGGCATTTCTTTGGGGATTCATCACCACGATAGGCATATTGATACCCCTTTCCCTAAGCTCCTTACCTTCGTCCGCTACAGCGACGGCTATATAATCCACACGATGCTCCTGCAGCGTCTTGACAAGCTCGTAGGAGCCTACGCCGTAGCCCTGGGCTTTGACCATACAGATGGTTTTGGTGCCAGAAGGAACTAAATTGCGATAGAAATTAAGATTATGGGTGATGGCCGATAAGTTGATCCTTAGCGCAGTCTCGTGCACCTGCTGGACAAGCCGTTCCGTAATCTGTTCGAAACGATACTTGCGTGCACCTTTAAGCAGAATGCAACTGTTGGAAAGGTGTTCTATCTCACCGGATGCCAAGAATGTGGCAACGTCTTTGAAAAAAACGGCAGACATGCCGGCAAAACAAGTGCGATTCGAGGCTATTTCCTCTCCGATACCGACGAAAAAGTCAAGAGCATAGACTTGTAATTGTGCTGCTACATGCCTGTACAATTCTTCGGGAGGCATTCCGCTTTGCAAGATGTCGGACAGAATCAACACTTTCTTTAGGCTTGTTTCGGCAGTACGTCTTCGTTGGAAGTCCAAGGCCAGCGTGAGCGAATAGACATCATTGCTGTAAACATCATTGATGATCGTATTGCCATGGTCTCCGGCCTTAACTTCCATTCGCATTTCGACAGGCTCTAAACCTGCAAACCGCTTTCGTGCAGATAAGACCTCCGGACACAGTACAGAAATCAGTGTGATGCAATGGATCATATCTTCTATGGAAGCAGCATCTGTGAATGGCAACACAAGAGAGTAATCTTTGCCGAGACACCGAAAATCAATCTCGGTGCGATTATCTTTCGATTCCAATCTGCATATGTACAAATGAGCTTCGGGATTCGTCCGGCTCCATGACACCCCGGCTCTTGCCAAACCAGAAGAAGAGATAGCTGCTGCTATCTCTTCGCTGTCGCCGTTATAGACAATGGTATGACAATGGAGGAACAAGCGAAGCTTTTCCTCCAGTTTCGTTTTTATATCCGGGAAATTCTCCTGATGAGCACCTCCTATATTCGTAATGATACCGTACGAGGGGCGTATTATGCCCTCCAGACGTTCCATTTCCCCCATTTGCGATATGCCGGCCTCAAATATACCGAGAGTGTGTTCCTCTGTCATTTGCCATACGGAAAGAGGTACTCCTATCTGCGAGTTATAGCTTCGGGGCGAGCGGACAATGCGATAGTCCTTGCGTAATAACTGGTAAAGAAACTCTTTGACGATTGTCTTGCCATTGCTTCCGGTAATTCCTATCACAGGAATATCGAACATAGAACGCCTTAGCGCAGCTATCCGTTGTAGAGAGTCCAACGGATGCGCCACACGCATCCAATTTGCTTCCGGCATTTTCTCTGTCAAATCTTCGGAAAGATCCGAAATGACAAAATTCCTTACCCCCCTGTCATACAAGTCTCGGATATATAAATGGCCGTCGCCCGATGCGGTACGTATAGCAAAGAAGAGGGTGGTGGCAGGATCGGACAGTGTACGACTATCGGTAAGCAGGTATACGATCTCGTTGTCGCTGACGATTCTTGCCTCTCGAGGAGACAAGTGCCTGCATAATTCGGAGAAAAGGAACATGGTCATGAATATGCTATTAAATCGTACATTGGAATATCAGGATTCTATCCCATCCGCAATATCGTCTAATACTAAGTCCGGATACTTACGTAGCAATGCACTGATGAGTGTCTGTGTTTGTTCTTCAAACAGCATGGCATCAGGGCTATCCGGGTGTAACGGTCTGTGCGCCATACGACGTCGGAGTTTGAGACAGGCCTCCATAGCCTCACGGTGCTCCTTTCCCACAAAAAGATCGGTAAAGCGTTCACGTATGATCGAAACGGCCAAAGCAGATGGATGAGTCATATCGTCTGCATAATAGCGATAGTCACGCAGTTCGTCCATCATTATCTCATATGCAGGGAAATAATAAAGATGCTCCGGGAAATGCTCTGTCAAAGCCTTACAGAACAGGACGAGAGTGGCTTTGCTTTGCTGATTACCTACAGCTCCATCGCGAAGATGACGTACAGGGCTGACCGTAAGGATGATCTTACGCTCCGGATAAGAAGTTGTCAGTCGCTCCATGAGAGGAATCCATACAGCCAGTAAGTCATCGATACTGACCATATGCCTGCGGAAGAGCCGTTCGGGCAGTTTATGACAGTTGGCCACCACTTTATTGTCATGAATACTGTTGTAGACAAAAGCTGTCCCCCAAGTAAAGAAAAGCCTGTCCGAGCCAAGTAAAGCTTCGCGACCGGTGCGCAAGCGGTCATTGATGTGCTGCAAGGTTTCTCCTCTTTTCGCGTGAGAAAAGACTCCATGATGGTCGAAGCTGTGAAATAAGCCATCATATTCGAACAGTTCATCCGCCGCATAAGGTGTAGCATCGAGCAATCTGCCGATACACCTTCCTATGGATAGGGGATTGTACATGATTCCAAAAGGATTGATCTCTGCACGGAATCCGGCTTGACGCATATAAGAACCGACTTCCAAACTAAAGCAGGACCCGATGAAAAAGAGTCTGTTGGCGTAAGAGATTAACTTTTCGCTTATCACCGGATTGTCAACTGGGGTAGTTAGCTGTATCATCGACCTACAACCTTGTTTCTGCACAAAAGAACAAAAAAGAGAGCAATTAAAGCCGGATTGGTCGTAGGTTTCATTTTTCTAATGACCGATACCGGCTAAATGGGGTATGCTCCATCTTATATCGGTTTAGTTTATGGCACCAAAATTTTTGCGTTCGTTAGTCCTAAAAACATGGCGCGAAAACTTTTTTCTTTTGGTTCGGGAAGTAAAAAATTTATGCGCCAAAATGAAAAAAATCTCGCGCCACTTTCTCCCGAATCAGGGGCGAGAATCTGAACTTTTTTGGTGCGTATTGCCGAGCCGGCAGGTTTTGGGCACTGCGCTGCCTCAATAATAGGAATGTGCTGCTGTCTGGATGTCGGGGTCAGACTCTATCCGCCAAGCCATGTAGGCCGTACATCGAACTTGCATTAGACTATCAGGATCTTTGTCCCAAATTACCAGCCTCGTCCTTAGCTCCTTTTGTCCGAAAAAGAAAGGCTGCCGAAGTTTTACACTCGGACAGCCTCGCTTATTGAGATAACCCTATTCCGATTCATGTGCTATCAGCAGGTGAGAACGGAATAAGGAAAAGATGTTTAGAGGAATTTTTTCAACTCTTCTTTTTGTTCTTTGGTCAGCATTTTAATCTGATCCGCTACAGATGTAACAGCGATATTATCTTTAGCTATTCGGCAGTTGGCCAAGTAATTTTCATAGCGAGCGATCGCTGCATCAAGCTGAGCCATTCTTTCGGCAGGTTTTGTACTCTTAAAGTAAAAACCCATGGAAGCTTTTTGCTTCTTTTGTTCAGGCGTTTCAGCCCTTTTTCCACGCTTTTTTTCCATAGTCTATATTTCTAAATGAATTGTTCGCTATACAAAAGTAAATAAATTCTTTTAAAAAGAATAGTTTATTATTTAGATAGGCTTTATTTTTTGGACAATCACAGGGATAGCATTGGGATCATTATCCGATTTTTGAAGAACATTTTCAAAATCCTTCGGAATAGAATCCGTTTTTATCGATTCTAAGGAAGGGGGCTATAAAGACCAAAATACTTACTTTTGCCGGTAGAAATAATCCACCAATTCAAAAACGATAACGTATGAAAAAATTGTTATTCGCAGCCGTAGCGCTGCTTGCAGGTCTTACATCCTGTCAACAGAAAGGTTATACCATCACCGGTACAGTGGATAGTACGCTGAACCTGGATGGAAAGATGGTTTATATCCAGCTGTCTCAAGACAACAAACTGGATAGCACGACGATCCGGAACGGTGCATTTACATTCACCGGAGAGCATATCGACACAGCTAAATTGGCTTATATCGTGACGGCTTCTCCCGAACAGAACGTAGCTCCGATTATCTTCATCTTGGAGGATGGCAAAATATCGGCTAAAGTCGGAGAATTTGCAGCAAAGGGTACTCCGCTGAACGATAAGAACTTTGAGTATTCCGCTAAACTTAACGAGTTGGAAGATAATTTCAGGATGAAGATGGAAGAGATTCAAGCCGATACCCTTCGTCCGGCCGAGGAAACTCAGGCATTGCTCGAGAAAGAATACACAGCTATGTTAGGAGAGAAAAACAAAATCACAGCCGATCTGTACGAATCGCATACGAACGATGCTCTTGGAATACGTCTCTTCCAGAATATTCTCCGTGGTGAAAGCTCTAATTCCAATGCTATTGCAGAGGCACGTAAAAAAGCCGGCCCTATTGTTTTGGCACATCCGAACATCGTGCGTCTGCTTGCTATGATTGACAACTTGGCTGACACGCAGCCCGGCAAAATGGCTAAAAACTTCACCGGCACAGATGCCGAGGGCAACGAGGTGGAACTATTCAAATATGTGGGACAAGGCAACTATGCTGTGGTAGACTTCTGGGCCTCATGGTGCGGTCCTTGCCGTCGCGAGATCCCTTATATAGCTGAAGCTAATGCTAAGTTTGGAGCTAAAGGTCTGCAAGTAATCGGAGTGGTGGTTTGGGACAAAATGGAAGATCACCTCAAAGCCAAAGAAGCCCTCAACGTAGTTTGGCCTCAGATTTTCGACAGCAAGAATGTTGCAACGGATATGTATGGCATACAAGGGATTCCTCAAGTTATCCTGTTCGGTCCTGACGGCACCATTGTAGAGCGCGATCTTCGTGGCGAAAAGCTCATCGAAAAGTTGAGCGAAATCTATAAATAACATCGGGTATTTAGACTCGGAAGACCGAAACGATTTTAGGAGGAGGCCTTGCGCAGGCTTCCTCCTTTTATTTTTACTAAATAGCTTATTGCCTATATTTGGGGCGTTGAAAAAAAGCCTGCATAAAAAAGAAGAAGGGAAGAAATGAAGGCAAAAGAAAATGTAAGTCGGAAACAATGGCTATCCAACCGAATAGTCCATATCCTTACGATTTTATATATAAGCGGTACTGCTATACTGTTACAAGCCCAGCAGCCTATTGTCAATGATTTTGTTCAGTCCGGCGAGCGACTCGACTATACGGTCTACTATAAATGGGGGGCACTGATGCCTCGTGCCGGTGACGCTTCGCTTTCGTTCAAAAAGGCGGACAAAGGATATCGATCCCGTTTGCTTTTCAGGACGGCTCCTTTCTTCGATGCTATCTTTAGTATGAGGGATACTCTCGACTGTAATCTTGATCAAGACATGCGTATCATGAATGGTCAGAAACACGTAATGGAGGGAGGAGATTATACGATAGATCTCATTCATTTCTCTCGGCAAGAGGGACGCAATCGTATACATACCACACGATTCCGCAACGGAGAGGCAAGGATAGACACGATCGAATTTGTCGATCAAACTTCTCTTGATATGATAGGTGCCATACTTTACCTTCGATCGATTGACTGGTCGAGTGCTTCCAAAGAGATTATAAAGACAAAAATCTTTGCCGGCAAAAAGGGAATCGACTGTTTCTTTCAATACGAAGGGGCTGACGTACAGAAGACTAAACAAGGCATCAGCTACCGAACTCATCGGGTATCTATGCTTATAAATGAACCTGAAACATTCAAGAAGCCTCAAAAAGCTATTACCGTATGGTTCACGAACGATGCCAACAGAATACCGGTGCGTATCAGAATGGAGTTGAAAATCGGGGCTGCCGAAGTCTATCTGAAGTCAGCTGAGGGACTGCGCCACCCGCTATCCGCACGAGTCAAATAAGACTGTAGAAAAGAGATATAAACACAAAAGAGAAAATGGAATCGCAGCCTTATTTTTGTGGTGCGTCCATTTCAAATTATTTTGAGCGTATCTCTCTTATTACCCGTGTTTTTAACTATCTTTGCGACCGCAAATAAGGCGTCATTTCTGTTCGTCTTTCTTTTCAAACAATAACTATAACATAATAAGGTATTATCCATGGATCTCATTCAAGACGTTATTAAGCGTGCTCAAGAGAACAAGCAACGGATCGTTCTGCCCGAAGGGTTGGAACCTCGTACATTGGAAGCTGCCGACCGCCTCATGGCCGACAAAGTTGTAAACATCATTCTGATCGGCAATGTCGACAAGGTGAAAGCCAAAGTGACAGAACTCGGTTTGAAAAACTTGGACCAGGCTGTGATCATCGATCCCAATAACCACCCCAAGAAACAACAATACACAGATCTTCTGCTGCAAATCCGTCAAAAGAAAGGGCTGACTCCCGAAAAGGCGGCCGAACTCGTAGAAAACCCGCTTTATCTGGGTTGTCTCATCGTAAAGAGCGGAGATGCCGATGGACTGATTGCCGGCGCACAGAATACTACCGGCGATGTACTTCGTCCGGCCCTTCAAGTCATCAAGACAGCTCCGGGCATGAGTAGCGTGAGCGGTACTTTCTTACTCTTCACCAAGGCCAAAGAATATGGCAAAGACGGACTCTTGCTCGTGGCAGACTGTGCGGTTATCCCCAATCCGACATCGGACGAGCTGGCACAGATCGCTGTAGCTACAGCTCGCACGGCAAAGGCTATTGCTGACATTGAGCCCCGTGTAGCCATGTTGAGCTTCTCTACGAAAGGCAGTGCAAAGCATGAAATGACAGACAAGGTCGTAGAAGCTACTCGTAAAGCTCAAGAAATGGCACCTGATTTGATGATCGACGGCGAAATGCAAGCCGATGCCGCTTTGGTAGAAAGAGTGGCAATACTCAAAGCTCCCGGAAGCAATGTGGCAGGAAAGGCCAATGTACTTGTATTCCCGACGCTTGAAGTCGGCAACATCGCATACAAACTTGTAGAGCGTCTTGGACATGCAGAAGCCGTAGGGCCTATCCTGCAAGGAATGGCTGCTCCTGTAAACGATTTGAGTCGCGGCTGCTCGGTCGAGGATATATACAGGATGGTTGCCATCACGGCTAACCAAGCTATCGCAGCCAAAGAACAATAATAGAGAAAACTAACCCTATCAAACCCCTAAAAATCAACTAAACGATATGAAAGTATTGGTATTGAACTGTGGTAGTTCATCCGTCAAATATAAGCTACTCGAAATGCCCAAGGGCGACGTATTGGCTCAGGGCGGAGTAGAAAAATTGGGTCTTCCCGGCTCGTTTCTCAAACTAACCATGCCCAATGGCGAGAAGGTAGTGCTGGAGAAAGACATGCCCGAGCATACAATAGCCGTGGAGTTCATTCTCTCCGTACTCAAAGATGAGAAATATGGATGCATCAAGAGCTACGAAGAAATCGATGCTGTAGGCCACCGTCTCGTTCATGGAGGAGAGAAGTTCAGCAACAGTGTGGAGATCACACCGGAAGTAATTGCCAAAGTAGAGGAATGTATTCCCTTGGCTCCGCTTCACAATCCTGCTAACCTCAAAGGCGTGGTAGCCATCGAAAAGCTGCTCCCCGGTATCCGTCAGGTCGGTGTATTCGATACGGCTTTCTTCCAGACCATGCCCGAACATGTGTACCGATATGCCTTGCCATACGATATGTGCAACAAGCATGGTGTACGTCGCTATGGATTCCACGGCACCAGCCATCGCTATGTCAGTGCCCGTGCTTGTGAGATTTTGGGTCTGGACTACAACAAAACTCGTATTATTACGGCGCATATCGGCAATGGTGCTTCCATCGCTGCCATCAAAAATGGCAGGGCTCTGGATGTATCATTGGGGATGACACCCGTAGAAGGACTTATGATGGGTACCCGCAGTGGAGATGTCGACCCCGGTGTTCTTACTTTCTTGATGGAAGCAGAAGGTCTGGATGCTGCAGGAATCTCTGAACTGATCAATAAGAAGAGTGGTGTGCTCGGCGTAAGTGGCATTTCTTCGGACATGCGTGAGATCGAAGATGGTATTAAGAATGGCGACGAAAGAGCTATTCTGGCCATGACCATGTACGACTATCGGATCAAAAAATATGTGGGAGCTTATGCAGCTGCCATGGGTGGAGTCGATGTGCTTGTATTCACCGGTGGAGTGGGTGAAAATCAATATTCTACACGTGAGAAGGTTTGTTCCGATATGGAATTTATGGGTATTGTCTTCGACCCGAAGGTGAATGATGGTATGCGTGGAAAAGAAATGGTAATCAGCAAGCCAGAAAGTAAGGTAACCGTGATCGTGGTTCCCACCGACGAAGAATATATGATTGCCTCCGACACCATGACAATCCTCAGCAAATAAAAAGACCGATCTGACACTGAAATGGGGCATAACAGTTCGTTTCGAGAGCCTCAAACCCCAATATAGTAAAGGGCGTGCCAAGATGAAGAATTGGCACGCCCTCTTTATTCTTTGCCGGATCTGCTATCAAACAATGGGAGATCGGAGCAAAAGATCCGAACCAGCTGAGTATATGGATCCATCCGGTTTATGTATCAGCCCTTGTCCTTTATGTCTTCGAAGTCCACGTATTCTCCTTGGTCTTTGTCAAATCTTCGTTTTTCCAGTTCGTCGAGTTCGACTTTTTCACCCGGTGAAGGCGTTTTTGTGGTTTGCGTTCCTTGCCGTGAAGAGTTCTTCTTCTGATCGAAAAACATCTGACGAATGGCGAACATCTTCATCAGAAATCGGATTACCCAGTAGATAAAGAGGACAAGGAAGAAAGTGCCTATTAGTTCCATATTATGATCATGCTTTTTTTGTTATTGTGCCTATAGCAAGGCAATGAGAGAATACATGGCTTCTGGATCACTTCCGTTCGCGGTCGATACGCTTTGTTGCGATAGCCATCAGCAGATAAAGTACGATAGCGGGCGAAAATCCACCTATTCCCCAGACTGCTACGGACAGAGCCGAAGCAATGACCAGTATATATCGCCATTCATTGCCACGCCACGCCAGCGATCGAATCTTCAGCGCAAGCATGGGCAGCTCGCTTACCATCAGATAAGAAAAGAGGAAAACGAGCGCAAGCGTGAGCACAAGCAAGGGCAATCCCGTGATGATCGGACTGCTATCTAAAGAAAAGAGGTCTATGTATGCGATCCAAAAAAGAGCATTGGCCGGAACCGGCAGGCCGATAAAGGAGATAGTCTGACGCGTGTCGTTGTTGAATTTGGCCAAACGCAAGGCGGCAAATGCAGCCAAAAGGAATACGCCATAGGTGGCAAAGCGATACGAAGGCTCCACTACAGCCTCCAAAGCTTCATACAAACACATGGCAGGAGCCACGCCGAAGCTCACCACATCAGCCAATGAATCCAGATCCGCTCCAATCGATGACTTCGCATTGAGAATCCGGGCTGCCATCCCATCGAAGAAATCGAATCCGGCAGCCAAAATAATGAATCCGGCAGCAACAGTCTGATCGCGGTACTCGATCGCAGCTATTATAGCCACACAACCTGCCAGCAGATTGAGGCAAGTAATCACATTGGGAATATGTCGATGGATATTCATGCTACTCGGGCAGTCGGGCTATTAGCGTTTGATTGCCGACAGTCTTCTGGTCCATCTTAACCTCTACCTGAGAACCGAGGGGCAAGTAAACATCTACTCGTGAGCCAAACTTGATAAAACCCATATGGGCATCTACGGAGCATATATCCCCCACCTCTGCATAGGTAACGATACGGCGAGCCAAGGCCCCTGCAATCTGCCGCGCCAGTATGCGAGCCCCTCTTTCCGTTTTGATAACGATAGCCGAACGCTCGTTGTCGGTGCTGCTCTTAGGAAGGTAGGCTGCGATAAAATGACCGTTCTTGTGGGATACGTGCGTAACCTTGCCTTTGCAGGGGAACCAATTGGCATGAACGTTGAAAACCGACATAAAAATCGACACCTGAATACAGCGTTCATGGAGTATTTCATTTTCGGATACTTCTTCGATGGCTACAATCTTGCCATCGGCAGGTGCCACAACGGCACGATCGTCATTGGCAAAGGGGCTGTGTCTCTTAGGGCAACGAAAAAAGTTGATCGTAAGCAGATAGAGCGAAATGGCAACGATCGTTACCAAATAGGATACAAAAGAAGTCCCAAGGAAATAAAACAGGCTCAAGCATATCCCTGTGAAGAGGGTTGCCATGGATACTAAAAGGCCGGTACTTTCTTTATGAACCTTCATGTCGTTCTCATCATAGTTGAAATGAATCTTGTAGGATTGTACGCAGGAATGATACGCTTCTTCCGCGGTCTCCATTGATACAAAAGTAGCGTTTTTTCTCTTCTTCCAGAGCCGTTTGATTATGCTCCGTATTGAGAGAATGCTGAAAAATCTTTTAAGATTACAGCCCAGCACGACAGATTGAGAAATGGAAGATGTATTTTCCAATAGTAAATTTTATTTGAGGAATCGGCACTTTGTGAAAGTGCGGAAATATATGGTAAAAATGTCAACAAAATGATCACCTTTGCAATAAAGATGGGCTGTGTCAAAATTCTTTTTGGGTACAACCCACCCCTTTAGATGGGTAAGAATGTGTAAAGTACAAGCCGAATATCGCAAGCAACGCCGTAATTTGGACATTATGACACACCGTCAAAACAAAAACATCAGATCAAACGTGTAGGACACAAATCTATGGAAACAAGACAATCTCACACTCACACTTGCTGTTCGGAGCACCAACATGATGCTCATCACCATCAAGAGCATCATCACCACGGACACCATCATCATCTCCATCACCACCATGGCGGCAGTGGAAGCAATTTGCTTTTTGCTTTCGCCATGAATCTCTTCTTTGCTATTGTAGAATTGGTCGGTGGTATTTTCACCGGCAGTGTGGCCATCCTGTCGGATGCTTTGCACGATTTCGGCGATTCCATTTCCCTCGGTGTTGCCTGGCGACTACAGAAGCTGTCTGAAAAGGGGCGCGACACCTCATTCAGCTATGGATACAAACGTTTCTCCCTACTTGGAGCTTTGCTCATTTCGCTTATTCTTCTGGTAGGATCCGTTTTTGTCATTATCGCTGCCATCGAACGTCTTAGCGTACCGGGAGAACCCAAGGCGGGAGGAATGCTTGTGCTGGCCATATTCGGACTCGCTGTCAATGGTTTGGCCGCATTCAGGCTGAAAGGAAGCTCTTCGCTCAATGAGCGCGCCGTGATGCTGCACCTTATGGAGGATGTGCTCGGATGGGCGGCTGTCCTTGTAGTCAGTATCGTTATGCTCTTTGTCAATGCCCCGATCCTCGACCCGATACTTTCTCTATGTATCACAGCGTGGATTCTATACAATGTGTACGGCAATCTGCGCGAGACCTTCAAAGTCATGCTGCAAGGTGTGCCCGACGGGATAGACTTAGAAGGATTAAAAACGGACATACTCTCTCTGCCGCATATACGTAGCGTTCACGACATCCACCTGTGGACACTCGACGGAGAGTCGCACGTGATGACAATTCACGTTGTGTACTGCCCGGACGATTTCTCTTCGCCACAAGCTGTATTCGATATGAAAGAATCGGTACGGGAGAAGTGCACTGCCCATGGAATAAGGCATGCTACGATAGAATTGGATCCCGAGGGTTGCTCTTGCGGAATGGAGGGTTGCTAACTTTCGATTGCTCTCAAGACCCAGTGTCCCGTCAGCCGTATACCTTCTTCTGAGGGTCTGCGGCTGATGTCTTTTCGTTCGATCTCCGTTTGCATCCCGTATGCCTCTTGATCAGCTATCCATGCAGCGGCCGCCTCCAAGAGGTAGCATCCCATATCATACAAAGAGAGGGACGCTACAGGCATAATGTCTTCATCGCTTAGATGAGAGTAGAGCACGACCTCCAAATCGCCTTCGGGCTGCCCTCCCTCCACATCGTGAAAAAACAAAGAGAAGTCGATCCAAGGATCTCCCGATACGATCCACTCGCCTAAAAGAGATGATACGGCTTCGTACAAGGCATCGGCTTTTTCATCTGTGTAAAGCAAAGCCGGGTAGGTCCCTGCCATGCCTAACGCATTGAAGTACTCCGTCCACGGAAAGTATGTGACAAGACGACCTATGGAAAGGTTTTCGGCGTGGACATTATGCTCTCCGAAAACGATAGGCTCGTTGTCTTGCGTATCAGTCATCATTTAGCTTGGCATTAGTCGATATGTACAAGCTTTCTACAGCAAATACAGCGGAGACAGGCTCCGCAAAAGCGAGTCTTTCGGTTCGCCGGACTAAGAGCAAAAGAATAAGATGAGCAATTGTGCAGTCAGCACTCTCAAGAACATGGTCAGAGGATAGACCGTGGCGTAGCCTACGGCCGGGGCATCGTGGTTAGTCGTGTTGTTGGCGTATGCCAGTGCAGGAGGATCTGTAGTACTTCCGGCCAACATCCCCATCAGCGTAAGATAATTGATCTTATATCCTTTGCGAGCGATAAATCCGATAATGAGGAGAGGCAGGAGGGTGATTATAAAACCGTATCCGATCCATGTAAAACCACCTTTGTTTACTATCGTATCGACGAATCCCTCCCCGGCTCCCAATCCTACGCAAGCCAAGAATATGGTGATACCGATTTCTCTTAACATCAAATTGGCACTGGGTGTCGTATAAGTCACCAGCTTGTACCGATAACCGAACCGGCTCAACAGAATAGCTACTACCAATGGGCCACCGGCAAGTCCCAGCTTGACGGGCTGAGGAATACCGGGCAAAACGATCGGAAGCGAACCCAAAAGGATACCGAGACCGATGCCGATGAATATGGACATCAGGTTCGGTTCGTTGAGCCGCTTGACGGAATTGCCGATCAGGTCTTCCACCTTGGGCATCACCAACTCACTGCCCACTACAGTCAGACGATCGCCCACCTGTAGCGGAAGGGAAGCCAATGCTACCATCTCAACTCCGGCACGGTTTACCCGTGTCACATTCATGCCATGTAATTTGCGTAGCTGCAATGAACCGAGGGTCTTTCCATTCAACTCGGACTTCGTGACGATGAATCGGCGACTCACCAAATGCGACTCGGTAGGTATCCACTGCTTCCTGTCCATCTGTACCTCAGTCCCGATGAAGCTGCTGATCACCGCAGCATTTTGCGGATTGGTAATAACGAAAACCCTGTCGTTTTCATTTAGAACCGTATCCGAATGTGCCAGCGAAATACTGTTGGTGCGCGAATCCATCGTGCGCGAAATCACGTAGTCATGACCTTTGAGCAGTTGGCGTACTTCGGCCAGCGTTTTGGAGAAAACGGCCGGATTTTTCACAACCAGAGAGAGTGCGATAGCCTGATTTTCGTCGCCCTGCTCCAGATTGTCCATCTTTTCCTTTTCTTTTGCCACACTGATCTTGAAAATGGCACGTACGATCAGCATCGATGCGATGATCCCCACCACTCCCAACGGATAGGCTACGGCATATCCGAGTGTAATGGTCGGATCGCTCGTTCCTGTGAGATCGTGGAATGTTTGTTCGGCAGCTCCCAGACCCGGTGTATTCGTCACGGCTCCGGACAGAACGCCTACCATCGTAGACATGGGGATGCCTGTCACGAAGTGTAGAACCACGGTGGTCAGTACGCCCAGGAAAACTACACCCATGGCAAGCATATTCAGGGTAAGCCCCCCCTTACGAAGAGAGGAGAAAAAGCCCGGGCCTACTTGCATCCCCACCGAGTAAACGAATAGGATCAGTCCAAACTCTTTGAAGAAATGGTGTACATCGGGGTGCAGGTGCATACCGAAATGCCCTAAGACAATCCCTACAAAAAGAACGAAAGTAACACCCAGGGAGATTCCGAAGATCTTTATCTTTCCCAACCAAATCCCTAAGGCAATCGTAATGGATATGAGGAGGATAGAGTGCCCCACTCCTACGCCGAAAAGCAAGTCATTCAGCCATTGCATATTGATCGAAATAGCTTTTAGTTTTAGTTGATTACTGTGTGCTGTTATTTCTATGGGTTGAGACCGGCTCTACATCTTAGTGAGCTAAAGACGATACACCGGAAATTCAGCTAAGTGGTTTTATCATTTTATGCCCTGCCAATAGAGACGATGATTCCCATATTGAAAGCCCTACAAAAGTAACATTTAATTTAAGTCCTGACATGGGGGCAGAATAGATTCGTTCTTCCGAACCCTGATGATCCGCTCCAAGCACACGGCAATAAGTATGATAGGGGAGGGGGAGAAATGATAAGACCCTTAGGTCTGCCTTGTGTGGAGCTCATCCCACCAAGACAAGACCATAAGGGTCCGCTCACAATACACTCCAATTCCTGGCAAAAGAATCGGATCGTTTCCGCTGCGTCGGAAACAGAATTTTCCTCGGGGGATTGAAAGGGAAAGAAACGGATCCTTGTGGCAGTAAAGTCGGATTGACCACAAGAGCATTCTCTCCCGGCTTTTCCTCGAAGCCGCAGACAAAGACTTTGCAGGTCTTCTGGCTCACCCCATACTTCCGACTCCTTCCCATCCGCACAGAACGGACAGTGGATATAAATGCCGGAAGCTTAACAAGGTTTACAGCAGCGGGACTGCTCGGGATTTTCACCCGATTCCCTTTTAATCATTACCGCCGATCCTGTTAGGAAAAGGCAGCTCTGAACAAAGTCCGCACAAAGATAGAAAAAATATCCTTCGAGACAGTAATACGTCAGAAGAAGAGACAGGGCAATCGCATTTGAGCTGTTATCACACTTATAAACCTAACGATTGCTACGTCCGGTTATCAAAACAAGTACGCATTAATGTACTAGAGTCCCAAATTATAGAAGAAAGAGGCCAAGGATACCCTGTACAACTTCGGGCTAAGTGCCTCCACAGATTTCTTTTACAGGCCATTAGCTTCCAAGCTTATTCTCCAAGCGAGCTATGACAGAAACAAATCCTCTGTCATTCACCAAGAAACGACACTGCAGGTGCTGGCGGAGACATACGCTCTGAGTGGAAAGTTGCTCAGCCGGCCGTTCAAATGGATGGAACTGTCTCTCAATGGAGAGCTTTCGGCAAGACGGTGGAGGATTTCGGACAGGCCTATCAATCAGACCGACCGGATTTGGGGAGCTCAATTGGCTGTATTCCCCGGCAGTCAAATCGCAATCACGGCAGGGGCGAAATG
Organism: Porphyromonas gulae; assembly: GCF_000765945.1. NCBI lineage: Bacteria > Pseudomonadati > Bacteroidota > Bacteroidia > Bacteroidales > Porphyromonadaceae > Porphyromonas > Porphyromonas gulae. The sequence continues at coordinate 59,103 of NZ_JRAT01000002.1, forward strand.
GAACAAACGCCATATGATACAAGACGCTAAGACACGAGGCGACTTCTATTCCATGTCAATAAAAAAGACAAGCAAGCATTGGGTAGGGAAGGGACACTGAGCTTCATCTACTCAGATCCGGGTGAGTACCGGACTCTTTCGTTGACGGATGATGCAATGGCCACCTATTCGAAGTACAGTCTGAAAGCATACAGCCTTTCTCTTACGTTGCAGTATCGGTTTTAGTGCAAAACCACTTGAAGTAGGTCAAATATTTCGACATAATTGCTGATTTTCTGAGCTCTCCGAATTCTTAGATGTCGCGCGTGTTTTCCGGAGAAACACGCGCCGTAAGTTTCTCTTTTTGGCACGAGATATTTTTCGCTCTGGCGCGGGAATTTTTTGCTTCTCGCGCCAAAACGAAAACGTTTACGCGCCACGTTTTTAGAGGTGATAAGCCACAAATTTTAGGCGCGTAAACTAAAAGCGGATTATGATGAGATGATGTGTTCCCCTTATGTCGGGTTCACGTTGATGACGAGTGGGGGGGGTATGCCTGTCGCAGGTTGATCACCGTTTTCTGGCCGTTGCGATCTGTGAGTAGCGATAAGTCTTTCATGCGCGTTACATACATACGGTACTTCCCCAGTTTCTTATTCTGAAAATAGCCGGCATAGCCGAATAGACCTCCATTGCCGAATGTACGAATCGAGCTTTTGAGATCGTCTTTGACGATAGGCACTATTTCCACTTCCTTCTTGTCGAAGACTAATTGCCCCCATACTTGCTTGACGATTATTTGCTTCTCTGTCACCTCTGTATAGCGTGGAATAATAGCTATACTCCATCCTACAGCAGGAAGAATAATAACCCACAAGGCAACTGCCAAAGCCCACATGCCGTTGTACCAAGCCGGGACCAGAGCAATGGCTAACACTATAATAACGAGGACAGAGAGAATCCGCTGCCAGATACTGAGGGGATAGTATTGCCGTCCTGTTTCCATGAGAGTTTTATTTGAGGGATGATGGATTGCCTTTTTCCTTCATCGTTTTCGAGGACAAGGCACAATCGGATTTGGACGAGCAGCCGGAGCATCCACCGCCAGAGTCTTTTCGCTTCCAGAGACGTACCAAACGATAAACGATCAGGACGAGGACAAGGATACCCGTTATGGCTGTGAGGATATTCTGTATCATATCTTTGGGCTTATACGGTTTAGAAGAAGAGTATCCCTATCCGGTAGATAAGGAACGATACGATCCATGCCAGCGAGCAGGAGTATATAATGGAGAAAGCTGCCCACTTCCAATGTCCGCTTTCACGTCCGATAGCGACCACGGTAGCGATGCACGGAAAATAAATCAGCACGAAAGCCATCAGTGCCAAAGCAATGATAGGGGAGAATGTATGGTTGCCTTCTGCGTCGCGATCCTCTCGGATACGTTCGCCCAGTCGCCGGGCAGCTTCGTCGCTATCGTCACTGTCGCCCGTATAGATGACACCGAGGGTACTCACTACGACCTCTTTGGCTGCCATACCAGTTAGCAAGCTTACACTCATTTTCCAATCGAAACCGATCGGTGCCAATACGGGTTGAACGGCTTTGCCGAATCGTCCGATGTAGGATTGTTCTTGCTGTTCGATATGCGCTTTGCGATTCAGCTCTTCTTTCTGAGATGTCTTCTCCTCTTCGTCCAGCAGCGGATTACCTTCTATCTGTTCGATTTGGGAGATCAGTACAGCCTCTTCGGAGTAGCGAGGGTAATAGCTGAGGAACCAAATGACGATCGAAGCAAGCAGGATGATGCTACCCATTTTGCGCAGGTATTGTGCTGCCTTATTCCACATATGTACGATTACGGAGCGAGAGGTCGGCATACGATAGGGGGGGAGTTCCATGACGAAGGGAACGTCTTCCACCTTGAAAAGTGTTTTTTTGAAAAGACGTGCCAATAATACAGCCAACAGAATACCCAGAAAATACAATCCGAAAAGCACCAAGCCGGCCGAATCGGGGAAGAATGCACCGGCCAAAAGCAAATAGACCGGCAGACGGGCACTACAGCTCATTAGAGGTGTTACGAGCATGGTGATCATGCGACTTTGTTTGCTTTCGATCGTGCGAGTGGCCATAATGGCGGGAACGTTACAGCCGAATCCCATGATAAGGGGAATGAACGATTTGCCATGCAGTCCCATTCGGTGCATGATCTTGTCCATGATGAAGGCTGCACGTGCCATATAGCCGCTGTCTTCCATCAGCGAAATGAAGAAATAGAGGATGAGGATGTTCGGCAGGAAGACGATCACACCGCCTACGCCTCCTATCACTCCGTCCACGATCAGATCCTTGAACGAACCATCGGGCATGAAGGTATTTACCATGCTGCCTATCCAACCTACACCTGCTTCGATCCAGTCCATCGGATACTGGCCGAGAACAAACGTAGCCTCGAACATGATAAACATGAATAGGAGGAAGAGAGGGAAACCCAAGACACGATGGGTGACGATATGATCGATCTTATCGGTCAGGGTCTTGAGCTGTTTGTAGCTACTCCGGTAAGTTTCTTTGAGGGCTCCTGCGATGAATCCGTATCGCTGATCCGTGATAACGCTTTCGGCATCGCTCGCCACTGTCAGATGTTCGTCGATCTCTCGTAGGGCGAAGTCTCGGGCCGAAAGGATGAAAAGACCTTTGGGCTGTTCGCCTACGAAGCGATTCATCTCCTTATCGCCTTCCAGCAGTTTGACAGCTATATAGCGTGCCGGAAGGGAGTAGGGTAGAGAGAGCTGATTTTTTATTTTCTCTGTCAGAGCTTCTACGGCCGGTTCTATGATGCTGCCATAGTTGATACGAATGGGACGTATGATTTTGTTTCGTCCTTCATGAATGGAGATAAGCGTATCGAAAAGCTCCGGCAGGCCTTGTCCCGTACGCCCCACCGTCGGAACCATGGGGATACCGAGCATAGCGGATAGGGCAGGATAGTCGAAGGTGTCGCCTTTCTTCTCGAACTCATCGAACATATTCAGTGCGATGACAACAGGCAAACCCATTTCTTTGAGCTGGAGGGTCAGGTAAAGATTGCGCTCCAGATTACAGGTATCTACTACATTCAGCACCAGATCGGGACGGGTTTCCTCGCTTAGATACTGGCGGATATACAGTTCTTCAGGACTGTATGGAGAAAGAGAGTAGGTGCCGGGCAGGTCGATAATCTCTATCTTGTAGTCCTTGTGCCGGAAGAGACCTTCTTTCGCTTCTACCGTCACGCCGCTATAGTTCCCTACATGTTCATGGGCACCGCTGGCGCGGTTGAATATGGAGGTCTTACCGCAGTTGGGATTCCCGATTAGTGCAACACGTATCACATGCCCGTTCGGCTTGACATCGGTTCCTCTCGCCGAATCATCTGTATCCGGTTGGAAGCTCTCTGCGGTATTTGTCGAAACCGATCCGTTAGAAGCCGACATAGCCAATTGTTCTCCTTCTCCGTTTTCTGCCGAGGAAGAAGTTGCATTAGAGGATATAAGCTCCACTTCTATCTTGGCTGCATCCTCTCTCCGTAAAGAGACATTGTAGTCCATGATGCGATAATAGACCGGATCCCGCAATGGGGCACACTGGACGACAGTAATCGTCTTGCCGTGCACAAATCCCATTTCTAAAATTCGTTTGCGGAATACCCCGCGACCTTCTACTCGTACGATTACTGCTTGATCGCCCGTATGTAATTCTGATAATCTCATGATAGCGCAAAAATACTAACTAAACCAATGAATAAACGAGAAATACAATTTATTATTAAAGAGACCGTTGCACAATAACCCTCCCCCCCCCTCTCATATTGATCAAGACAGACACAAGCATTGATTTGACGAAGAAAGGAGAGCTTCATGCGATCTCTCTGCAAACCTCAAGTAATCTGAAAAACACTTAAGAATCAGTTCTGCGACAAAAGACTTCAATGAAAGTCCTATAAAATAGTTGCAAATAGCTGATAGTTAGCGCATTGATGGGAGCAGAATCAGCTGACAATCGCGTCCTGCATCGTGCAGGAAGCAAGAATCAGCTGACAATCGCGTCCTGCATCGTGCAGGAAGCAAGAATCAGTTGACAATCGCGTCCTGCATCGTGCAGGAAGCAAGAATCAGTTGACAATCGCGTCCTGCATCGTGCAGGAAGCAAGAATCAGTTGACAATCGCGTCCNAGCAAGAATCAGTTGACAATCGCGTCCTGCATCGTGCAGGAAGCAAGAATCAGTTGACAATCGCGTCCTGCATCGTGCAGGAAGCAAGAATCAGCTGACAATCGTGTCCTGCATCGTGCAGGGAGCAAGAAACAGCCGACAATCGTTTCTTATTTCTCGCCTATTTGAGGAGGAAAGGAGTACTTCTCTAATGGAAACTTGGGGAAATTTCTGTTTGCTCGATGTCCATATACCGGAGGTTTGATCTTTCCCGAAGACACTAAGAATCAGCTCTGCAGCAAAAGAGTTCAATGAAACTCCCATGCAACAGTCTCATATTGGTTTTCAAAACAATCTTTCATTATATTTGACCATTAACAAATATGATTATGGGACAGTATTCAGAAGATTTTATTTTGACCGGGAAAAACGAAAAGGCTGTATTTTCCTTGAAAGTCTATAGAGGAGACGGCATGGTTCTTTTGGCTATGAATTGGAAAAAGGGGCGTCCTCCTCGGGATTTTGTCGGTTTTTCCATAGAGTACAAGGAGCCGGATGGCGATCGCTACTATGCTTTGAAGAACAGGCTTTCTTTCCTCAATCAAGATGGAACCGTGTGTAAAGCGGCTAAGTCTTCCCTTTTGTCTCCTTTCCAAATGTTTCGCTGGGTACACTTCCCTCGCAATGCAGATAAAAACGGAGCTTTCGTCTATGTGGTAAAACCCGTTTTTATGAACTATTATGATGAATTGAGTTATGGAGAGGAGCAGCGAGTGGAGGTAGTATTGCATCGCGAGACCTATCCGGACTGTCTTGATGTGGCATTCACTCGCGGATTCATTTCATCACAGGCTTTTGTAGATCGGTTTTCGGATGGAGGTGGTGTGGCTGCATTGCTGCCGAAAGATTCCAAGTCGGGTATCGACTTTGTGCCTACTCATCCGAAGGCTTCTGCTGCACTCTCTTGGATGGGTTTCGAGGCTGTAGAGGCTCTGCTCCGTCTCTTGGACGACGCGATAGCTGATCAAACGGCCGAAGTAAGGGTGGTAGCATTCGATCTCAATCTTCCCGCGATTGTGGAGCGGTTTGTACAATTAGGCGAAAGGCTGTCCATTATCATTGACGATAGTGCAGAACACAAAGAACATGATTCGGCTGAAAGCATCGCCTTTGAAAAGCTGCTTTCCTCGACCATGGGTAAGGCAAAGCGACAGCACATGGGGCAATTGCAGCACAATAAAACAATCGTAGTGAACGGCTCTAAGGTAAAAGCTGCAGTCTGTGGATCTACTAATTTCACTTGGCGAGGCCTGTATGTGCAGTCCAATAATGTCGTTGTCGTTCGAGGAAAGGAGGCTATAAAGCCGTTTTGGGATGCTTTTGATCATTATTGGAATTCTTCGGTACCCAAATTCGGCAAGACAAGCTCTGCCCTCTGGAATAATCTCAATCTTCCGAAGATAGATGCGCAGGTATCTTTTTCTCCACACTCCAAAGACAATGCTTTGTTGGATACTATTGCTGCTGATGTAGCCGGTACGGAGTCGAGCCTCTTTTATTCACTCGCTTTCCTGTCGCAAACCACCGGTTCGCTGAAAGAAGAAATAGTACGTGTGCTGGAGAAGGACGATGTGTTCGTCTATGGTATCTCGGATAAAAGAATGGGAGGGCTCAATTTGCAAAAGCCCAACGGCAATCTTATGCCTGTGTATCCGCAGGCCATCAATAAAAACATGCCGGAGCCATTCAAGTCAGAGCCGACCGGAGGAGGTGGCACGCGTATGCATCATAAGTTTATAGTGATTGACTTTGATAAGCCTACTGCCCGTGTTTATCTGGGGTCATACAATTTTTCTACGACCGCAGATCGCAAGAACGGTGAGAATCTCCTGCTTGTCAAGGATCGAAAAGTAGCTATATCCTATATGATTGAGGCTTTGCGAATCTTTGATCATTATCACTTCAGGGTCAATCTGGCACAGGCCGAAGAGTGTAATATACGATTGTTCCTGGCGAAACCTCCCCGCAAGCAAGATGAGAAAGCATGGTGGGAAAAGTTCTACACCGATCCCAAGAAAATCAAGGATCGTGAAATGTTTGGCAAAGAGTGAAGCCCGTATAGCTTCATAAGTTGTCCGCTTTTTGAACATCCGTAATAGAGAAAGGCATCGCAACCGAGTTGCGATGCCTTTCTTTCTAAGCGAATAGATTAGGGGATATTAGTCGAGGATTGTTACCCAACCATGAGTGTCGGGCTTGTCACCGTACTGGATGGCACGAAGTTCGTGATAGAGCTTTTCGCACCACGGACCCGGTTTGCCGTCCTTGCTGATGACGTACTGTTTGTTGTTCTCCAAGTCGTCGATCTCGGAGATAGGACTGATCACGGCTGCCGTACCACAAGCACCTGCTTCTTCGAAAGTAGCAAGCTCTTCTTCTGCTACCGGACGACGCTCTACCTTCAGACCCAGATCCTGAGCCACCTGCATCAGACTCTTATTTGTGATAGAGGGCAGGATAGAGCTGGATTCGGGAGTGATATAAGTATTGTTCTTGATGGCGAAGAAGTTGGCCGGACCGGCTTCGTCTATGTACTTCTTTTCTTTGGCATCCAAGAAGATAGCTGCAGAGTAGCCCATTTCGTGAGCTTTCACCGTGGGGATCATACCTGCTGCATAGTTACCGCCTACTTTGATCGTACCCGTACCCAGAGGAGCTGCACGGTCATACTCGCGGAAGATAGCCATCTTGGTCGGTTTGAATCCTTCTTTGAAATACGGCCCTACGGGCGTTACAAAGACGATGAAGAGATACTCGGGAGCCGGCTTCACACCCACTTGTGCACCCAGTCCGATAACAAGCGGACGGATGTAAAGAGAAGCTCCGCTTTCGTAGGGAGGAACGAAACGCTCGTTCATCTTTACGGCTTTGATTACAGCTGCTTCGAAGATTTCCTGCGGCAGCTCGGCCATTACCACACCTTGGCATGATCTGTTCATGCGCTTGGCATTCTCGTCCATGCGGAAGAGGCGGATCTTGCCGTCTTTGCCCCGGAAAGCCTTCATCCCTTCGAATGCTTCCTGTCCATAGTGGAGGCATGTGGCAGCCATGTGCATCGTGATCGTTTCCTCTGAGGATACTTCAAGCTCTCCCCATTTGCCATTGCGATAGTAACAACGCACGTTGTAGTCGGTCTTCATATAACCGAATGAGAGCGATGACCAATCGATATTTTCCATAATCCTAATTAGAATAAGATTGTTTATGATTAAGATGATAATTGCAAATGTCTTTCATTCAGCAACTCTGCAAAGGTAGCAAATAATCAGTCTGTTATTTGGTTTTGGTTCGATAAATGAAAGCAGGTATGCGAATGTCTACTTCGGACGATACCAATCCACTAACATTCGCACTCCTGTGGTTATGTCGATTCGGTGCTTCCAGCCTAAGGCATGGAGTTTGCTTACATCCGTTAGTTTGCGCATCGTGCCGTCCGGTTTGGAGGAGTCGAACTCGATAAGGCCTTCGTAACCGATGGTCTTTGCTATCAACGAAGCCAAATCGCGAATCGAGATTTCCTCCCCAGTGCCAATGTTGATATGGCAGTTGCGGATCTCTTGAGTCCCGTGGGAGTACATATCGGAGAAGTCGCGGTGCTCCATGAGGAATACGCAGGCATCGGCCATCTCCTCGCTCCATAGAAATTCGCGCATCGGACGACCTGTTCCCCATAGGCTTACCCTTTCAGCCGTGATGCCATACCGTTTGAGCAAGGAGAGAATATCATCGAAAGAAGAAGACCCGTCGATGCCTTCCACTGGACGTGCAGACAAATCCGTTCTAACTGCTTCCTCATCGTGGCGAAGCAGGCGATCGGCCAAATAAATCTTCCTGATCATGGCCGGAAGCACGTGGCTTCGTTCCAAATCGAAATTGTCATTGGGTCCGTACAGGTTGGTCGGCATCACTGCTATATAATTGGTACCGTATTGGAGGTTGAAGCTCTCGCACATTTTCAGCCCTGCAATTTTCGCTATGGCATACGGCTCGTTGGTGTATTCCAGCGGAGCTGTCAGCAGTTCTTCCTCACGCATCGGCTGATGGGCATCGCGCGGATAGATACAGGTACTGCCGAGAAACATCAGCTTGCTGACACGGTGCCTGTAGCTTTCTCCGATGATATTCTGCTGGATACCCAGATTGCGATAGATGAAGTCGGCACGGAAACGATTGTTCGCCATGATGCCTCCTACATAGGCAGCTGCGAGAAATACGTATTGAGGCTCTTCCTTGTCGAAAAACTCTCTGACGGCTACGGCATCGAGCAAGTCCAGCTCCTGATGAGTTCGCCCGACAAGGTTGGTATAACCCTTCCGGCGGAGATCGTTCCAAATGGCTGATCCGACCAAACCGCGATGACCGGCCACATAGATTTTGGCATCTTTATTCATCGTAGGAATTGTCTATTTCGGCTCTTATATGCAGCTTTTGGACAAATCTCATGTCTGCTTCGACCATGATTTGTACCAGCTCTTCGAAAGAGGTCTTTGTCGGATTCCATCCCAGTAGCGTCTTGGCTTTGGTAGGGTCGCCCAATAGCTGATCCACTTCGCAGGGACGGAAGTATTTCCGATCCACCTCTACCAAAACCCGTCCCGTGGCGGTGTCTATGCCTTGCTCTTCCACTCCGCAGCCTTTCCACTCCAGTGCTATGCCGACTTCACGAAATGCCAGAGTAGCGAACTCGCGTACACTGTGCATCTCCCCTGTGGCGATGACGAAGTCTTCCGGCATATCGTGCTGTAGCATCAGCCACATACACTCCACGTAGTCGCGAGCATAGCCCCAGTCGCGACGGGCATCCAGATTGCCGAGGTAGAGCTTGTCCTGAAATCCTTGCTTGATGCGAGCAGCGGCCAGCGTGATCTTTCTGGTGACGAAGGTTTCGCCGCGGCGTTCGCTCTCATGGTTGAAGAGAATGCCATTGACAGCAAACATGCCGTAGCTCTCGCGATAGTTCTTCGTGATCCAGAAAGCATACTGCTTGGCCACTCCGTACGGCGATCGGGGATAAAACGGAGTGCTCTCCCGTTGGGGCACTTCCTGCACCTTGCCGAACAGTTCGGATGTAGAGGCCTGGTAGATCCGTGTTTCTTTTTCCAATCCGAGTATTCGCACCGCTTCCAAGAGGCGAAGCGTGCCCACGGCATCGGCCTCTGCCGTGTACTCCGGAACGTCGAACGACACCTTGACGTGGCTTTGGGCGGCCAGATTGTATATTTCCGAGGGGCGAGTGGTCTGAATGATGCGTACCAAAGAGGAGCTGTCCGTCATGTCCCCATAGTGCAGATTGATCAGCCGCTCGCGCTTCATATCCCGTACCCATTCGTCCAGATAGAGATGTTCGATTCGTCCCGTATTGAACGAAGACGAACGGCGCAGGATACCATGCACTTCGTACCCCTTTTCTATCAGAAACTCGGCGAGGAAAGAGCCGTCCTGCCCTGTGATTCCCGTGATTAATGCGACTTTCTTTTTCATAATCGGAAAGGCCGGATTCCTAATCTTGACCGGCTCAAGCAAATAACATGATTCCCTGCAAAAGTACTCATTCCTCCCACGATAATGTAGGATAGTTTGTTTTTCCTCTGAATATTTGACAATGGAGGATTTGCCCTTGCTGCGAACTAAGTATCAGGTAGGGCATCCTCCAAAAGCGATCGACCCATCGGAATAGGGAGGAGATATATTGACGTGAAATTTGAAATTCGGGAGTGAGAGACGATAAAGCTTGTAGACGTTGATACTACTGAATTGATCCCGAGGCTTGATGTTTATAACTTACTGCCTCCATAATTACGAGCGAGAAATGTTCGGATTGTCGTTCGTGTTTTCTGAAAAAATGGCGTGAGATCTTTTTCGTTTTGGCGCGTAAACTTTTTACTTCTCGCGCCAAAACAAAAAACTTCTCGCACCGCATTTTATCGGATAGCAAACTCGAAAATTCCGGCACGTAAATCGACCGAACGATAATATGGCTCTGCTCTTCTAAGGTGGTTGGTGGTTGGATGGAGCAGATCGTAATAGCCGTCCGGTTATTGATCCTTCGTGGCATAGATAAGTTCTCGTCTTATGTCAGACTCATGCTCCAAATTAAGGTGTGGCAAGATTGCTTTGGCGGTGAACAAAAGGAGGTGTTATTCGGTTAATGGATATAGAAGTAAATAATCATCGGGTTTCGCTGTGTAGGCCCGAATAATAAATCTACAGAACAATGAAAATAAGCGAAAACGTAACAAAAGCGATCAATGACCAAATCAAGGCCGAAATGTGGTCTTCAAACCTCTATCTGTCCATGTCCGTGCATTTTGCGCAGATAGGGTACAACGGCTTTGCCCATTGGCTCAAAAAGCAGAGCCTCGAGGAAATGGAGCACGCCTACGATATGATGGACTACCTCCTGAAGCGTGGCGGTGAGGTGAAGATAGAAGCTATCGATGCCGTGCCCCAGAAGTTCGGCTCTGTATTGGAGGTATTCCAACAAGTGTACGAACACGAATGCAAAGTGACCGAAATGATCGAAGGTGTCGTAAGGGCTGCCTCCGAAGCCAGAGATATGGCATCGCAGGACTTCTTCTGGAAGTATATCCGCGAGCAGGTAGAAGAGGAAGCCACTGCTGCTGAAATCGTCGATACGATCCGTCTCTCTCAGGAGCAGAATCTGATCTTCATCGATCATCAGCTCGCTCAGAGATAAACCCCACCTGCCGTTGGCAAAGGTCGGTATCAAAACAGAGAGGCTTCCTTCTCCGTCCCGAATGGACAAATGAAGGAAGCCTCTCTTATTGTATTTATACCGCTTCTCTATTCGACAGGCTTATACTGTACGAATGCCTCTATGGCTTCATAGGAGGCCAAGCCGAGCTTTTCGTACAGGGTGGCCGTTTGTCTGTTCCGATCCTCTGCCCTCTGCCAGAAGAGCCTTTCGTCATCGCCAAGGAAGGGTGCGGACTCCATTTGGGACTGATGCTTGAGGATGCTGTTTCGTTTGAAGCGGAGTTCGTCCGGACTCATCGGGACAGCCATCTCTATGTAGTCCATTTCCCACTCTGCCCAAGCTCCGCGATACATCCATACGCGACAATCTTCCTTGAACCAAGGCTCCTCTTTCAGCTCGTCTATAGCTGCTAAAACGGCGTTCAGACAAACGCGATGCGTGCCGTGCGGATCGGCCAAATCCCCTGCTACGAATATCTGGTGTGGCTGTATCTCTTCCAGTAGAGCTATGATGATGCACACGTCTTCCTCTCCCAAAGGATTTTTCCTGATCAATCCCGTCTCATAGAAAGGCAGATCGAGGAAATGAACATGATCTTCCCGCAATCCCAAGTATCTGCATGCCGTTCGGGCTTCTTCGCGTCGGATGGTTCCTTTCATAAACCTGATATCCTCCTGCTCGGGATCCCCTTCTATCTTTTTGTGCATGAGATAGTGCCGCACTTCTTCTGCTTTGGCCAGAATGGGGCTGCTCTCTTGCCCGTACCGGCGGCATACATTTCTGAGGTACGACACGTATCGAATCACTTCTTCATCCCCTACGGCTATGTTGCCGGAGGTCTGGTAGGCTACATGTACATCGTGTCCCTGATTGACCAGTTTGTGGAATGTTCCACCCATCGAAATGACGTCATCATCGGGGTGTGGACTGAAGATAACCACCCTCTTGGGATAGGGTAGTGCTCTCTCCGGCCTGCTGCTGTCATCGGCATTGGGCTTTCCGCCCGGCCAGCCGGTGATGGTGTGCTGGATGTCGTTGAAGAGCTTGATGTTTACCTCGTAGGCCGAGCCGTATTTGGCCAGCAATTCACCCAGTCCGTTCTCCGTATAGTCCTTGTTCGTCAGCTTCAGGATGGGCTTGCCGGTCAGTCCGCACAGCCATACTACTGCCCTGCGTATGAGCTGTTTGTTCCAGATACAGCTCGTCACCAGCCAAGGACGATTGATCCTCGTGAGACAAGACGATGCCGACAGATCCAACACGATGGAAGCATTGCGATGTAGTTGCAAGGACGAAGCCGGAGAGGCCTCGCTAATCTTTCCTTCGATAGCTTGGGCTATTACTTCCGCTTTGCTCTCTCCCCATGCCAGCAGGGTCACCTTGTGAGCTTTCTGGATGGTAGCCAGTCCCATACTGATAGCCGATGGGGGGATGGTGTCGTGGGAGCTGAATATGGTCAGAGCATCGTTGTGCTCCGTATGGCCGAGTACGACAAGGCGCGTGTATGTGTTGGGATGCGTACCCGGGCTGTTGAAGGCGATACTGCCGGCCGATCCGATGCCGAGGAGCATGTGTCTGATGCCACCCAAGCTGTCTATTTTGGATTCGTAATCCTGACAGGCTTGCAGTAGGTTTTCTTCCGAAGCATATACATCGGGTGCCATAATGTTCTCCGGCAGGATGTCGATATGGTCGAGAAAGTCCTTGCGCAACTTGGCCAGACAGCCCAAGTTCTCGCTCACCGGCGGATAGTATTCGAATACGGTGAAGGCAATCACGTTGCGGAAGCTGAGTCCTTCGTCGCGGTGTTTTTGTATCAGTTTGTCATACACGATGACCGGCGAATTGCCTCCGGACAGAGCCAGTGTGTAGTATTTGTGTTGTGCCTGCGACTCCCGTATATCTTTGGCTATTTCGTTGGCAATGACTTCTGCTGCTTCGTCGTTGGTGCGGTATATATTGGTCGGTATATTCTCGAACCGACGTAGCAGGGTCTCTTCGTAAGTATTCTGCGGACGGTAGTATCGCTCCGGTATTTCGGATAGAGAAATCATGGAGCTTAGGTTCAATCTCATGTTGTTAGGGTATTTGTTGTTGATGTTTTTTTTGAGGGCTTTGCCCTCCGTGCAAGATTCGTGTAAATCCTAATTATGAATAGCGGTGTCTGTATGAGAATGTGATTTATAATTGAAAGAGGTGTGCCCGACGTCCGACACACCTCTTACGGCTTTAGGGAACGATATTCATTTCATCCAACAAGCGTTGGCAACCGCCTACTTTGTCTATCACAAGCAGGACATACCGAATATCGACAATGATACTGCGCTGGTAGTCAGCCAAATATTGGATGTCGCCACCGACTCCCTCCCAATTACGGTCGAAGTTGAGACCGATTAGATCGCCATTGGCGTTCATGACCGGACTACCCGAATTGCCACCGGTTGTATGTGTGGTGGCACAGAAGGCTACAGGCATGCGGCCGTTGCGATCGGCATAACGTCCGAAGTCTTTACGCTCGTACACGGCTTTCAACTTGGGATCGACTACGAATTCCCAATTATCGGGATCTTCTTTTTCCATCACGCCATCCAATGTGGTTTGATGTCCGTAGTAAACATTGTCACGGGGTGAATAGCCCTTCACTTGACCATAGGTGAAACGGAGTGTGAGGTTAGCATCAGGGAATTGATCCTGATCGCCATCCATTTCCAAGAGACCTGCAATGTAGGTGCGTTGTGCCCTTAGAATAGGATCGTCATAAGGACGAAGTTCGTTGTAGAGTTTGCGGTATTCGTCGAAAACCGAAGAGGCGAAGAGTACCATGGGATCTTCGGCAAGTTTTTCTGCAGAAGGTGCTACTGCAAAGGCATTGAACTGTGCTTCGCTACCGAAAACGGAACGAGCGAATATGTCGTCCACATAGGCCTGAACATCTCCTGTAAAGCGGTCTTTCACGAGACGCAAATGGAGAGGCAGATTCTCATAGGGTATTTCCTTGAGATATTCTGTCAGCATGGCTACGGCCACTTTCTTGTCCACCTCTGCACTGTAGTCCTTGTTGGCAAACTTGCTGTAGCGTGTACGAATCTTATCGATCGCTTCCTTGCGAGCCGAAGCGTCATTGCCTTGCAGGGCTTTCATCTCATCTTCGGCAGGGATAGGAGAACGAGCGAACTCGATCCCACGGATGATGCCCTCTTCTATCATCCAATAACGACGGCGCAGATCCGCACGCTTGGCTACCGTAGCATCGATTTCGCGTACGGCCTCTTCATATAGAGGAGTACCCTGCTTCGCTCCCCATGCGATCAGTCTGTCCTGCATCGCCTGTTTGTTTTGACGCAGACCACGTGTCTTAATTGCCCAGTTGGCACCTATGGCTCGTTTGTAGGCATTCTGCGAAGCGGCATATTTAGCTGAATACATGATTTTGATCTGAGGATCGGCCAGCATTTCCCTAAGCATGACACCCTGACGAATATCACGCATACGGATGCGAATATCGTTGTCGATGCTCTTCCATTCGTCTACTTCCGAAGCTGTGAAATAGCGGTGCGTAGTACCGGGGAAACCCATTATCATGGCGTAGTCGTTCTCTTGTACTCCACCAAGAGAGATGTTGAAGAAACGCTTCGGCTTGAGTGGAACATTGTCTTTGGAGTATGGTGCGGGATTGCCGTTCTTGTCTCCATAGATACGGAAGATGGAGAAGTCGCCTGTATGACGAGGCCAGATCCAGTTGTCCGTGTCGGCACCGAATTTGCCTATGCTGCTGGGAGGTGCTCCCACCAGTCGAACATCCGTATAAGTCTTTTTGGTAAACATCAGGTAGAGATTGCCCCCATAGAAGGCTTTGATCTCTACGGAAAGTCCCGGATTCTTGGCAGAGAAGTTCTTGCCGGCCTTTTTGTCAGCCAACTTTTGCAGGTACTTCGGAGAGAGGTAGTCCATGCTGTTGGGATCTTTGATGGCTTTGAGTTCTTTCTTGACGTAGTCCGTAACATCTTCGATCTTGTCGATGAATACCACGGAAATATCCTTGTTCGGTAATTCATCTGCTTCGCTCATCGCCCAAAATCCGTCTTCGAGGTAGTTGTGTTCGAGCGTGCTGTGAACCTGGATCATATCGTATCCGCAGTGGTGATTGGTCAGTACGAGTCCGCGATCGGAAACGACTTCGCCCGTACATCCTCCATCGAATAGTACTACGGCATCTTTCAGCGATGTGCCGTTGGGGTTGTAAAGGTCGTATTCCTTCATCTTGAGGCCGCGTTCTTTCATCTGCGCATACTTCCGTCCGAGCTGTTGCATCAGCCACATACCCTCGTCAGCATGAGCTATCTGGCTCAGGCAGATAGCTGCAAAGAGGGGGAGCAATAGTCTTTTTTTCATTATTACTTCGTTTTATTTTGTGTGTCGATTGTTCTTTGTTCTTGTGTGTCCTTGTGGATGGCATTCCTCACTTCTGAATGCCGGCAATGAATGAGTTGTAGTACCGCCTGTCTCCCGTTACCTCACTTCTGAATGCCGGCAATGAATGAGTTGTAATACCGCCTGTCTCCCGTTACCTCGCTTCCGATCCAGTCGGGCAGTTCTATGCTTTCGTCCTCAGTGGCAAGCTCTATTTCGGCAATTACAAGCCCTTTGTGCCGGCCTTCGAATACATCCACTTCCCATACATGGCCTTTGTAAGGGACGCAGTACCGTTGCTTGGTAATATAGCCGGGAAGGCATAGGGCCAGCATCGCTTTGGCTTCTTCGAATGGTACCGGATACTCATACTCCGATCTGCTCAATCCTCCTTCATGGGTTTTCCCTTTGATGGTAAGATAGGCTTCATTATCGCACAGTCGGATGCGGACAGTGCATCGTTCGTCAGCCACGAAGTAAGCCTGTGTAATGCTCTGTACGGCCGTAGCCTTGGCTTTGAAATCGTCATTTAAGACCAGGAATTTTCTTTCTATTTCCATTCGGCAGGAACTGGTACTGTCCATCAATGAATAATCACCATCGTAGCACCGAAACCATATTCTCGGAAGGAGGCATCCTGAAAGCGATGTTGTTTGTAGCGTGTGCGCAGTTCTTTTTCTATTGCCTGACGCAATACGCCTTCACCTTTGCCATGAATGAAAACAATCTTTTGTCCCTTACAGGAGGCATATTGT
Organism: Porphyromonas gulae; assembly: GCF_000765945.1. NCBI lineage: Bacteria > Pseudomonadati > Bacteroidota > Bacteroidia > Bacteroidales > Porphyromonadaceae > Porphyromonas > Porphyromonas gulae. The sequence continues at coordinate 75,222 of NZ_JRAT01000002.1, forward strand.
TTCATGACTTCGTGAAATTTGTCCAGCTGGTACTGCAATATGTCCCCATTCTTCATCCCTGCCGTGGTTTCGAGTAGTTCGCCGGCATGGAGATCTATTTCGATTATATCCGGTTTTTTCTCCGTAGAAGCCTTTCGGGCCGGTGTGGGCGCAGCCCTGTCGATCTGCTCCTTGGTCTTCATGGCCTGTTCGATAGCTTCCGGATCGAAGACCTTTTCCACAACAGGACGATCATCCTCCACTATGGGATAGACCAGGGCTTTGTCTTCGAAGAAATCATTTTCTCTGAAGCAATGCAGTTTGACGAATTTGATCGTATCGAGTCTCAATTCCACTGACATGGCCGGTTTCAGAAGGAAAGTTTTCCTTTCCTTGTATGCGGTTATTTGCAGACATATCCTTTCCATGTCTTGCAAATCTGCAGCGGTAAACTCCTCGATGAACAGTTTGGTATTCGGGTCTATGCTACCGGCAGCTCGCATCTTCCAACCGGTGGACATTAAGGAGAGGTAGTTGTATTGGAGGCAGTAATTGCTATCGTTGATCAGAAAACATTCATAAGGCTCTGTCCCCAAGCGTTGTTCGTTCATGGGCAGATAGGCCAGATATACATTCAGCTTGTCGTGTCCTGCCAGTTCGGTATGCAGCAAGTGCGGTTTTTCCTCGGACTGTGTTGGCTTTCTGTCGGAAGCAACGGCTGCTTCTTTGTGTCGTTTGTTCCGCTCTTCTTTTTTCGATTCCTCTTCTCGGCGTTTTTCCATGGGCGACTTATAGGCGGGAATAAAGGTGTCATTATCTCCGACTGTCACACATTCCTGGATCGGAGTAGGTATTTCGAATCCGTCTTCTCCTTCCACCCAAGCGATCCTCCCACTGATGCGGCGGACGATCCCTCCTCCCTGTGAATTAAGAAATCGCACACGGCTGCCGATGGTGATATTATTTGTACTCATTGTTCTAAGCAGGTCGTATTCATAGTTTATACTCCACAAAAATACAAAAGAACGAGCGGTGTATCAAAAGGATAAAAAGAGGGTGTGCAAAAATCGCCTGATTGCGATCTCGACACACCCTCTTTGCTTGGATTAAATATCTTGTCTACCTCGTTGATCGTCCGATCAGCTCAGTTTGTGGATGATCAGACCGGAACGAAGTTTCGGCTCGAACCAAGTAGTCTTGGGAGGCATGATATTGCCCGAATCTGCAATGTCCATCAGCTGTTTCATCGATACCGGATAAAGAGCAAGAGCAACACGCATTTCGCCGCTGTCTACACGCTTTTTCAGTTCTCCCAGGCCGCGAATACCACCCACGAAGTCGATACGCTTGTCGGAGCGGAGATCCTTGATGCCTAAGATCTCATCCAGAATCAGATTCGAAGAAATCGTAACGTCCAGTACGCCGATAGGATCGTTGTCGTCATAGGTGCCGGCTTTTGCTGTCAGCGAGTACCATTTGCCATCGAGATAGAGAGAGAAGTTGTGCAGCTTGGTAGGACGATATTCTTCCGTCCCTTTACATTCTACGTCGAAGTGCTGAGACAGTCTCTGCAAGAATTCTTCGTCACTCAAGCCATTCAGATCCTTCACCACACGGTTATAGTCGATGATCGTGAGTTGATCGGCAGGGAAGCATACAGCCATGAAGTAGTTGTACTCTTCATCGCCGCGATGGTTGGGATTATTCTTGGCTTTTTCGGCACCCACCAGGGCGGCAGCAGCCGAACGGTGGTGACCGTCAGCGATATAGAGTGCCGGCATGGCAGCGAATAGCTCCGTGATACGTTTGATGTCGGCTTCTTCGTCGATCACCCAGAAGTGGTGGCCGAAACCATCGAATTCTGCCACAAAATCATATTCGGCAGGACGGGCGGCATATTTCTTGACGATAGTATCCAACTCTTTGTTCTCCGGATAAGCAAAGAAAACGGGTTCGATGTTGGCATCGTTTACGCGAACGTGCTTCATACGATCTTCTTCCTTGTCGCGGCGTGTCAGCTCATGCTTCTTGATCACGCCGTTCATATAGTCCTCTACGTATGCACCTACGACAAGGCCGTACTGCGTTTTGCCATTCATGGTTTGGGCATAAACGTAGTAGTTTTCTTTTGCGTCTTGTACGAGCCAGCCTTTTTCTTGGAACATTCTGAAGTTCTCGGCAGCTTTTTCATACACATCCGCATCGTGCTCATCTTTTCCTACAGGGAAATCGATCTCCGGGCGGATAATATGATAGAGCGACTTCTCGTTGCCCTTCGCTTCTTCACGAGCTTCTTCTGAATTGAGGACGTCGTAGGGGCGAGATGCTACTTGATCTACGAGTTCTTTCGGAGGACGTACTCCTTTGAATGGTTTTATGATAGCCATATTGTCTGTCGAAGCAAATTATTTGTTTACACGGAATTTTTCGTTGCCGTTTTTGATGAAGTCAACGATTTGACGAGCTGCAGCCAGACCGGCATTGATGTTGGCTTCTGCTGTCTGAGCACCCATCTTTTTAGGAGTGGTGAAGTAGCGACCTTCGAATTTTGCCATTTCGGCATCGTTTGCAGGCTTGATGTCCGTAGCGTATTTGAAGTCGGTGCGCTCAGCCATAAAATTGCAGATACCTTCTTCATCGATTACTTCTTGGCGAGCCGTATTGATCAGGCAGGCACCCTTAGGCATCTTCGACAGGAGTTCGGCATTGATTGATTTTACAGTCTCGGGAGTCTTCGGGATGTGAAGCGAAACTATATCGCAGGTTTCGAACAGAGCATCGCGAGAAGCAACGGCCTTTACTCCGTCTTTCTCAATGTCTGCTGCAGAGATGAATTGGTCGTATGCATAGATTTCCATGCCGAAACCTTTTGCGATACGTGCCACGTTGCGACCTACATTGCCGTATGCGAGGATACCCAGCTTCTTGCCCATGAGCTCAGAACCGGATGCTCCGTTGAAGAGATTGCGATACATGAATACGAGCATACCCATTACCAATTCGGCAACGGCATTTGAGTTTTGTCCCGGTGTATTCATCACGCACACATTGTGGGCAGTAGCAGCAGCCAAGTCTACGTTGTCGTAGCCGGCACCTGCACGTACTACGATTTTGAGTTCTTTCGCTGCATCAAGCACCTCTGCATCGATTTGATCGCTACGGATGATGATAGCGTTAGCATCTTTCACGGCATCGAGGAGCTGTTTTTTGTCGGTATACTTTTCAAGCAGGGCAAATTCAAGACCGGCCTCTTCGATAATTCTTTTGATTCCGTCTACGGCTACCTTGGCAAAAGGCTTTTCAGTAGCCACCAATACTTTTGTCATGACTGATATGTTCGATTAATATGTTTGTTATGAAAAAAGAGATAAGAGATTGCCACAGTGAAGTCGGGCAATCATCTTATCTCTTTTGATTGATTCACGATTAGTGCTTAGCTTCGAATTCCTTCATTACGCTAACCAAAGATTGTACGCTTTCGATAGGCAATGCATTGTAGAGAGAAGCACGGAAACCACCTACAGAGCGGTGTCCCTTGATGCCTACCATGCCGCGTGAAGCTGCAAACGTAGCGAATTCTTTCTCCAGCTCTTTGTACTCATCCTTCATCACGAAGCAAACGTTCATGATAGAGCGATCCTCGGGATTAACTGTACCACGGAAGATCTTGCTGCTGTCGATGGCATCGTAGATAAGGGCTGCCTTGTCCAGATTCATCTTTTCCAACACCTTCACACCACCGAGTTCTTTGTACCACTTCATCGTCTGGAGTGCTACATAAACGGGGAATACAGGAGGCGTGTTGAACATAGAGTCCTTCTTGATATGGATCTGATAGTTCAGCATATCAGGCAGAGGACGATCTACCTGTCCGAGTACGTCCGTTTTTACCAATACGAAAGTAGCTCCGGCCGGTCCGATGTTCTTCTGAGCACCACCGTAGATGAGGTCGTACTTGGAAACGTCTATCGGACGAGAGAAAATGTCGGAAGACATATCTGCTACAAGGCGAGCCTTCGTGTCGAAGTCCTTACGAATTTCAGTACCGTAGATCGTGTTGTTTGTCGTGAAGTGGAAGTAGTCTACGTCCTCAGGAATAATGAAATCTTTGGGGATGTATGAGAAGTTCTTGTCTTCAGATGAAGCCAAAACCTCTACTTCTCCGCCATATACCTGCGTCATGATCTTCGCTTGTTTGATGGCGTTTGTTGCCCATGTACCTGTATTGATAAAGGCTGCTTTCTTCTTTAGCAGGTTCAGGGGTACTTGGTAGAATTGGAGGCTGGCGCCGCCACCGAGGAAAAGTACTTCATAGCCTTCAGGTACATCGAGAAGTTCTTTGAAGAGATTACGAGCTTCGAGCATTACAGCGTCGAACTCTTTGTCGCGGTGAGAAACTTCAAGAACAGAAAGACCCGTTCCGGCAAAATTGAGACATGCTGATGCAGCATCCTTCAAAACTAAGTCGTTGAGGATACAGGGTCCTGCGGTGAAATTGTGCTTCTTCATCTGAGAAAAACAATGTTTAAGTGGTTAGTTATTAGTAGTTTTTTCTTGTTCTACAGTCATTAGATGCATAGGTGCATCTTTTACCAGCACAAAGGTACCAAATAAAACATATCGGCAAACTAATTCCTTAGAAAACAGTCGTATTGCCGAATATAGTCACGAGACAATGAGTGACCTGAAATGGTTTTCGGCAATAGAGCCTATCTTCTTAGGTGTAGTTACTTCTTTTTTCTTCTCAGTTTTCTGATCACTTCACACACCCGTACTAAGTCTCTTTCCTGTAGTAGAGTACCGCTTGGCAGACAGAGCCCGTTCTCGAACAGTCTTTCGCTTGTACCGTTGCCATAGAATGGGCAGTCGGCGAATACCGGTTGCATGTGCATTGGTTTCCAAAGGGGGCGGCTCTCTATATTGTCAGCTTCCAAGGCGAGACGTACATCCTCTCTGCTAAAACTTGCCTCTTCCGGATTGATTTCTATACAGGTGAGCCAAAAGTTAGAGTCAAAGTCCTTCGAAGGATTATCCATGACCGTTACACCTTCGATGTCGGCCAATAATTCCATGTATCGCCTATGGTTATTCCTGCGTTTGGCAATATGATGCTCCAATACGTGCATTTGTCCTCGGCCAATTCCTGCACATATATTGCTCATTCGATAGTTGTATCCGACGTGAGTATGTTGGTAGTGAGGAGCGTTGTCCCTGGCCTGTGTAGCATAGAACATCACCCTCTTAGCTGAGTCTTCGTCGGGGCAGATCAAGGCTCCGCCACCTGAGGTCGTTATCATTTTATTGCCATTGAATGAGAGGGCTGAGTATTCAGCAAATGTGCCGCAATATTCTCCCTTGTATTGAGATCCTATAGCCTCGGCTGCATCTTCCAATAATGGAATCTGATACTCTTTAGCGATGGCTGTGATTTCATCCATTTTAGCCGGCATGCCATACAAATGCACGGGGATAATGGCTTTGGGCTTTTTGCCGGTCTTCGCTATTCTGTCCTCGATGGTTTTCCGAAGGGCTTGGGGATCCATATTCCAAGTCTCCGGCTCACTGTCGACAAACACCGGATTTGCACCCTGATAGATGATCGGGTTTGCTGAAGCGGAGAAGGTAAAGCTTTGACAAATGACCTCGTCCCCTCGCTCTACACCCAGCATAACGAGTCCCAAATGTAAAGCAGCCGTGCCGGAACTGAGTGCTACCACTTTTTTCTTCTCTGTTTTTAGATAGGCTTCCAGGTCAGCCTCGAATCCATTAACATTAGGCCCTAAAGGTACCACCCAGTTTGTTTCGAAAGCTTCTTTGATATACTGCAGCTCTTCACCTCCCATCTCAGCCAGCGAGAGCCAAATACGTCCCTTATTCATGTGTTTTCTTAATTTCAATGAGTCTATCACATTTTGAAAATATAAGGCCATTTTGATATTGTAGATATTTGCTAATATCTTTTTCGCCTCGTAGCCAAGCCATATAGCAACTGGTGCCTTTTGCCCCTCCCTCGTGAGAGAATGGATATCCTCCCCCAAACCGGGCGTTTAGCTCTAATACATAGTATTTCCCATCCTTAACTAATACATCACAATCCAAGTTGCCTATATGTTTTAGATTTTCGGCGATTGTGCGACCAATATGTTCAAGCTGTTCGTTTATAACTGTTTCTGCCTTGTCTGTTTCTCCCGCACGCATGCTTAATTTCTTGCGAGCAAAAGTACCTACATAGTTGCCTTCAAAGTCATTAAGGATATCCATTCCGTATTCCTCCCCTTGTATCATTTCTTGATATAGGATCGCTTCGTCTAAAGCATTAGCACTTGCAGTGGAAAGAATCGTGCGATGTAGTTTGATTCGTGAAAGAGTATCTACAAGTTCAAACTCTTTTTCTTCCTGTGGAAATTCTATGCCGATCGAAGCACTTCCCCAACGAGGTTTTATAACAATCGGGAAAGAGATGTTACCATGTTTGTATGCCTCCATGAAAAACTCTTTTTTTGTGAATGTAAGCGGGGTTTCTAAGCCGATAGATTTCAGAAAGCAAGCTGTTTTATTCTTGTCGAAAGTCAAGTCAATTACACGATCATCCGAAATCAACAGTTTACATCCTAATTTTTCAAAATTATTTTTATTGGCAGATAAAATAGGTAATTCCAGATCATTCAAAGAAATGATGGCTTGTATATTATAGGATTTAACGATCTCTATCAGAGTAGGAACATAAGCCTGATCATATACAGATGGAACTATAATTGGAATATCTGCTTCTGCCATACCTGGAGCTGTATAGCTCATGTCTGTTGCAATGATGTTATCATCCCCACAAAAAGACTCTCTAAAATAATGTAGCAAATAATTGCGACGCCCAATACAGGTAAAAAGTATATTCATTTTTTGAAATGATAAATGTATTAATCAAACATTATGATCTTTTTTCATTCGTTCTTCTTTCAAATTTGTTTCCACTTGATTCGTTTCTACAGAAACATTTTTACTTGCTATAACACAATAAAACGACATAAAAAAAATCTTTATATCCAAGCAAAATGAAATGTGTTCAGCATAATAAACATCAAGTTGTAAACGATCGTCCCAGGCTATAGTATTACGTCCCTTAACTTGTGCTAAACCTGTAATGCCAGGTCGTATACTATGGCGTAGTCTTTCTTTTTCATTGTAATAAGGTAAATAAGAAACAAGTAAAGGTCTGGGGCCAATAATTGACATATCTCCTTTTAATACATTCAAAAGCTGAGGTAGCTCATCAATAGATGTTTTTCGAATGAATCTTCCTATTTTAGTCAGCCTTACACTATCTGGCAAAAGATTCCCTTCTGCATCTTTTTCATCAGTCATACTCTTAAACTTGTATAACTTAAAAATTCTCTCTCCCTTACCGGGTCTTTCCTGGATAAAGAAAACGTCTGCTCCATTATTAGCAATGTATAGCCATACAGATACCACCAATATGACGGGAGATAATACTAAGATCGCAACCAAGGCGAGGCAAAAATCGAATATTCGTTTAATTCCGTTCTTGTACATTTTACTTATAATTGCTATGTAATTAGTCTTTGATATTCTGATAAGATTGCTTCCCAAATGTTTTTTTGCTCATAACGATTTAAGATTAGAGGGCGAGCTTCCTGAGCCATCTTGACCGTAGTAGAAGTATTTTCGATTAATTTTCTCATTGCTTCATACAAAGCTTGGGTATTGTGTGTTGGGACAATATACCCATTTTCTCCTTCTATAATAATTTCATTACATCCATTTATATCTGTTACAACAGATGGAAGAGACATAGCACAAGCCTGAATCACCACATTAGGGAAGCCTTCTCGGTAACTAGGAAAAACTAGGGCATCGGATGCTGCTAACCATGGACGAACGTCAGCCTGCCATCCTATTTCAGATATCGCTTGATTATCTTTGATAATTAAGATCGTTTCTTTCGAAATGGGATCTAGATCTGGTTCTTGTCTGCCAACCAATAGTAGTTTACATTCGGGATGCTCTGATTGAAGATGTTGAAATGCTTCTAAAAGTTCTTTGATGCCTTTGTCTCGGACAATTCTTCCAACAAAAATGAAAATGAATTTCCCTCCAATTTCTTGTCTTATCTGTATCGCCTCTTTTTTTATGGAATCAGTTAATGAAAAATACTCTATATCTATACCATTGATACTTCCATTCAAAATTTTTTTTAAAGGTTTACTTGTTATTCGCTCTCTTTGTAGAGTAGCAGCGACGCCATCTCCTTCTGGAATAACTTTAGTAGCACAAGCACAGGTAATTCGCTCCATCGTGATAAGTAGCCATCGAAAGAAGCCTGTTGCAGTTTCGAACCTCAAACCGGTTACCGTGTAAATGCGATGAGGAACTCGACAAAATTTGGCAGCAAGCATTCCTAAAAATGAGCCTTTAGGTGTATTTGCATGAACGATAAACGGCTTCTCTTCCTTGATAACTCGTATTAGCTCTAATAAAGCTTTGATGTCTTTAGTAGGGTTTATAGGACGCACTAAGTGTTTTATCAGGATAGTTCTAATACCTTCTTTTTCGCCCGTATTCTTTGCTTTATCTTCAGGTTCTCCGGAAACTCCAATTATTTCAAACCCATTTTCTGAAAGGAATCGGAGTTGTCCTATGAGAAGATCGAAAGATACCGAAGATGTGACGATTCTTAAAACCTTTTTCATTGAAGTCTTTTTAGCTGCCTTGAAAGTGAATTTTTTTTTCTATTTTTTTATAACCGTAGTATAAGGACGCTAAGTAAAAATAAAACACAGGCGTCCTTAATCCAAATGTAGAGAAGCCATATAATAATGGACCTGCAGCAATAAGGATTAAATGTAGTGGGAGTCTTTTTAGCATGATTAATAAATGCGAAACAAAAAATACAAATCCTATTAGCCCATAGTAGAAGAGCAATCCCATCCAATTTGAATGTATCTCCTCTGTTCTACTAAATCGGCTAAATCCCCCATGACCGGATCCGAAAAGTAAGTACTCAGGATATTGGAAAAAGAGATTATAGCCTCTTTCATCCAATTGTTGACTTGTATCTGTGCTTTCTGTTCGCTCTAATATAAAAGAAATGGAATCTGATTTCTCCCAAAACCTAGATTCTATAAGTAAATAGGATAAAATTGCGATAAAAGATATAAATGTAATGAAAATAAATAGGTTGAACTTAGAATTGTTTTTTGTCTTAATATTCTTTCTTATATATATAAGGTAGCCAATGAACATTGGAAATAGCCCCAATAAAGCAGATCGAGAAGAAGAACTGATGCAAATCACAAACAGTGAAAAACCTCCTATTATTAACCATTTATTGTTTATCCCCAATAAGCATAGAATAGAAAAGCAACAAAGAGCCCAGTGTGCCATTTGGTTAGGATCATTGAAAAAAGCATTATATCTGGGGAAAAAATCGTATCGACCTATTCCAATAACATAGAAAAAAACAGTGAGGATTAAAGAAATCAGAATAGGCTTCTTGACATATTTCGTAAGTGCTTTCTCTTTTTGTGTGAAAAAAGTAGCTGCCGACAAAAAGATCAAAAAATTGAAAATATTATACAGGATATTGGGTAAGAATGTTTCGTCGGAATATATGAAGATGTATATTGTGTTAATAACAATAGTATATAGAGTGTAAACCGCAAATAAAGTAATTGGTTTTTCGTTTAATGTCTTAAATGTAGGTGTTTTGAGAAACACTGTTAAAATAAATAATAAGGCCAAGACGTGAGCCGGTTGAGGTTGTCCACTTGGGAATATATAAAACTGTAGCGTTAGCAAACATAAGGAAAGCAAAAAGAATATTCTATTTTTCTTTTTGTCTCTTTCCCTTATCGAAGTGTATAAGAAAGCACTATTCATTATTTGATCATTGAGTTATGGTTTCTTGGTTTTCTCACATGAGGCTTATACTTAATGGCTCTTTTAATGAGGAAATATACATATCTCTTTGCAGACAATCCTATGTCATAGATATTCCAAGAAACTCCTTTCATAGCCTCTTGGGCTGCATCTTTTTTATAATTGACAGGTTGCCTACAACTGTTATTGGGAGTACCGATCTCATATATAGATGTGATAGCAGGTGTATAGGCTACACTATATTTTCGTGCCAGTCTGTACCAAAGATCCAGATCCTCGCCCATCGAATAGTTTACATTAAACCCTTGTATCGACAATAAAACCTTTTTTTCAATGCAGACACATGATGTATGTATCACATTTGCTTTGATAGTCGCTTTGAAGTAGTTCCGTACAATCCCCTTTTTTATATCTCTTCTATTGACATAGACTTCTCCATCAGGAAATCTACGCACGAAGTTTGTTACGAAAACGCTGGCTTGTCCAGAGTATTCAGTAATTAAGATATATAATTCCTCAAGATGATTATTTTTCCATTTATCATCTCCATCGAGGAATGCAATGTATTTTCCAAGAGCTCTTTCTACTCCTTTATTACGGGCTGCAGATACTCCTGCGTTTTCTTGATGAACCATTATTATACGTGGATCTTGGATCTTCCCTACAACTGAAGGGCCGTTATCTCTTGACCCATCATTTACTACTATAACTTCAAAGTTATCAAACGTTTGAGATAATACCGAGTGTATGGTTTCAGAAATAGTTTCTTCTTTGTTGTATAGAGGTATCACTACAGAAAAAAAGGGAGACTTCATATCGATGTCAGTATTTTTTTGATTTTGACTTTTACTTTAATAGGAATTCGTATAAGAGAGCAAAAAGCTTCTCTTTGTATCCTGCTTTATGTGAGAGTAGGATCGTTTTTCTATTCAATGGATATGATTTAATTCGGGTTATATACTCTTCGTATTCACCTGTAGGTATCGTCGATTTTATTGTCTTGAGTGTATGCATGAATCCTAACAGCCGATGATTGTATATGTAGGTGTTTGGATATTGCTTGAGGTAATCGAGATTCCGAAAAGCGACACTCATCATATCTCTCGATTTTTTCGCGCTTTTCGCTGCAGTTATAGAACCCTCCCTTTTCAAATAATAATGAACTCCTATCGAAGAAATACTTATTCGGTTTACTGTTTCCGCTAAATCCGGTAGAATGTAGGAGTCTTCGTGTAGCATGCCCAATGGAAATCTTATTTCTTCCCATATAGATGCCTTGTAGATAGCCGATTGCAACAGCAGAAAATGTCTCGACCACAGAAAATCGACAATAGATTCTTTCCCTCCTTTCATACAAGGTTTTAGGTGAGCTTTGAACGGCCTCTGTTTACCTATATTATCTTCTTCCAAAGATATGGGAACTACTACCATATCAATCTCCGGGTGATTCTGCAAATACTTGATATTTGCTTCATAAAAGTCAGATGATACATAATCGTCGCTATCGATAAAGGATAAGAAAGAGCCTTTAGCTACTTCGATACCGGCATTACGTGCAGAGCTTAATCCTCCGTTTTCTTTATGTATCACTTTTATACGGTTATCCTTAAGGGCATAGTCATCACAAACAGCACCGCATCTGTCCGGTGAACCATCATCGACCAAAATTAGCTCGAAGTCTTCAAAATCTTGCCCTATAATGCTTTTTATGCATTTTTCTAAGTAAGGCTCTACCTTATATACAGGGACAATAATGGATAAAATAGGATTTTTATTCATGTATGTAGCTCAGTTTGTTTTTGATTATATGAAATATACGCTGTGAAAAGTCTTTCATGCCTTTGTCTAACAGAAAAGTGATAGCGTACACGAAGAGAAAGAACAAGAGGAAATGTTTCAGCAAAAATATCGCCCATTTGGTGAATGAAAGTCCTGCATGTATATCAGCGGGGCCAAGCAGCCAATGAGTTGTAAAGCCTGATAATAGAATAACTGCACAGTAAAATAGATATTTCAGATAATACTTCCTCACGGGAATCGACAAGCCATTTCTACATAAGAAGTAGGGTTTCCAAATATGGACAATGAGTATTAGGCTGATAAGCACTCCGGATAGGATGCCTGATAGAGAAAAAAAGAGTCCTAATAAAATAGACAATCCCAGATTGAGAGCAGCCTCTGTAATAGGAGCCCATATATCTCTGAAAAGACCATAAGCGGACAAAAAATCATCGCTGATACGCGTAATGCTGGCGAATGTAATGCCAACGATCAGGAAAAATGGGAGTTCTTCCAAAAGATATTCAGCACCTACCCACAAAACAATAAAACTATTTCCTCCAATCCATAAACAATAGGTGACGACTCCTGCTATAAGCATACGGCAGGCAAAATATTCTCCGAAAACCTTTAGGATGGATTCTCGTTTCCCTTCCGCGATAAGGTTTCCTAAAGTCGGTATAATACCACTGAAAATCGCAATCAGAAGAGAGATTAACCCTGATACTATCAGCATATAATTGCCATAGATAGCAACAAGTGTTAGGGTCGTATAAGCATAGATGATCAGAGGTGAGGTCTGATTGAGTACATACCCTGCAACCTTGTGGAAAAACAGTTGTTTGCTCTTCGTAAGTATTACTTCATGCTCCTTATATACGCTTTTTCCGATCCGGAAAGAAGTTTTCAGCCAAGGATAGGTCTTTCGAACGGAATATTCGAGCATGATTGCAGTCAGGAAAGCAAATACAAATTCGACAACTAACCAACCCTGATAACTCCATGGCGAATAGTATAGCACCAGGATTTGGATAATAAGCTTGAGGAAAGTTAGACCTTTGGTAATATAGGTTATTTTGTATTGCTTTTGATCCGCGGATAGGATAATCTGTCTGTAATTGACGAAGTAACCCAAAAGAGAAGAGGTTAGAAAGACTATATAGGTGGCATAGGCATACCATAACGGCAGATCTGTTTTTTGAAATATCCAGGGGAAAAAAAACATAAGAATCATTCCCACGATAATGATCAAAATAGCGATATTCCTGTATAGCCATCCCTGAGCTGATACGATCTCGGTGATACCCTTTCGATTATTGTCCAGCAGAGGTTTGAACAATGCAAAAGATATGGCAGTACCAATCCCTAATTCCGATAGGTTCAAAAGGCCGAGCAAATTTGTGATTGTTGTATTCAAGCCCAATACCTCGGTTCCAAGGGAATCGATAAAAACTTTACGGGAAAAGAAAGTAGTCACCAGTATAAGAAGAAAATAGAACAGAGAAACTTTTGTGTTCTGTATGCTATTATCTGTGCGACTTTGCTTTTGTGTCTTCATGAAAGTTTATAAACGTACTACAACTTATAGCATTTTTCTCCTTTGGGATGAATACCTTTCACGTCGTAGATAACAGTATTGGCTGTGCATGATTTTTCGAGATCGATAGCAAAGAACTCTCTATGACCTACAGCAATAACAATAGCATCGAATTTCCCCTCAGGATATTCATTACAAACCTTTATCCCATATACTTGCTCTGCAATAAAAGGATTTGCCCAAGGGTCGTGTACTACAATATTTTTCGTGTATTCCTGGAGGGTACTGTATATGTCTGTTACTTTAGTGTTACGGATATCCGGACAGTTTTCTTTGAATGTGAATCCTAATATAAGAATGTGTGCATCTTTGACCATGATGCCGGCCTTATTCATTTGTTTGATAGTCTGCATGGCCACGTAGGAACCCATGCTGTCATTCAGCCTTCTTGCCGACATTAATATTTGGGGGTAAACACCAAATACTTGTGCTCGCTGGATAAGGTAATATGGATCTACTCCAATACAATGACCACCGACCAAGCCCGGCTGAAAAGGTAGAAAGTTCCATTTTGTGCTTGCAGCCTCTAATACTTCGTAAGTATCAATTCCCATTGCATTGAAAATCTTTGCGATTTCGTTCATAAATGCAATGTTTACATCTCGTTGCGCATTTTCTATGATTTTTGAAGCCTCTGCAACTTTTATCGAAGGCGCTTTGTGTGTGCCATTGACTAACACGGTATTATATACTCTATCCACATAGTCCGCTATTTCCGGAGTAGAACCGGAGGTTACTTTTTTTATGTTCTCTACTGTGTGAACTTTATCCCCCGGATTAATTCGTTCGGGGCTGTATCCGGCAAAGAAGTCCACATTGTATTTGAAACCCGAAACTTTCTCGATAATCGGAATACATTCGTCTTCGGTTACACCCGGGTATACTGTGCTTTCGTACACCACCACATCTCCTCGGTCGATTACCTTTCCGATTGTTTCGCTGGCTGCCAAAAGCGGCCTTAGGTCGGGGACGTGATTGTGATCTATAGGGGTAGGAACTGTTACAATATAGAGGTTACAGTCTCTAATATCCTCAATTTTTGCTGTGCAAAGCAATCCTTTTAGTAGGGCCTCTTGTAATAACCCATCTCCAATTTCCCCTGTGCTGTCATGTCCTGACAATAATTCTTCCACACGGCTTGGATTGATGTCGAAGCCGATTGTGGAAAATTTTGTAGAAAATAGACGAGCTAGTGGGAGACCTACGTATCCCAAACCGATGATAGCAATCCTAATGTTATTCATCTCTTTTGATGGATATTATCAACGTCTCACAGAGTTTCATTATTCCGCGATGAGAATCGTTTTTCTTGTGTATATGGTGCGGTTCCTCATACTTGAAATGTATCAAAATGTTTAATTTCGACATCTAATCTGAGGTGCTGTGCAAAGGTAGAATTTTTAGGAGGAAGGAAAAAGGAAAGGCCTATTAAAAAACATGAAAGGAAGAATAGTGAGAAGGGTGCGCCGGATCTTTCGGATCGACGCACCCTCTTCGTTGGTTGTTAGTCTTGTGGACTATCTATTGGTATCTTGGTGGAAGTAGTTGGGTTAGAGTCCTCCTCCGCCTGATCCCTGCTCGCCACCACCGGTTTGAGGGCTATCACCGCCCGTATCGGTGCCGCCTGCATTGGATAAGGCTCCTGTCAGAAGCGGCTTGCCGTATTCGGTAAACTTGAGATCCGGAGCGATCAGCGTACAATCCCGTTCGTGAGTGACCGTATTGTACCGACACTCAGCCCTGAAATTGACCCGAACGGAGTTGAACTGGGAGGCTTTCACATCCTCTTTCTTCTCCACTCCCGATCCTTTGGCCTGTGCAATGATACGGAAACTGCCGATGCCATCGAGCTTGATCCTCTTGCCCGAAGCCAATTCCCTACGCATGACGATGCCCAAATCGCGCAGGATACCGAATACATCGCCTCGGCTGGCTCCTGAAAGTTCTGAGATTTGTACTGCGATGTGCAGGGTGGAGGCAGTGCTGCCGTTGATGACTGTCTGTGGATACCACAACTTCTTACCTGTTGCCTTGTCGGCAATACAGGATTGTCTTCTTTTGAAGAATAACATAATAATTGAAAGAATTAAAATTTAATAATGCGAACTTTTTCTGTCCATTGATTTAATAATAGCAATCGAGAGATCGATTCGGCGCCATCCTCTTCTCTCTGTTTGCACTGCAAAGATAAGGGTAAAGAATCCGATCGACCAAATGTTTTGCAGAAAAAAGTTTTCAACAACGAAGGGTGCTTTACGATTTATATATAAAACGGCTTTTTTCTTTGTTGGCAAAAGGCTTTGAAGCAGTCTGTCGGCTTTCGGAAAGGAGCCTGAAATCCGATTATTCGGACTTGTCCGAATGATTTATATATAAAGTATTTTCGATTTGTATATAAATTGATTTCTACTTATATATAAATCGTTTTCATTTTATATATAAATCGAAAACGTTTTATATATAGATCGTCAGCCATTCGATGGGGAAAGAAGCCGAAGAAGTCTTTCATGGAAGCATAAAAAAGCAAAGCACCCGCCAAAGTTCCTGTCGAACTCCGAGCGGGTGCTTTGCTTTTTGTCGTGTGGGAGAGGTTCCCTTGTCAGCTTTATTCTTTTACTCTACCGATGTAGGAGCCGNGCGGGTGCTTTGCTTTTTGTCGTGTGGGAGAGGTTCCCTTGTCAGCTTTATTCTTTTACTCTACCGATGTAGGAGCCGTCGCGGGTATCCACTTCGATGAGCTCTCCCTCCTGAATGAAGAGGGGTACGCGTACTTCTGCTCCCGTCTCCACGGTCGCGGGCTTCAGCGTGTTGGTGGCGGTGTCGCCTTTGAGTCCCGGCTCGGTGTAGGTCACACGCAGCTTAACGTGCGGAGGCAGTTCGCAGGTGAGTACCGTTTCGCTGGCGGCATGTACCATGGCTTCGACCATATCGCCGTCTTTGAGGAACTGAACGCCGTCGATGCTTGCACCGGGTATGGTGATTTGCTCGAACGTCTCGGGGTGCATGAAGTTGTATCCCATCTCGTCCTGATAGAGGTACTGATAGGGACGTCGTTCTATTCTGACTTCTTCGACCTTGACGCCACTGTTCCAGGTCTTATCGAGGATACGTCCTGTAGCCACGTTTTTGAGTTTGGTACGGACGAAAGCCGGGCCTTTGCCGGGCTTGACGTGTAGGAATTCGACGATGAAGTAGTACTGTCCCTCTATCTCGAGGCACATGCCATTGCGAAAGTCTGCAGTTGTAGCCATTTGGGTATAATCGTTTTTTATTGATGACGAAAGGATTAGGGGATAGCTATCGAAATGCTGTCGATCCTTCAAGACGCAGCTAAGCCCCCTGTTGCAGACGCAAAAGTAAGAAAAAATTGTCGGCGTGGCAGGAAGTCTATCGGTCTGAAACAGGGCGATCGCATTTGAAAATTTTTAGTCTCTTCCCTATAGAATTTGAATCTCTGATATATGAATTCATGGTTGTTTTGATAATTGAACGTAGCAATCATGTACATTAGTGGTTCAAATGCGATTGCTCTGCGGCCTAATTAGTCATCCCTTAAAAAGCATTTGCAAGTGAGAAGTCATTCATCGATGGTCTCTCGCTTAGCTTTTCGCTTATTATTTTGAGCAGGTGCAAAAGNGAGAAGTCATTCATCGATGGTCTCTCGCTTAGCTTTTCGCTTATTATTTTGAGCAGGTGCAAAAGAGCCTTCATGGCTCTTTTGAAGTTGTAAGCAGCTGCTGCCAATAGTATGTTCACAGCATCCCCTGCCAATCCCTTGTAAAAGTTGCGGCCTAAACGATGATCTGATTTCAAGTGTCCAATGGTAGGTTCGATGCCTGCTCGCTTGCGGAATAGTTTGTGTTTCTTGCGCTTCTGATACCTGCTATCTGAGGGCTTGGGAACATCCGGTATTAAAATCTGAGTGCCATTANTTCTTGCGCTTCTGATACCTGCTATCTGAGGGCTTGGGAACATCCGGTATTAAAATCTGAGTGCCATTAACCTCTTTCTTACCCCGATAGCCCCTGTCACCTGCCAGTATCTTGATCTTTCTCCGTGTGAGACGTTCTACTTGTGACAACGAGGCTGCTATCGTGTGTCCATCATACTCATTACCAAATGATTGGGCACCAAGAATAAGCCCCGTAGCCGAGCGGATGATCGATACCTTATTGCCGAATTCGTTCTTCTTATGCTCTTTGCCCTTGCTGATGCATTGTACCTCAGGTTCGTGAATAGAATAAATCTTTTGCCGGCTATGACGTCGTTGAGCAAGAATCGCCTCAAATCTCTCTATCAACTCCTTATGGACAGAATGCTCTCCCGGATTACGCTTGAGTTCTCGGACTAATCGGCCGGCTATGGTTCGCAATTTCCTATCCGCTCTGAGTGACTTTTGGCGATTCTTGGGATGATTGCGAAAACGTTGGTCGCGATAAATGCGCTTGAGAACAAAGGTATAGCTTTGGCGAAGTGGCAACTCTAATTTGTGGACGATGTTCAGAACCTTACGGACAATCTTTTTATGCAACTTGGCATCTGTAGGGTAGGTGATATTCTTCTCTTGAACGGTCGAATCAATAAAAGCAGTGTCATGATGNAGGGATGAACTCTTGCATGCCACAAAAGTATTGGTAATAAGCATTTTCACTCCATTGTTCCACAACGGATTCATCTGAGAGATTACGAAGGTGTTTGAGAATCAACAAGCCACACATCAGACGAATAGGTTTAGCAGGGCGACCATTGTTTTGGCAATACAAAGGTTTGAAGGCCGTATCGAATTTGGCCCAATCTATTTTGTCAGCTAATTTATAGAGTGGGTGCGATTGGTTCAGCATGTCTGATAGACTGCTGAATAATGAAGGGGTATTATAGGGCTTTTTAATCATAAAATCTGCAAGTTTTCTGCTATGAAGATAAGAAAACTTGCAGATTTAGCAAAGATATTCGCAAACTAATTTGCTGAATATCAGAGATTAAAAANTCATAAAATCTGCAAGTTTTCTGCTATGAAGATAAGAAAACTTGCAGATTTAGCAAAGATATTCGCAAACTAATTTGCTGAATATCAGAGATTAAAAATCTATTTAAGGGATGACTAAATATAGTGGTAAATTGAAAATAACAAACTGAAAAAATTCTACGAATAAAAGGATAGAAAAATATCTGTGCAGAATACATCTTGAAAGACCACTTTCTCAGCTACCTTTTCGGGCAATTCTAAAGTCTATATCCCCAATTGTAAAGAGTAATAAGTAAATAATTCTTGGCAAATTTGGTATTCTCTGTTATTATGCAATCAACAAGAAGACTAAGCCTTGTCTAGCCGAAAGAGACAGAAAGTCTATAAAGTTTTTCTTGTTAGAGTATTCCCTGATATCTAGGTAATATGTTCGTCTTGATGGAAAAATATTGGAGATGTGTACAACCTATTGTGCAATTTCTACAAGGAATTGGGTAGAGACGATATCAATGTGTGCTCACTTAACTGTTATATAACTTCAAATGAAACTATAAGGCATTTCTGAGACCTTGGTCGAAGAATCAATTTGAACTAATGAAAACTAACTCTCTGGGAAATCTGGCTTTTAAGGATCTATATATGAAAGAAACTAATCCTTTTCAATCGGATTGTATGGTGTTTCCGATTGAAGAATTTTTCCATCAATCTCAAAATGTAGATTTTGATAACTTTTCTTGATTTCATGCCAAGATTTATCTCTTTCATAAAGGAATTCATAAGGTGTATTCACTCGATATATGGGGTCATAATTTTTTACCAACAAGACTGCCATTATAACAAAAACATACTCATTATTAGAATCTCGAATCTCCATGATTAAGCCAGGTAAGCCTCCAAAGACATATGGCCCCACAGGAATAGGAATATCTTCTGAATACCAAGCCTGATAAATCCGTCCTCTATAAGAGCATGTAGCTTTTTTACATCGATATCCTTTGATATTCTTTTCTTCATTCAGTGAAATTTCCCAGTTAAACTGTGGGGCTATTTCTTCATAAGTGAAATATTCACCGAATTCAGTTCCTAATCTTATTGTATTGATGTCCTTTTGGGGATAATTTCTAAATACTTGGTTTCGGAATATAATTTTGGAATATAGAGAGTACTGGAAATTTGTCACCTCACTTTTGGCAAGTGAATGATTCTTTCTTCTTGCTGTTTCATCTCTAAGGGAATCTGTATAATGCTGATAGAAATCAATAAATTTACTCGTTTTTGATCCTATCTGTAGCAGTGTTAATCCTCTATTAGGGATATTTTGTAAGCTGTCCTGCTTAATTTCAATTTGGTAGTATACTCTATAAATGCATTTATCAAGGAAAACTTTATCAAGAGTATCTGTTTTGAAAGCTTCCAAAGTTATTTCCTGAGCAGAAGAGGAATAGATACCAACTGTAGCAAGTAAAATGTAAAATAAAATGCGAAATAGCGTCATTGGATTTTCATATTATGGGGGTTGGGGAGCCTCTAGAGAATAGAGAATATATAGAGGCTCCCTTACAATGATCACTTAATTTTTCTGCTAGGAATGGGATTTGAAGATGCTTTGGACTCTAATGTCTGAGGAGCTTCTGCATTCAAATTTTGACCCACTTTAAAACATGGAAAATTAGAAGCGCAGAATCTCTTTGCTGCTTGCATAACTTGATTCATTACATTGTTGTAATCTGTCTCATCTCCCTGTATTTTCAAGATGAAATCGCAACTCCTGCCGTCCGTGCAAAAAACCATTACATGAGTTTCTCCTCCGTTAGGCGTTGAACAAGTGACTGCAGTAACATCGGCTGCGTTTGCGATAGAAAACGCTCCTGCCAATAAGACTGTCAAAAAGAATTTTCTCATTTTCTTGTTTTTTTGAGATTATACATGTTAAAAAGCTTTCATATGCTAATGTCGTGAATTCTTTTGATATATACAAACATTTTTGGAGTTTAGTTTTTTCTTGATATGTTATTGAGGTCAACTTCAACCCAGATTTGTCGTTAGGCCTTACTTTTCTAATGACGGCCATTAGAGATTTTTCTTAGTAATCTGCTTAATATCTGCTACTTATCTTCTTATAAAAGTCACATTAGCATCCTAATTTCATCTCACCAATCGGATGATGTGAAGTACATGCTTATTCCAGATATAACTCTTTTTCCTTCAAAGGAATAAGTAGAGCCTCGATTCCATACGCTATTCTCTAATGACCAATCTGAGTTCAATTTTCTTGATTGTTTGGATGTAAATTGATCAAAAAAGTAACCCCTTGGCATATATTGTCTAATGAGAACATTCTGATGTGTAGTACACTCGATGGAAAAAACTAGTATTTGAAGTAAGAAAGAGCAATGTAATTCGTTGAATTTGTACGAGTTGTATATTGACTGGATCACTGCTTGGGTAAAGTTATTATTTGTTTGCTGTGATCAGAAGATAGGCAAGGAACCGGCTCGACCGGTCAGTAATGGTGAGGGGAAGGTAACCGGCACGAAGTCTGCCATCCACGATAAGGGGGGGATGGCTGCGTTGCATCATCAAATTCCATTTGTGCGCTTCGCCCTCTGATCGAAAACTCTTAACTTCGAACAGGCCTTTGCGTCCGCATTCTACCCAAAGCTCATAGAGCAGGATAGCAGCTACTCCCATCGTGTAGCGTACGTTGATCTCGATGCAGGGATGCAGAAGCAGACGTCCCCCTTGGGCGTATACGGCCATGTCCACTCCTATATAGCCGGTATACAAGGAGGCGAAGCGTTCCCGTAGATAGTTTTTTACTGAAGCAATGGCCTCTTCATGTGCTCGTACCCCGACTGCTTGTGTCAGCTCGGCGATCAAATCGGTTTGCGTGGCGAGCCGATTGCCCTGATAGGCTCCTCGCTTGTTGGTGTCGAAACGAGACCATCCAACGAAGTAAAGCTCGCCTTTTCCATCCGAATAAAACTCAGCTGCCCAGTCCTGACGGACATCCAATACCGGCTCCACGCTGAATGAGCCGGCGCGTCGGAGGGCTTTGGTCAGTAGGTCGATTTCATTGTCGGTAGGGGAGGCACCGAGCCACAGCAGCCCTCGTCCGGATGAGGTGGAGGGCAATTTGGCCAATAGGGCCGAATCAGGAGGGAAGCATCGCTGCCTTTGTTCCAGGAAATCATCGACGGATGTGAACCAACGGGCAGCTATTTCGCTGTGTCCGATCGCTTCGAGACAGCGTGTTGCTTCACGTCGATGGCTATGCTCATAAAGTTCTTGCGGATAGGGTGGGGATGAGATAGTGGTGAGCCAAGGATAGCGATGCTGAAGAGCGGCCAACCAGACAGGTGACTGTCCCCACATATCCAAGGTATAATCATTCGAGAGGTGGGCAGTGTCGGGGATTTGGAGCAACCGGGCTTCAGGTTTGAGTGGATGCGTGTCGGGGATGGGGAGGGTTTCCTCCGGACAGAATACAAAGTCCTGCCGGCTCTTTGTCAGCCAAGCCGGCAGGAGACCCAAATCGCGCATCATAGTTCGTACTACGGATGGTGGTACGTAGGGCTTCTTCCCAATGATCTCCGGTACCATCTCGTGGCCGGGGTTGAAGAGCAAGAGGCGCGGATGCTTTATTTCCGTCCGAAGTCGGCCGGTATCTCCATCCAGTCGACAGTATTCCATTTATATATAGGGTTGGTAATCCGGTGGGTAGAGAGCCAATGCTCTGCACGCTCTATGAGGTCGAAGATCGCTGCGTTCTTATCTGTGCGAGCAAGAAGGGTTTTGCATTTTTTCTTTCGAACCCAGCCGATAGCCGTCATGCTATCCGAATAGATAGGGTAGTGAGGTCTCTTCATTTTCTCCAAAAGAGCCAAGGCATGAACAATGGCCAGAAACTCTCCGATATTGTTCGTGCCTCCTTCCAGTGGGCCTACGCGAAAGACTTCGGCTTTGGATGCTGTCAGTACCCCTCGATACTCCATCGGGCCGGGATTGCCACTACAGGCTGCATCCACGGAAAGGCTCTCCCAGATAGGCCGCGATTGTGCTACAGTATCTGTATCGGGATACTTATCGGCACCGTGCGTCCCGGTGGATCCATAGGCTTTGCGGTAGAACTCTTCTGCCCCGTCTTCATAGGCCCTTAAAGCATCACTTTCGGTAGTGAAGCTCTTGTAGCGAGCTTTGTTGAATCCTTCCGTTTGTGCTCGGCATTCATCCCAGTTATCATAGACCCCGGGTGTATGCCCTGCCCATACCACATACCACTTCTTTGCCATCAAGGTTGGGTGTTTATCCGCCGGCTACTAATAGAGGTTGCCCTTGTACAGGTCATTGAAATTAACCGCTTCGCTTTCTGCCTCGACTTCCGGCAGCTTGGCACGCCATTCGTCCGCTTCTTTTGTCTGTCCCTGATTCTCCAGTATCTCAACGAGCATCAGTGTCAGATTGCGCTGCTCCGGCATTTCTTCGATGGCTTCGCGCAGGAACTTCTCGGCTTCGGCTGATCGGCCATCTTTGATCATGAGCGAAGCAATACCACGGAGACCCTCTTCGTTGAAGGGATCTAAACTCAGCAATTCCTCATATGCCTGCATGGCATTTTGTGGCTTCCCTTCGAGCATAAAAATACGGGCACGAAGCATGGGCACTTGTTCTTCTTCGGCATCGAATGCTGCTACCAGATCCAGATCTTGTGAAGCTTCGTCGTAACGCTCCAAATCTATGAGCATACGTGCCCGAAGCAATCTGGCCTGAAGAAAGGATTCGTTTTTTTCGATAGCTTGTTTGAGCAGGCAAAGGGCATCTTGAGGGTTCTGCATGTCTCTCATGGCAGAGGCTCCATAGTAGAGGAAGAGGGCCTGCTCTTCGTCCTCGGATGTGGATTCAATGCCGGCGCGACAGTCTTCGAGAGCACCCGATGGATTGTTTTGTTCGAGTCTCAGCTTCGCACGGTTCAGCAAGGTCGCCGTATGTGAGGGTACCTCCTCAAGGAGTGAGTCCATCTGAGCCAATGCTTCGTTCAGCAGATGGCGCCGAACTAATACTTCCGTCAAGTAATAACGGGTCTCAAACTCGGGGCGTAGCTCCAAAGCCTTACGCAAGGCTTCCGTAGCAAAGACCAGTTCTCCCATATTCATGGCTCTGATGGCATCGAACTTGAGCGTGTCGGCTTGGCGTACGGTATGCTCCGGCTCCTCGGCGTGGTGGCTATTTTCGATATTTACCACAGTCGGTTCATTCACATCCGTATCGGAAGATACAGTTGCTTTTTCCTTTTTAGAGTCAGTGCCAAAGAGGCTTTTCAAAAATTTCATTATAGACAATCAAAAACTAAGGAGTATCTTTTTCAGGTGATTCGTCTTTGAACCATGAGGCATACATGCGGTAGTTGTGAGCAATGCGGAAATTCATTTCACGGCTCTGCTCGGGGTCGACTTTCTTGACAAAACGTGCAGGAGCACCGGCATAAATGCTGTTCGGCTCAATCTGCGTTCCCGTAAGCACTACCGAACCGGCAGCAATGATGGCTCCTTCTCCTACGACTACATGATCCAGCACTACGGCACCCATGCCGATAAGGGCATAGTCGCATATCTTGGCTCCGTGGATGACTACATTGTGCCCGACAGATACGTTGTTACCGATTTCGATAGTGGATTTTTGATAGAGCGTATGCAGGACGGAGCCATCCTGGATATTGACATTGTCACCGATCCGAATGGAATTGACATCGCCTCGCAATACGGCATTGAACCATACACTACAGCCTTTGCCCATGACCACATCGCCTACAATAGTGGCATTATCGGCGAGGAATGTATCCTCGCCGATAATAGGGGTAAAGCCCCTAACACTCTGTATTAATGCCATTTTTTGTGGTTAGATAGTACGGGTTTTTTCTTTGAGCCATGCACTTTCCTCGGCTGTCAGTTCGGGAGCGAGTGTGTTGTACACCCACTGCTGGTAGTCATTGTACCACTTCAATTCATCTGCCGTGAGTAAGCTCTTTTCGATGAGTTCGTTGTCGAAGTAGAAAGCCGTCAGCGTTTCGAATCCGAAGAATCGGCCGAATTCTGTCTCTACGTTCAACTTGGTCACTACGAGGTTTTCGATTCGGATACCGTATTTACCTGAACGATAAAGCCCCGGTTCATTGCTCGTAATCATTCCGATTTTCATTTCGGTAGGATTCTCATCCATGCGAATGTTCTGCGGCCCTTCATGGACGTTGAGGAAACAACCCACACCATGTCCCGTGCCATGAGCATAGTTCATTCCATTGTCCCAAAGGGCTTTGCGTGCCAGTACATCGATCTGACTACCGCGCGTACCCTCCAGGTACTGTGCCGTGGCAATAGCGATATGCCCTTTCATTACAAGGGTATAATCCCGTTTGAGTTCGGACGATGGTGTGCTCAGAGCGACTGTACGTGTGATGTCTGTAGTGCCGTCTTGATACTGTGCTCCGCTATCGAGGAGGAGTACTCCTTCTCGTTTGACCACGTGGGCAGATTCGGGTGTGGCGCGGTAATGAATGATAGCACCATGATCCTGATAGCCACATATCGTATCGAAACTATCTCCGAAATAGAGGGGCTGAGCAGCACGGAATGCTGTGAGCTTTTCGCCCAATACCACTTCGTCATGGTTGCGACCGGCTTCCCACTCCTGCTCCAACCACATAAAGAATCGGGTAAGGGCAACGCCATCACGTACCATAGCGGCACGAACTCCGGAAAGCTCTTGCTCGTTCTTGATGGCTTTCAATGCAGTAATTGTGCTGACGCCGTCTATTTTGCGACAAGCAGCAGGAATAAGGTCGTAAAGTGCGCGAGTAATGCGTTTCTTGTCGATAAGCAGCCTTTCTCCGGCAGGCAGTGCAGGGATATATTCATATATGGCTTCGTAGGGCATAATCTTGACTCCGCCTTCTTCCATGGCTGAGCGAACTTCCTTCGTAATCTTCTCCGAGAAAGCAAAGAGGACAGATTCTCGAGCCGATACATAACCGAAAGCAACTCCTACGGGGTTGCACTCCACATCTCTACCACGAAGATTGAATATCCAAGCCAATTCGTCCAACATGGTGATAATCGTGGCATTGGCACCTTGTGCAGCCAGTTCTTTATTGACACGTGCGATCTTGTCTTTCACGCTTTCTCCTGCATACTTCACGGGCTGCACGAAAAGCTCTCCTCGAGGGATTTCGGGACGATCTTGCCATGCTTCATCGAAAAGATCCTTATCGGTCCTTAATTTGATGCCGTATATATCCAAAGCTGATTCGGTTGCAAAGGCAGCACCTGCCGGAAAGCAACGTCCATCTATACCCACTGTTTGGCCGGCTTTCAGCTCGGCGGCAAGAAACTGTTCGATGGAGGGAGTTCCGGGGATACCTTCCTTGTAGAGGTCGATAGAGGTACCTTCGAGCTGTTGGCCTGCTTGTAGGAAGTAGCGTCCGTCCGTCCATAGGCCGGCCTTATCTGCTGTGACCACTACAGTACCGGCCGATCCGGTGAAACCGGAAATCCAACGGCGACCTTTCCAGTGCTCGGGAGTATATTCACTTAGGTGGGCATCCGAACTCGGGATGATATAAGCATCGATATGCTCATGACTCATGACTTTGCGCAAAGACGCGAGACGCTGCAAAATATCGTTTGTCATTGTTGTTTAAAAGGTTTTTGGGGAATTGTTTATTATGGGTTGATTATTTTAGTTCTGACAGGGTTGGTGCTCAGGCCGCAAGAGGTCATTGACCGTCTTGACCGGAGCAAATGTACTGATAGGTACTTCTATGAATATCGTATTCCAGTCGTCCATGGCCCCGTTCCACAGCCCCGGTCGTTCAAGGGCGAGCAGCTTACGCCCGTCTTTGCTCTTTTCGGATATGAAGGCCGTTTTGGGATTAACGAACGATTCGAGGTTGAACGGTTCCCCTTTGTAGTTGCGCAAAGAGCAAACCAAATCCACAGGATTGAAGTAGGAGCCTTGTTCGAACATGGCTCTCTTTTGGGGATCGGACATGTCGATCTGAGTACTTTCCAGTATCTGCAAGGAAGAACTGCCGTCCGCTTCGCGAATGATAAAAGGCCCCCCACCGGGTTCACCCTGATTGCGCACCATACCGCAGACACGTATCGGACGATCTAATTTGCGACGAAGCAGTTCCAAGAGGTCTTTATCCTCCATCAGGTCTATATTCGAGATTTCGATGCAGAAATTGTCCCGAAGGAAATCGACGATCTCCATCAGTTGGGCATGAACGACCTTGGGCTTTTCCAGTAGTTGGAGATAGTTGAATATATGCTCTCTGGCCTTTACCAGCACGCCGGCGATGAGCTTCTTATATATAATGGTGTCGCACTTGAGAAAGTCGGGGACTACATTGTCGATATTCTTGATGAAAACGATGTCAGCATTTGTCTCCTGAAGATTACGAATGAGTGCTCCGTGGCCACCCGGGCGGAAAAGAAGCTCTCCGTTTTCGAGGCGGAATAGCTCGCCCTCCGGAGTTAGTGCCAATGTATCGGTAGATGAATCTTGTACACTGAACGAAACTTCGTAGCGGATACAGTATTCGTCCTCCAAAAAACGCTGGCGTTTATCTATGTTGTTTTTGAATTCTTCGATGTGCTCGGGCGAAACGGTAAAATGTACCTTGACCTGTCTTGTGCCGCTGCGCTCATAGAGTGCTCCTTCGGCCAAATGCTCTTCGGTGGGAGTTCTGGCTTCTTTTCCATAGCGGTGAAAGAGGAGCAAACCTTTCGGGAGATTGCCATAGTTAAGCCCTTTGGAATAGAGCAGATTCTCCACCACAGTCTTGTATTCTTTGGAAGCTATGAGCTTGGGTACAGTGCGCCAAGCATTGCGCAGGCATGTCTCGTTAAGGGAGTCATAGAACGCAAATCGAGTAAGGTGTGCAAAGAATGCTTTCTCTGCATCCGTAGTCGGCTCATTGTAATCGGCATCGAGGAAGTTGTACAAATCCTTGAACATGCGCGAAGCGGCACCGGATGCCGGTACAAACTTGACAACGTTGCAGTTCGGACTATTCAAATATCTGTCCCATTCCAGTAGATAGGCGGATTTGTCATCCTCATCCAAACGCATGATTCCATTCTCTAATGAAGCAGGTGCAATGATATTAGGATACGGGAATCCATATCTGAGGGCTTCCACCTGACGCATTGCTTCTTCCGGTGTGATACCTTTAGATTCCAGTTGGTTCAGATCATCGTTGTTGAAGAGGGAAGTAGTCATCAAAATTTGCTTTCTATTTTCTTTACGTGTAAAGGTAGGGATATTCTCGCAAATCTTGAACGTAAAAAACAGCTCGTATATTTTCGGATAACCGTTCTCAACGTGAGTTCGATCCAAGCACAGCAGGTCAAAGAGAGCTTATGGACGATTTCGGGATCCGATCCGGACACCTCGCGAGGAGCGATGATTCAGGATACCGAACTCTTGATATGGCAGGGTCAAAACGGAGTGGAATCCTAATGACCGATCGGTTTACGCGCGAAAATTTTCCCGTTTGCTACTCCCCAAAACGTGGCGCGCAAACTTTTTGATTTTGGCGTGGCAAGCAAAAAATTTACGCGCCACAACGAAAAAATTCTCGCGCCACCTGTTTCAGGAAATACAGACCGCAGTTACGGCATTTTTGGAGCGTATTGCTAAGGCTGCGATAGATCGAAGTCGCACGTTCTCGAGCCTCCGGTGTAGCGAAATCATTCGTTTTTATGATTTGCATTGCTATTCATTGTCCAAATGGATACGACTCAATATTGCCGATAAAGTCCATGTCAGTCAAATCCCAATATCAGGATTTTCGCAAGTAGAAGAAGCAAATCGGGGAATCGGCAAGGCTCTCTAAATCGGATAAGATGGTTTTCTGTACTGACAAATCGCGATTATTCATGACTTGCGAATATGCTTTTCAGTACTTTTGTTCCGTTAATCAAAATAATCTCAAAATATTATGATCAAATTAGCGTCTGCAGCCTTGAAGGCAGATCTCCGAATACGCCAAGAGCGCGTACGTATAGCAATGGAAGAAGAAGGATATGATGCTTTGCTGGTGACAAGTAATGTCAATTTGCTTTATCTCTCCGGATCCATATATGGAGGAGCAGCCTATTTGCCGGCAGAGGGAGAACCGATCTTTTTCGTTCGTCGTCCACAAGTAATTGAGGAGGGAAATATTTGTCCCATACGTAAACTCGAAGACATTCCCGCGTTAATTCAGCATAGAGGAGGCGTTTTGCCTCGACGTATCATGCTTGAAAACGATGAATCTTCCTATAGCGATATCAAGCGCCAACGCAGTATCTTTCCGGATGCCGAATACGGTAATGCTACGGCTTTGTTGCGCCGTTTACGAATGATCAAGACACCGGGTGAAATAGAACTGTTTCGTCGGACTGCAGCCGTGCATGGTGAAGTTTATACACGTATTCCCTCTCTTTATAAGCCGGGTATGACCGATAAAGAGTTTCAGATCGCAATCGAACATTTGATGCGTAGTTATGGTTCCGAAGGTATATTCAGAACATATGGTTCTGCAATGGAAATCTATATGGGCAATGTGATCGTAGGAGATAATGCCGAGTCGCCGTCTCCTTATGATTTCGCGATGGGTGGAGGTGGCACAGATGCTTTGCCGTTGGGCGCAAACGGATCGCCCATGGAGGAAGGTATGTGCGTTATGGTGGATATGGCCGGTAACTATTCCGCATATATATCCGATATGACTCGCAGCTACGCTATCGGAAAAGTATCGGACGAAGCCCTGCGATTGCATGACCTTAGTCGGGAAATTCAGGCGAAGGTAATGGAGAGTGCCGAACCCGGGATGTCGTGTGCCGATCTATACAATCGCTCTGTGGAGATGGTGGAAGCGGCGGGAGCTTCCGATAAATTCATGGGGACGAAGCAACAAGCTAAATTTGTGGGACATGGCATAGGTCTACAGATCAATGAAATGCCTGTGCTAATGGCTCGTAGCAAAGAGGTGCTAACGCCGGGGATGGTAATAGCGTTCGAACCCAAATTCGTTCTTCCCGGTATTGGGGCCGTAGGTAATGAGAATAGTTTTCTGGTTACGGAATCCGGCGTAGAGAAACTAACGATTTGTTCTGAAGAGCTGATAGATCTATCAGCTGTCGTGAAATAATAGAACATTAAATCAATCATTTAACAGATTAACAAACAATGAAACGAATCAAACAAACTCTTAGTACGATTCTTCTTTTTATTATCGTACTCTCTCCGGCTCTATATGCCGGTCAGCCACGGGAGGTCAAGCCTGTTCGGAACGTCATTCTGATGATTCCCGATGGTACTTCTCTCTCAGCAGTTTCTCTGGCTCGTTGGTATCAGCGATACCTGAATCCCGAACGCCAGCACTTGGCTATTGATCCGTATATATGCGGCACTGTGCTGACCTATTCGTCCGATGCTCCTATTGGAGACTCTGCTCCTACTACTTCGTGCTATATGACGGGTATGCCATCTAATACGGGTTTTGTATCGACTTATCCTGTCAGTTCGGGTGATGCTGATCTGATTCCGGTGGATAAGGCTCGTGCTTATTCGCCCTTGGCTACTTTTCTGGAGGCAGCTAAAATTATGAAGGGAAAGAAAACGGGTCTTGTGGTAACTTGTCACTTCCCTCATGCTACTCCTGCCGATTGCTCTGCGCATTCTTATTCTCGTAAGAAATACGATTGGATTGCAGCGCAGATGGTACACCAAAACCTGGATGTCGTGCTCGGAGGTGGAACGCGTTTCCTCCATCCGGAGCTACAATCCGTGCTCAATAGCCGTGGCTATGGACTCTTCTTGGATGATATAAAAGGCATGCGAAGTTTCCAAGGTGATAGGATGTGGGCTTTATTCGGAGAGCGTGAGATGCCCTACGATTTGGATCGGGATACGGCCAAAATCCCTTCATTGGAAGAAATGACTCGTTTGGCTATCGACAAGCTGAACAAATCTGAAGAAGGCTTTTTCCTTATGGTGGAGGGTAGTAAAGTGGATTGGGCTGCACATGCCAACGATCCTGTGGGGATCGCTACCGAATACCTTGCTTTCGATCGCGCTTGTGCTGCAGCATTCGACTTTGCACGTCGAGATGGTGAAACAGCCGTTATCATCGTGTCGGATCATGGCAATAGTGGCGTAAGTATAGGCAAACAAAGTGTCAAAGACTATGATAAGCGTACGGCAAAAGATCTTTTCGATCAGCTCTGTCGTTTCCGTATGACAGCCGACGGACTTGCAGACCGCTTGATGAATACTCCTGTGGACAAGGTCCAGAGTCTGGTGAAGGAGGTCTGTGGTTTCGAGCTGAATGCCCAAGAGCTGGAAGCTCTTTACAACTGTCCTGACTACATCCATAGCCCTATACCCGAAGAACAGCGAAAACTGACTACGGAGTCGCTCTACAGCGGTTCGCTCAGTACTTTTATCGCATCGCTTTACACTGAACATACTTCTATCGGTTTCACCACTCGTGGACATACCGGCGAAGAAGTGCTACTGGCAGCATATCATCCGCAGGATACACGTCCGATGGGAATGGTCATAAACTATGAACTGAATGACTACCTATGCCGTCTGTTTGATTTAGGAGGCCAATTGCCCGTCCTTACTGATAAGATATTTGCTCCTCATACGGAGGTGTTCCAAGGTATGAGCTACAGTATCAAAGGCGGAGAGAAGGAAGGGGAGCTACCTGTTCTTGAAGTGAAAAAAGGTAGCCGTCGCTTACTGGTAGCACCTTTCTCCAATACAGTTATTTTCAATAAGAAAGCTGTTGATCTGTCTTCCGTAGTAGTCTATGTAGACAAGACCAATACTTTCTATTTGCCTCGTGAATTGCGTTCTTTATTCGGAGAGTAAGCCCGCTTGATGTGTGTCGGAAACGCATCGAAAGATCAGATCCGATTGTACACATCCCATGAGATGTTGTAGATGGATCCGAATGTTTTTCTCTGATAGAGATAACAAGAATAACTAAAGCGTAGATAGCCCCGAAAGTTTTTGTACAACTTTCGGGGTTTTATTTTCTTATTCGTGTCCGACGGAAAGTGTATTCTCGCTCATGTCTATTGTCTTTTTGATCTGCAATAATGATAAGACAAGGATTCAGTCCTTATTGTAAACGCTCTTGTCTGTTACTAATACGTCAAACTGACGTTACATATTGTTATCAACGACAAGGGTGAAGTCATCAACTATCAAATCACACCGGGCAATTGTGATGACAGAGAACCTCTGAAAGACGGAACATTCACCAAGAATCTTTTTGGCAAACTCATTGCCGATAGAGGC
This sequence comes from Porphyromonas gulae, assembly GCF_000765945.1. Classification (NCBI taxonomy): domain Bacteria; kingdom Pseudomonadati; phylum Bacteroidota; class Bacteroidia; order Bacteroidales; family Porphyromonadaceae; genus Porphyromonas; species Porphyromonas gulae. The sequence continues at coordinate 106,793 of NZ_JRAT01000002.1, forward strand.
TACATTTCCCAAAACCTTTGACGAAGCGAGAGCGGTCAAGTAGTGTTGCCCCATCGGGCAGAAGCGTCTTCTCTTCATTTAGCTCTTCATAGCCACCAAGGGTAGAGATGCCGAGGTAGGTAAAGATATTCTTCCCTCTGTCTGAGAGGATAGGTTGCATATAACCCACTTGTAAGAGCATATCACGCATCGGCACTTGATGCGAGCGATAAGGCAAGCTCTGCTCTTCGTAGTCTGCCGAAAGGAAGGCATAGTTCTCTCGCTTGAGATACTTGGTGAGCGAAACGCTCACCCCAAATTGACCATTTGTAAAGAGCCTTTCGCCCTTGATAAGTGGTACGGATGCCGTGACCTCAATGCCTTTTTGTTTCGGGATGAATCGTTGTACCTCTGCGGAGATGAGTCCACAGAGGGCACAAGCGATGAGTAAACAAAACTTCTTCATAGGATTTACCATTTGAGTTTGAGGTTGTCAATCTTCTTAGCCATTAAGAGGTCTTCCTGCTCGAGGTAGAAAGAGAGCATACGTCCTCCGTTTCTTTCGTAGAGGGTAACTTCGAGTTGCTTATCCTCTGAGAGAGCGAGTTGCTCAAGAGCAAAGACGGTACGTTCACTATCTTCGGCACGCACCTGCATCACTTGATGGTATGCTCGCAAGGGTTGCAGAACTCGCTCCTGAATAGCAGTACACTTGGCAACCTTCTTATCCATCACCTTGAAAGAGAGGTCTATAGGTCAAATTGCAGGCTGTTATTTTAGGTGTAGGTTGGGCTATCATCGTCTGGCGGTCTTCCGATTGTGATAACTTTCCTTCCGATTAGGCTCGGTGGCGGCAGAAGTTTTTCCTTCCGTTTGTAACAAATGAGTGCTTTTTGCATCTTCATATATACAAGGGCATTCCTGCGGATGCCTGCCTTTACACAAGAGAACGGACTGAGTACGACGTGAATACTATCGCTTTCAAGGAGATTTTTCTTCCTATTCGCCCCTCCATTCGGGCTGTTTGCCACGCGTTTTTGCGCGACGAGGAGGAGGCTGAGGATGCCACCCAAGAGGTCTATCTGCGTTTGTGGGAAGCACGAATGCGGCTGGACGGACTGGACAATCCGAGGGCGTATGCCATCCGAATAGCTCGGAACTACTGCCTGAGCCTGATCCGAAAGGCAAGCAACAGCCCTTATCCGACTTCCTTGGAGGCTGCCGAGGTGCAGGAAGTGTCCGAGGCTCACGGTGGTGAGGCCGATCTACTGCTCTCGGAGCAAATCGGGAGGCTACGGCAGTGGTTGAGAAGTGTGTCCGAATTGCATCGGACGGTCTTTGCCATGAGCCACTTCCGGCGGCTTTCGAATGGCGAGATTGCCCGCCGGTTGGATCTGACGGAGGGCAATGTGAGGGTGATACTGTGCAGACTACGTAGAGAAGCTAAGGAGGTGATGAAAGATGATGCGTGAAGAGAGAAATAGAATCGACCGGCTACTGGAAAGTTTTTATGCCGGTACCACTTCTCCGGAGGAGGAGTTGGAGCTGTATTGTTTGCTGGAGGGATTGCCCGATCCGGCTCCCTACGATTCGGACTTGCAGCTTTTGCGAGCATTGATCGGTCTTCCTGAGCGTGAGACGGCCATGGAGGATGATTCGGATAAGGCTCTCTTGGAGAAGATAGCGAGTTGGGAGGATCGTGTCCGGCATCCTTCAAGGCGGTTATTGCTTCGGTGGGTACGCTACGGGGCTGTAGCCTGTGTGGCTTTGGCACTGGCCATAGGCGTGGCGGTGGAGCTGAATACGGTGGGGCAGCTTTCGTCCAACAGGAACGGGATCGCTCTCGATCGGGACGAAGCCGTTCGCGAAACGGCCTACGCCATGGAGCTATTGGAGTATTGTCTCGATCGCGGAGCTGATGCGGAAGGGGAGTTTGTGGAGATGCTCGGATGGGAAGAGGAAGCCTTGTACACGGAGACAGCTATGTCCGAAGAGGAATATGATAGAAACACAATAGAATAAAAAAGGAGAATAGAGATGAAAGCAAAAATGATCGTAGCCCTGATCGTGGCTGTATGTATGCTGTCCCCGATAGCCAATGCCCAGCGTATAAAAGTGGAAGAACTCAGGAAAGATAACGGCATCGAATCCGTCTATCTCTCCAAGTCGATGCTCAAAATGGCTTCGAAGTACCTGAAACGGAAGACGGATATTAGCATCAATATGTCGTTGCTGGATGGGATGTACATTTTTTCGACCGATATGAATCGCTCTTCGTCCGCGGCTCTGATTCGCAGGACCTTTTCACCGATTATGAGTGGAAGCCGTAAGGACTATGAGGAGCTGATGTCTGTACAGGATGGCAGCGAGCGAATCGGTCTCTATGCCGAGAAGAGCAAGAAGAATACGTTTCGGACACTTGTCCTGTACACGGAGGACACGGAGGAAATACGTGCACTCGTCATGGAAGGGACATTCACGCGAGAGCAGCTCAATCAAATGATTTATCCCAATGGTCGTTCGCGTTATTTCCGCAAGGAGTGGAACGTTTTGAAGCCTGACAACTCGGAGGCTATGCGAAAATATCGCAAGCAAAAGGAGAAATACTACCAAGAGTATCTCAAGGCTCAGAAAAAGCAAAATCAAGAATGGCGCAAGGAGCGGGAAAAGTTCCGCCAAGAGATGGAGAAAGCTCGCAAACAATACCGCGAAGAAATGAAAAAGGCCCGGGAAGAACTCCGAAAGGCAGGAGCAGAATCCTATCTGATTTTTCCCGATTCTACCTGGAAGATAGATATGGCCGATCTGGATTGAGCTTTTTCGTTTCAGGGAAACAAGCATCGGTGTCGGATAAATGCGTACTTTTGCCTACGGTTACAGCAGCCTGCTGAGAGCTGCAATGCCGCTTGTATCAAACTATATTAGTAAACGACCTATGAGAATAATCCTGCACTCCGACTCCCAACCTGTCCTCCATCCAAGGACTATGACTAACTATGGCCATATCTTTTGTTTATACCTGTGTCATATACCGGATTGAATGAGATATGCAGCTATGGAATGAGGCGGAATAAAGAATAGATACCGTCTCCCCAAAATATAAGGCACCCACACGGTTCGGCTACGAATCATGTGGGTGCCTCTGTTTTATAGCCCAGTGAAAAGGCCTTTTTCGGCCTTCGATTTATATAGAAATGAGTTTCGATCTATATATAAATTGAAAACGATTTATATACAAATCGAAAATGATCTATATATTTATCGAAAACGGTTTGTATATAGATCGTTATCCTATCTCTCAAAAGCCCTGTTTCGATCCGAAAAAGTCCACCTCCACACCTTTTGGCCTTCAAAATCCGCTTCTTATTAACCTCTTATTTGGAATCATTCCAAACTCATCTTGGTTGTTGAAAACTTTTTTGGCGCGTGTTTTTAGTGCAAGTGTTACGCTAAGGAGAAGGTAGTTTCTTTATTTATCATCAGAGTCGAGAACAGGCTATTCGGCTACTTGGATTTCTCTTTTTTATCATCGGTGCCATATTTTGCCCTTTTTAGGCCGAATATCCCCTTCAAGGCTATTGAGGTAGTGAGAGGTCATCGAAAATTTTTAGAAGCCTTCTGAGCCATGTTTTTTAAGCCACTTAATTTGTTGATACCGCCATTTTGTCAGTTTAGAGGATCCATCTTTATTGCGTTACATTTGTGCAGTCACAAATGGGGATAAATTACACTTCGAAACTCGTTTTCAGTTTACAATCTTGATTCGGTCAGGATGTAATCAAATTGAACCGATCTTAATATACATGTGTATTGCAGCGATTTACACTTGAAAACAAACCGAGCAATACAGCTTTATACACCTTTATATTAAATGTATAATACAATAGTTATCAGGTTATTATATTATATTATATGAAGTATTTATATCGAAATAGAGTGGGGGAGTGGCGTTGTTGATTCGTAATGGCCTTATAAGTTCTAATGTGATATATTATATTACTTATAACCAATATATTATAGGATAAATCTAAACTGATGGTAGATGTTGATAACTCCAAGCTTATTGACAATCCAAGTGTAATCGCACAAATGTGTGATACATTTGTAATTAGTTTGGGTTGTACATTGCTGTTGTCCCGTTTGTGGATGTAAATTCGAATTTGTAAATTTGCTTCTGTGGATATGATTTGCTCAAAAAGGTGACAAAAAAACAGTATTATGATCGATGCAGATGCAATTAAGATGCGTATTCTTTCCATGATGGAGCAGTTGGGAATGACTCCTTCTGCTTTCGCTGATCAAGCCGGAATTTCCCGTTCCGCTCTGACGCACATTACCTCCGGCAGAAATAAAGTGACCTTGGACATGATCAACAAGATCGTGCAGGGATTCGATGAATGGAGTGCGGAGTGGATTATCTTTGGCAAAGGGCCTCAACAATCGGATAAAATGCCTTTTGAGAATGATCTTTTCTCTTATTCTTCCATGCCGGAGCAGGAGTTGCATACAAGGACTAAAGATAATTCCGGCATACAGAGCTCATCGGGCAGACCGGAGCCGGAAATCAAGATCGTTCAAATGCCTGCGAAGCAAATCGAGAGAATTACGGTTTTCTATTCGGATGGCAGCTATCAAGAGTTTCGCTCAAACAAAGAGTAAGCCTCTCTTTTTTCGTAATTTTGCACTCGAATACTGCAACTCGGTTTCTCGATGAAATACAACCATAAACTGCGTGTAGCAGCCAATACGAAGCTAAACGACAGCTATTTCCTTCTTACACTTGTACCGGAGCATAATGAAGCCCGATTATCTCTGCCGGAAATAAAGCCCGGACAGTTTGTTCAGGTACTGACTGATGCCCAAGGGGCTTTTTTGCGTCGGCCTATCTCTGTTTGTGATGTCGATTACGAACGGCAGGAACTATTGCTTCTGGTTCAAAAAGCAGGCAAGGGCACACATGCTTTAGCTTTATTGCAAGTATCCGATTCGTTGGATCTTTTATATCCGCTTGGACAGGGCTTTACGCTTAACGATCAGCCGGATGGAGAGTACCGTCCTCTTCTCGTGGGTGGCGGTGTAGGCACGGCTCCTATGCTCTATTTGGCCCGTTGTATCAGAGAGATGGGGATCGTGCCGGATGTTCTGCTTGGTGCGCGTTCTGCCGATCTGATCGTTATGCAGGACAGATTTTCCCGCTTTGCCAACCTGCATTGCACCACAGAGGACGGTTCGTTGGGGGTGAAGGGCTTTGTCACGAACCACCCGACCCTTCGGGATGCTGATTTTTCTCATATATATGTGTGTGGCCCGAAAGCCATGATGGTGGCGGTGGCATCCCTGGCACGCCAACGAAATATCCCTTGCGAAGTCTCTCTGGAAAATACGATGGCTTGTGGTATCGGGGCATGTTTGTGTTGTGTGGAAAATACAAAAGAAGGCAATCTTTGCGTCTGTACGGAAGGACCGGTCTTCAATACAGATAGATTACAATGGTTCGAACAGAAGTAGAAATCGGTAGGGGATTAACTATTAAAAATCCCGTAATGACTGCCAGCGGCACCTATGGCTATGGTACCGAATACAAAGATTTTATCGATATAGACCGGTTAGGTGCCATAGTTGTCAAAGGAACCACGCTCCATCATCGGGAAGGGAATGCGTATCCACGCATGGCCGAGACTGCATCGGGGATGCTGAACGCCGTGGGCTTGCAAAATAAGGGTGTTCACTACTTTGTAGAGCATATATATCCGGTTGTCAAGGATTATCGGACGGAGATGATCGTCAATGTAAGTGGCTCCACCTTGGACGATTATGCAGAGACTTCCCGAATAATAAATGAGCTGGAGCATATCCGGGCTATAGAATTGAATATATCTTGTCCCAATGTCAAGCAGGGAGGTATGGCTTATGGCGTTACCTGCGAGGGGGCGGCGTCCGTCGTTAAAGCTGTGCGCCGAGCTTATGACAAGACATTGATCGTAAAACTTTCTCCCAATGTGACTGACATCACAGAGATAGCTCGTGTCGTAGAGGCTGAGGGTGCCGATGCCATTTCGATGGTCAATACGTTTCTTGGTATGGCTATCGATGCGGAAAAACGCCGTCCCATCCTTTCGACCATTACAGGAGGCCTTTCCGGGCCATGTATCAAGCCCATTGCCCTACGTATGGTATGGCAAACCGCCAAGGTGGTACAAGTGCCTATAATCGGTATGGGAGGGATCGCATCTGCGGCTGATGCCATCGAGTTTTTATTGGCCGGAGCCACGGCTGTGCAGGTGGGCTGCTACAACTTCGTAGATCCTGCTGCAGCTTCTCATATAGTCGATGGCATAGAGGATTATCTCCGAAGGCATGGAATCAGTGATGTAAAAGAGCTGATCGGCTCACTCGTAATTGAACATAATTAGAAGGCGTGCAAGGCAATCAATAAAAAACGATAATCTTAATTATGTTTACTTATGTATGTGCTTATCCTTTGAATGAACTCTTTATGAAACAGCTAATCCCCGACTGATGCTTAGCCATAAGCCTCGGCTCTACTGTTATTTTTGCAACTCCCAAATTGGCACTATCTTTGGTGCGCAATTATATCAACCGAAATAAGTTGATACATACAGATTTGTCACGAAAAGAGAAGGAAATAGAATTCTCAACAAAATAAAAAACAGAAAAAACCATGAATAAAGCGATTTCGGCTGAAAAGTTGTCCGCCTTGTTTAAGGACGGTATGACTATCATGGTGGGTGGCTTTTTAGCGAATGGTACCCCCGAAAGGATTATCGACGAACTAGTAAAGAGCGGTGTCAAGGATCTCACCCTTATTGCGAATGACACGTCCTATCCGGATCGTGGTTGCGGTCGGCTCATTGCAAACCATCAGGTGAAGAAGTTGATAGCTTCTCACATCGGTACGAACCCCATGACCGGTGATCAAATGAATACAGGCGAGTTGATAATCGAATTTAGTCCTCAGGGCACTCTTGCAGAGAGAGTACGAGCAGGAGGAGCCGGCTTGGGAGGAGTATTGACTCCTACAGGGCTTGGGACTGTAATCGAAGAAGGCAAACAGAAGATCAAGATTGATGGCGAGGTTTTTTTGCTCGAAAAACCTATCCGTGCTGACTTTGCCTTTATTAAAGGAAGCGTTGGCGATGAATTCGGGAATCTCATCTATAAAGGTACAACACAGAACTTCCAGCCGCTGATGGCTATGGCAGCAGACTGTGTAGTAGCAGAAATTGAAGAAATCCGCCCTACCGGACAGATCCCCATGGAACAAATCCACACCAGTGGCATATTCGTGGATTATATCCTTCAATAAGCAGTAATCTCTGCTCACAGACCAATCAACTACTCACAATAACTCCAATACGACTATGACAAAGACATCAATGATCCGTCTTCGGATGAGTGCACATGATGCTCATTACGGAGGTAACTTAGTAGATGGGGCTCGCATGCTCCAGCTCTTCGGAGACGTTGCCACAGAACTCCTTATCATGCAAGACGGTGATGAAGGCCTCTTCTGTGCTTATGACAATGTGGAATTTTTGGCTCCGGTATTTGCAGGAGACTATATAGAGGCTGTAGGCGAAATCACTCATGTGGGAAATACCAGTCGAAAGATGAAATTCGAAGCCCGTAAGGTGATTCGTCCTCGTACTGATATTTCGGATTCGGCAGCAGATGTACTTGACGAACCTATAGTGGTATGCCGTGCTACGGGCACTTGTGTGGTACCGGCTAATTGCCAGCGCAACAAATAAGTAAAACCATTATACCGACTGTAATTATGGAAAAATTGATCATTACGGCAGCCATCTGCGGTGCAGAGGTTCTGAAAGAGCATAATCCGGCCGTTCCCTATACGGTAGAAGAGTGTGTACGTGAAGCCAAATCGGCCTATGATGCAGGTGCCAGCATCATTCATCTCCATGTGAGATACGATGATGGTACCCCTACTCAAGATAAAAATCGCTTCAAAGAAGTCATGGATGCCATCAAGGCAGTATGTCCCGATGTAATCATCCAGCCTTCGACGGGAGGTGCTGTGGGCATGACGAATGATGAACGTCTGCAACCGACAGAGCTTTCTCCCGAAATGGCTACTTTGGATTGTGGCACCCTTAACTTCGGCGGTGATGAAGTGTTCACCAATACGGAAAATACGATCAAATATTTCGGGGAGAAAATGATCGAGCGTGGTATCAAACCCGAACTCGAAGTCTTCGACAAGAGTATGATCGACATGGCTCTTCGTCTTCACCGCAAAGGTTATATCCAATCCCCTATGCACTTCGACTTCGTAATGGGTGTAAATGGCGGTATCAGCGGAGAAATGCGTGATTTCGTTTTCCTTCGCGAAAGTATCCCCGCAGATGCCACATATACTGTAGCAGGTGTGGGACGCTATGAATTTCCCCTCGCAGCACTGGCTATCATTGATGGAGGACATGTGCGTGTAGGTTTCGAAGACAATGTATATATATCCAAAGGAGTTTTGGCTCGCTCTAATGGAGAATTGGTAGAAAAAGTGGTACGTATGGCCAAGGAAATGGGTCGTGAGATAGCCACTCCGGCAGAAGCCCGTCGGATATTGGGGCTTAGCAAATAAAGGCTCTAAAACTCACAAAATTCACTCAATACGTTTCGACAATGCAAAAGAAAGGAAACAAATACGGCACACACCGTGTATTAGCCCCTCAGGGCGTTCTACCCCAGCCCGCTGAAAAAGTGGACAACAACATGGATGAAATCTACGACAATGAGATTCTCATCGATGTTAAGACTTTGAATATAGACTCTGCAAGTTTCACGCAGATTCATGAACAGGCCGGTGGAGATAAGGCCAAAATCGCCGAAATCATGCTTGGCATTGTAGCCAAACAAGGTAAACATCGCAACCCTGTAACAGGCTCAGGCGGGATGCTTCTCGGTGTAGTTGAAAAGATCGGCGATGCTCTCAAAGACAAAATCGACTTGAAGGTAGGCGATAAGATTGCCACGCTCGTGTCGCTTTCTCTAACGCCGCTCCGCATCGACAAAATCAAGGAAATTCGTCCGGATGTAGATCAAGTGGACATCGAAGGAAAGGCTATTCTCTTCGAAAGCGGTATCTATGCGAAGATTCCTAACGATTTGCCTGAAAAGTTGGCTCTGTCGGCTCTTGATGTGGCAGGTGCTCCTGCTCAGACAGCCAAATTGGTGAAGCCGGGAGATACGGTACTTATTATCGGCGCAGGTGGCAAGAGCGGTATGCTCTGCTGCTACGAAGCCAAGAAACGTGCCGGTGTAACCGGTAAGGTAATCGGTCTTTGCCACTCACAGAAGAGTACGGATCGCTTGAAAGCTCTCGGTTTCTGTGATCATGTATTCTCTGCCGATGCAACGAAGCCGGTACCCGTAATGGAAGAGATCGAAAAGCTTACGAACGGAGAGATGTGTGATGTTACGATCAACAACGTAAACATCACCGATACGGAAATGACGAGCATCCTCTGTACGAAGAATGATGGTATCGTCTATTTCTTCTCTATGGCTACAAGCTTCACCAAAGCCGCTTTGGGGGCTGAGGGCGTAGGCAGTGACGTGACTATGATCGTTGGTAATGGCTATACCAAGGGTCATGCCGAAATCACACTGCAGGAGCTTCGGGAATGTGAGGCTTTGCGTAAAGTTTTCACAGAATTGTACGCTTAATTCGTAAGAAATAAGCTGCTACGGAGAGATGATAAGCCGGTTCGGAATCATTGTCTCCGTAGTATTCTTTTTTAGATAATCAGCCAAAGCTCACAATAACCATGGCAGAAAGTCGTAGAAAGTATTATTTCCCTGATGTCACCGATGAGCAATGGAACGACTGGCATTGGCAGGTCCTCAATCGAATTGAGACGCTCGACCAGCTGAAAAAGTACGTTACACTCACCGCTGAAGAAGAAGAGGGAGTAAAAGAATCGCTCAAAGTGCTCCGAATGGCTATCACACCTTATTATTTGAGTTTGATAGACCCCGAGAATCCTAATTGTCCGATTCGTAAACAAGCTATTCCTACTCATCAGGAATTGGTACGTGCTCCTGAAGATCAGGTAGACCCACTTAGTGAAGATGAAGATTCGCCCGTACCCGGACTGACTCATCGTTATCCGGATCGTGTATTGTTCCTTATCACGGACAAATGCTCGATGTACTGTCGTCATTGTACTCGCCGTCGCTTCGCAGGACAGAAAGATGCTTCTTCTCCTTCTGAGCGTATCGATCGATGCATTGACTATATAGCCAATACACCGACAGTCCGCGATGTTTTGCTATCGGGAGGCGATGCCCTCCTTGTCAGCGACGATCGCTTGGAATACATATTGAAGCGTCTGCGCGAAATACCTCATGTGGAGATCGTTCGTATAGGAAGCCGTACGCCGGTAGTCCTTCCTCAGCGCATAACGCCTCAATTGGTGGATATGCTCAAAAAGTATCATCCCGTGTGGCTGAACACCCACTTCAACCACCCGAATGAGATTACGGAAGAAGCTGTAGAGGCTTGTGAAAGAATGGCCAATGCAGGTATTCCGTTGGGTAACCAAACGGTTTTATTGCGTGGAATCAATGATTGTACGCATGTGATGAAGAGATTGGTGCATTTGCTTGTAAAGATGCGTGTGCGTCCTTACTATATCTATGTATGCGATCTCTCGCTTGGTATAGGTCATTTCCGCACACCGGTATCCAAAGGCATCGAGATTATCGAGAACCTGCGTGGACACACCTCGGGCTATGCTGTCCCCACCTTTGTGGTAGACGCTCCGGGGGGTGGTGGTAAGATACCTGTAATGCCGAACTATGTTGTATCTCAGTCCCCACGACATGTGGTTCTTCGCAACTATGAAGGTGTTATCACGACCTATACGGAACCGGAGAATTATCATGAGGAGTGTGATTGTGAGGACTGTCGAGCCGGTAAGCATAAAGAGGGTGTAGCCGCACTTTCCGGAGGCCAGCAGTTGGCTATCGAGCCTTCCGACTTAGCTCGCAAAAAACGCAAGTTCGATAAGAACTAATTGATTGAAAATAAGCTCCCTCCCCTTTGCAAAGCCATTGGGGAGAGAGCTTGCTTAAAGAGAGAAAGAGAGAAAAAAATTGCCTTTTGTAGAAAAGATCATGCAGAGCCGGAGCATATCCATTTTCGGAATGGAGAAGAACACCGGCAAAACGGAAACGCTCAACTATATCATCAGGCGACTCGATGCCTATCGGCATAGGGTTGCCCTTACTTCTATAGGCATAGATGGAGAAAAGAGTGACCAGGTAACTCAGACAGCCAAGCCGGAAATAGTGGTGCCTAAAGGGATGATATTCGTTACCTCCGAGTTGCATTATCTACAGAAAGAACTGATTGCAGAGATTATTGATGTCAGCGAAGATCGGACTGCATTGGGACGGCTCATCACGGCCTGCTCTTTGGAACCCGGTAAGATATTGCTCTCAGGGCCTTCCACGACGGGTGGGTTAAGAAAAATGATAACTACCCTATCGAATTCCGGAGTGCAAACTACTATTGTAGATGGAGCTCTTTCTCGCAAGTGTCTGGCATCTCCTGTCGTTACCGATGCTATGATTTTAGCTACCGGAGCTGCTTTGTCCATCAATATACCTCAGTTGGTCCGTAAAACGGCTGCCGTGTATCGATTGATCTCTTTACCTACAGTGGAAGTCGAATTGGCAGAGAGATTAGACCCCATCGAACAAGGCATATGGGGGATAGATGAGTCGGGCAACGTTCACGACTTGGGGATTCGTTCGGCACTGATGCTGAATGCATCTAACAGAAATGACCTGACTCGCTTCGGCAACAGAATTTATGTATCCGGAGCCGTTAGTGATAACTTATTGGAACAGCTTCGCCTCTCTGATGATAAAATCTGTCTCATTATCAGAGATTTTACACGTATGTTTGCTTTGCCGGAAGCAGTAGATCGTTTTCTACAGAGCAAACATGAGATCAAATCTCTGTATGGAGGTAAGCTATTGGCCGTGACAATCAATCCGGTAGCACCCAGCGGGTACAAGCTGAAATCCGAAGTGCTGCGCAGAGAAATGGAAAAAGCTCTCGGTATTCCGGTCTACGATGTAAGAGGGCTAAATTCGCTTGAATGCTGATGAAACTACGGGAACAGATAAGCAGTATCAGCGGTCTCCGCTATGTGATAGATGAGTTGTGCATACTCTCATCTGTGGGGTGGCGTTGTCTGATGGAGCAAGAGTTCCTGACCGAGGCTTCCGATATTGAAGAGCTTCTTTCTCGTGTAGAAATAGCCATCTCATACCAAGCAGACCAACGAAAAGAAAGAGGTCTGGATGAGATCGCACACAAATTAATGCAGCTGCGTGACATCCAAGGAACGATATATTCTCTTTCAGACCACGTAGTTTGCACGGATATTGATTTTTTCGAGATCAAATTCTTGGCAATTTTAAGTGAAGATATTCGGGATTTGATCCGTTTTTACAAGTTAGATGATCTCACCTCTCCCCTACCCGATTTGTCGCATATTGTTTCCGTTTTGGATCCGGAGGAAAAGAAAATTCCTCATTTCTATATATATGATGCATATTCGGAGACATTGAGAGAGTTGAGAGACAAGCTCAAAAAGGAAACAAACGAAGACGCCAAGATCGAAATTCGCAATGAAAGTTTGCAAGAAGAAGACATCGTCCGAAAGCAACTTTCTCGCCAGCTGTCTCCTTATGCTGCTGGATTGGCTACAGCTCTGGAATTGTTGGGAGCGATAGACCTGTTATTAGCAAAGGTCAAGCTATTCCTTCAGCTTGGATGGAGCAAACCGGTTTCCGGTCATAGTGTTACGAACTATACGGGACTGGTACATCCACATGTTCTTAGCCTCCTGGAAGAAAAAGGAGAAAAATTCCAGCCGGTAGATATAGCCCTACCCTCTCTGCCAACCTTAATTACCGGTGCTAACATGGCAGGAAAAAGTGTGCTGCTGCAAGGAGTCGCATTAGCTCAGATCCTCTATCAATATGGCTTTTATGTGCCGGCACAAAAGGCAGAGATATGCCCTGTGGAAAAAGTGATGCTTTCGCTTGGAGATGCACAAGATATTAGACAGGGGCTTTCCTCTTTCGGGGCGGAAATGATGTGTCTTTCGTCCATTGCCGATGAGGCCGGACAGGGAAAGCAACTACTCGTTTTAGTCGATGAACCTGCAAGGACAACGAATCCTGTAGAAGGACAAGCCATTGTCAGTGGGTTATTGGCTATATTGAGCAGGTATAAGATCCGATCTCTCGTCACTACACATTATGGCAGTATAGACATTCCATGTCGCCGCTTGAAAGTGCGTGGTTTTAGAGAAGACAAAGTGAACCTGCCTCTACAAGTAAACTCCCTCACCAAATGTGTGGACTATACGCTCGAAGAAGTGAGCGGAAACGATGTCCCACACGAAGCAATACGCATAGCAGAGATCCTTGGGGTTAATGAGGCTCTCATGACAGAATGTAAACAGTTTTTGAACAACACGAAATAGCATAAAGCAAGAATACATATCATAAGTATGCAAAAAAGTAAAGTCGGAATTGATTTCTCCAAGGTAGAATATGCCAGAAGCATTGCCGGAGAAATAGCCGGTAACGTACAGACATTCGTCGAACAATACACGACTGTAGCCGTGGAACGCACCCTCTGTCGCCTAATCGGGGTTGATGGAGTGGATGGCAATGCTGTTCCACTACCCAATGTATTGGTCGACCATCTGAAAGACCGGAATGTTTTGGGGCATGGTGCTCTGTTCTTTTTAGCAAATGGAATAGTTGCTACAGGGAAATCTCCTCAGGAAATTGCCGAAGGTGTGGCTGTCGGCGAAATAGATCTTACCTCTTATCCCTTCTGTCCTGCCAACGTCATTGCAGACACATTGGCACCGCTCATAACAGCAGGGATGCAAAAAATAGCTGCCAACAGAAAGAGAAGAGAGGACTATATCGAGACTCTCGGAGAAGGGACAAGACCTTATCTATACGTTATTGTTGCTACCGGCAATATATATGAAGACGTCGTTCAAGCACAAGCAGCTGCTCGCCAAGGAGCCGATATTATTGCCGTAATACGTACTACGGGACAGAGTTTGCTCGACTATGTCCCTTACGGAGCTACGACAGAAGGATTCGGGGGAACTTTTGCTACACAGGAAAACTTCCGTATCATGCGAAAAGCCTTGGATGAGGTTGGAGAAGAGGTCGGTCGGTACATCAGGCTCTGCAACTATTGTTCGGGTCTTTGCATGCCGGAAATAGCCGTAATGGGAGCACTCGAAGGCTTGGACGTAATGCTCAATGATGCTCTCTATGGAATTCTTTTCCGAGACATCAATATGCAACGTACTCTGGTGGATCAGTACATGAGTCGTGTCATCAACGGATTTGCCGGTGTTATCATCAATACTGGCGAGGATAACTATCTGACCACAGCTGATGCCGTAGAAGAAGCACATACCGTACTTGCCTCGGATTTGATCAATGAGCAGCTGGCTCTTACAGCCGGATTGCCTTCAGAACAGATGGGGCTTGGACATGCATTTGAAATGGATCCCATGCTCGAAAATGGATTCCTTTTCGAGTTGGCCCAAGCACAAATGACCAGAGAAATTTTCCCCAAAGCTCCGCTTAAATACATGCCTCCTACGAAGTTCATGACCGGCAACATTTTCCGTGGTCATTTGCAGGATGCCCTTTTCAATATAATCGGTGTGTGGACCTCTCAGGGTATCCAGCTGCTCGGTATGCCTACCGAAGCTATCCATACTCCTTTTATGAGCGACCGCTATCTTTCGATCGAAAATGCCAAATATATTTTCTCCAATATGAAGAATATCGGATCGGAGGTTGAGTTCAAGGAGGGTGGTATCGTACAGAGCCGAGCACGTGAAGTGCTTGACAAGACCGTCAATTTGCTTGAAAGATTGAAGGAAGAAGGTCTCTTCTCTGCTTTGGAAAAAGGTATTTTTGGTGATGTAAAACGCCCGATGAACGGAGGAAAGGGTTTAAGCGGTGTTGCCAAGAAGGAAGCACACTACTACAACCCGACAATCGAGCTGATGAAAAACTTTAATATGAGTGGTAAGTTATGAGCGGTGGACTATATTCGACAGAAGGAAGAGATTTCGATCAGACATTAGATCTATCGCGCATCAAGCCCTATGGCGATACGATGAATGACGGTAAAGTGCAGCTTAGTTTTACCTTACCTGTTCCGGCTGGAGATGAAGCCATCGAAGCAGCCAAGCAGCTCATCAAGAAAATGGGGATGCAGAATCCTCAAGTAGTATTCTTCCGCGAACTGACAGAAGGTTTTACTTTTTTCAACTGTTATGGAAGCTGCGAACATACAGTAGACTATAGCTCTATCTATGTTCCGAAAGTAGAATCTACGAAATGGGATATGGCTGAAACAGACGACTTTATCCGTGATAATATCGGCCGAAAGATAGTAGTGGTTGGAGCCAGTACAGGCACTGATGCCCATACGGTAGGCATTGATGCCATCATGAATATGAAAGGCTTTGCCGGTCATTATGGTTTGGAACGCTACGAAATGATCGAAGCATACAATCTTGGCAGTCAGGTTCCGAATGAAGAGTTTATTGCCAAGGGAATCGAGCTCAATGCTGATGCTCTTTTGGTATCTCAAACAGTAACACAGAAAGATGTGCATATCAAGAATCTGATAGAGCTGGTCGAACTCATGGAGGCAGAAGGTCTGAGAGATAAGATGATCTTGGCCTGTGGAGGGCCTCGTATCACTTATGAATTGGCCAAAGAGCTTGGCTATGATGCAGGATTCGGTGCCAATACATATGCGGATGATGTTGCTTCATTCATCGCTCAGGAGTTTCATAAGAGAATGAATAACAAATAGAAATCGATAAAATATTTTTCATCATGGAAAAAGATCAAATCAGAGAAGTGATCGCCAAGCGCGTTGCCCTCGAATTGAAAGATGGTGATGTGGTCAACCTCGGTATAGGTCTGCCGACGATGGTGCCCAATTACCTAAAACCCGGAGTACAAGTATATTTGCAGTCTGAAAATGGCATGATTGGGATGGGCCCTGCTCCGGAAACAGGCAAAGAAGATCCTTATCTGATCAATGCCGGGGGAGGTTCCATTACGGCTATTCCGGGTGCTGCCTCATTTGACAGTGCTACCTCATTTGCCATCATTCGTGGTGGACATGTGGATGTCAGTGTACTCGGAGCATTGCAAGTAGACGAAAATGGGGACTTGGCCAACTGGCTTATTCCCGGCAAGAAAGCACCCGGTATGGGAGGAGCCATGGATTTGCTGGTAGGAACTCGCAAGGTAATTTTGGCCATGGAGCATACAGCCAAGGGTAGCCCCAAAATCATGAAGAAATGCTCTTTGCCGCTTACGGCAAAAGGACAAGTAAACCTGATTATCACAGAAATGTGTGTGATCGAAGTGTGCCCGGAAAAAGGCCTTGTCGTAACAGAAATACATCCGGATTTTACAGCAGAACAAGTACAAGCTGCGACTGAAGCTTCATTGACTTTTGCTTCTGAGATCATCCCGATGCAACAATAAAAAGAGTTTTTAGTATCACTACAAACCAAATAAACTTCAAGAATTATGAACTTTTCTCAGACACCCCAAGAACAATTGTTTCTTGAGATGATCCGCAGTTTCGCCGAGAAAGAAGTAAAACCTCTGGCGGCAGAAATTGACGAGCAGGAACGTTTCCCCATCGAAACAGTAAAGAAGATGGGCGAAATCGGACTGATGGGCATCCCTTTCCCCGTTGAGTACGGTGGTGCCGGCGGTACAAACGTAATGTATTCGATGGCAGTGGAGGAACTAAGCCGTGTATGTGCTACCACTGGCGTGGTTCTTTCTGCACACACATCTTTGTGCGCAGCTCCCATCTACGAAAATGGAACAGAAGAACAAAAGATGAAGTATTTGCCGAAACTCTGTTCCGGCGAATGGATCGGTGCATTTGGACTTACCGAACCCAATGCAGGTACGGATGCTGCTGCTCAGCAAACTTTTGCTGAAGAGAAGGAAGATCATTTCATACTTAACGGTAACAAGATTTTTATCACCAATGCCGAATATGCTCACGTATATGTGGTATTTGCCATGACAGACAAGAGCCAGGGCACACGTGGTATCACAGCATTCATTGTTGAAAAAGGAACTCCCGGCTTCTCTATAGGAAAGAAAGAGCTGAAGATGGGTATCCGTGGTTCGGCTACATGCGAACTTATTTTTGAAAACTGCATCGTCCCCAAAGAGAATCTTCTCGGTCGCGTAGGCGGTGGCTTCAAAATCGCCATGAAAACCCTTGATGGCGGACGTATCGGTATCGCATCTCAGGCCCTCGGTATTGCACAGGGAGCCATGGACGAGACGGTGAAGTACACCAAAGAGCGTAAGCAATTCGGTCGCAGCATCGCTCAATTCCAGAACACACAATTCCAACTTGCCGACCTGCAATGCCGCATTCAGGCATCTCGTTTGTTGGTTCGTTTGGCAAGCTGGAAGAAGGATATGAAGATGCCTTATACGATGGAATCGGCTCAGGCCAAACTCTACTGCGCAGAAACGGCTATGGATATGACTACGAAAGCGGTTCAGTTCCACGGAGGATATGGCTATACTCGTGAGTATCCGGTAGAGCGTATGATGCGCGATGCTAAGATCACTGAGATTTACGAAGGTACCAGCGAAGTTCAACGCTTGGTAATCGCATCCAACTTATTAAAATAATCAAGCATTAGACTATGAATATCGTTGTTTGTATCAAACAGGTACCCGATACTACCGAAATCAAATTGGATCCTGTAAAAGGCACGCTCATTCGTGACGGTGTGCCCAGTATCATGAACCCCGATGACAAGGGAGCTTTGGAACAAGCTCTTCGCTTCAAGGACACCCACAATGCACACGTAACTGTGATCACGATGGGACCGCCACAGGCAGAAGCTATCCTGCGCGAAGCATATGCCATGGGTGCAGATCATGCCATCCTTGTCAGCGATCGTAAGTTCGGTGGAGCCGACACATTGGCCACGAGCTACACCCTCTCTCAAGCTTTGAGAAAGATCGACCACGATCTCATTATCGCCGGTCGTCAAGCTATTGACGGTGATACGGCTCAGGTAGGACCTCAGATTGCCGAGCAGCTTGATCTCCCACAGATCACATACGTGGAAGAAGCCACATTCGATGGCAAGCAAACTCTGACTGTTCGCAAGAGCACGGAAGAAGGACATGAGATTTTGGAAGTAGAGCTTCCTTGTATGCTTACCTTGTTGGCTACGGCTAATAAGCCTCGCTACATGCGCGTTCGTGGCATTATGGAAACCTTCGACAGACCCATTGAATGCTGGGGAGCAAGCGACATTGATGTCGATCCGGAAAGAATCGGTTTGGCCGGTTCTCCCACGAGCGTGAAGAAGTCATTCACCAAGGGAGCCAAGGCCATGGGAGCACTGCATGAAGATATCACTCCCGAAGAAGCTGCTGACATTATCTTCAACAAACTGAAAGAGAAATTCATCATCTGAACAACAAGCAACTATGGATAAGGAATTATATAAAGGTGTTTTCGTCTTCGCAGAACAACGCGAAGGAGTGATTCAGAACGTAGCCTTCGAACTCATCGGAAAGGCTCGTGAACTGGCAGACACCATCGGAGAAAAAGTAACGGCAATTCTTTGCGGCTACAAGGTTGCTGACTTGCCTAAGGAACTTATCGCTGCCGGTGCCGATACGGTGCTTGTCGTAGACGATGAGAAGCTCGAGAACTACCTTACCGAGCCTTATGCTCAGGCCATTACCCAGATTCTTCAGGACAAGAAGCCTGAGATCGTACTCCTCGGTGCTACGACTATCGGTCGCGACCTCGGCCCCCGTCTTTCTTCTCGCTTGCGTACAGGTCTTACAGCAGACTGCACATCGCTTGAGATCGGTGACGAGCGCAATCTGCTGATGACACGTCCGGCTTTCGGTGGTAACCTTATGGCTACGATTATCAGTAAGGTACATCGTCCTCAGATGTCTACTGTTCGTCCCGGCGTTATGCGTCGTAAGGCTATGGACTACAACCGTAAGGGTACGGTTGAAAACGTAACTATCACGTTTGACTCAGCCAAGTTCCGTGTTCGCCTGATCAAGAAAGAGCGTGAAGACAAGAATATGGTGGACATCACGGAAGCTCACATCCTTGTCAGTGGTGGTCGTGGCGTTGGTTCACAAGATGGCTTCAGCAAGCTGGCCGAACTGGCCCAGCAGATCCATGCAGAAGTTTCTTCTTCTCGTGCTATGGTCGATGCCGGTCTTATCGGTCACGAACGTCAGGTAGGACAAACGGGTAAGACCGTTCGCCCCGATATCTATATGGCCATTGGTATCTCAGGTGCTATCCAGCACTTGGCCGGTATGGAGGAGAGCGATTATATCATTGCCATCAACAAGGACAAATTCGCTCCCATCTTCCAGGTAGCCGATCTCGGTGTAGTCGGCGACTTGCACAAGATTGTACCCATTCTGACGGCCAAGCTACGTTCTGCCATGCAGGACAAGTAAGAGTCTGAGAGAATCTTAGTATAACAAACCTTGCAAAGGAGCCGATGAGGCGAAGGGCTTTTGTAGCTCGTCGCATTCATTCGGCTCCTTTTTCATTCATCGAAGAGAGTTATGGAATTTCACAATCTGATTATCCAGTCGCAAGATGGCATCACGACGCTGACCATCAACAAACCGGAGACACTGAACGCCCTCTCCTCTGAAGTCCTTTCCGAATTGAAATCGGCCATTGCCGTTATCGCTACAGAAAAGCCCCGAGTGCTGATCATTACCGGAAGTGGCAAAGCATTTGTCGCAGGAGCAGACATAGCCGAGATGCAACATCTGAGTGCAGCCGAGGGAAAAGCCTTTGGAGGGCTTGGAGCAGAAGTATTCCGAAGTATAGAAGAATTGCCTTTCCCCGTTATTGCAGCTATCAATGGCTTTGCATTGGGAGGTGGATGCGAATTGGCCATGGCTTGTGACATCCGCATAGCTTCGGCTAAAGCCAAGTTTGGTCAGCCCGAAGTCGGATTGGGCATCACCCCCGGATTCTCCGGCACACAGCGATTGCCACGCCTTGTCGCTCCGGGTATAGCCAAAGAACTCATCTACACGGGTCGTATCATCGATGCAGAAGAAGCACTTCGTATCGGTCTTGTCAATCGAGTAACAACTCCGGAGGAATTATTACCTGCCACGATGGAAACGGCTCAACTCATTGCATCGCGTTCGGCTTCTGCCGTATCAGCGTCCAAGGAGGCTATCAATCGTGGTACGCAGATGCATATTGCCGAAGGTATTGCCTTGGAACAGAACCTCTTCGGTCTGTGCTTTGCCACAGCCGACCAGAAGGAAGGCATGGCAGCTTTCCTCGAAAAACGTAAACCGGCTTTCAGCTGAGAGCCAAAAAGAACAGTTATTCACATACACTTTTAATCTCCAACAAAATGAAAATAGCAGTAGTAGGTACCGGAGCCATGGGCAGTGGTATCGTTCAATGTATCGCCCAAAACGGTCTGGATGTCCTGATGAAAGGGCGAAGCGAGACTTCTATCAACAAATCGCTCAAAGGAATCGAAAAAAATCTCAACCGTCTGGTTGAAAAGGGCAAGATGTCTGCCGATGAGCAGCAAGCCATTGTGGCTCGCATCCGTACGACGATGGACTTCAATGACCTGAAAGATGCCGATGTCGTGATCGAAGCGATTGCCGAAGAGATGGAAATAAAGAAACAGGCCCTCAGTGCTGTGGCGGAAGTGGTAAGCGAGCAATGTATCATCGCTACCAATACATCTTCATTGAGCATCACAGCTTTGGCAACCGAACTCCCTACCCCATCTCGTGTGATCGGAATGCACTTCTTCAACCCCGTTCCCGTGATGAAACTGGTAGAAGTTATCAGTGCCCAGCAAACTTCGGACGAAGTGATGAAGCAGGTACTGGACTTGTGTGAAAAGCTCAAGAAAACAGCTGTACGCGTGAACGAAGCTCCGGGTTTCGTCGTAAACCGTCTTCTCATACCGATGATCAACGAAGGTATCGGAGCCTATGCCGACGGTGTGGCCAGCATAGAGGAAATAGATCAGGCCATGATGCTCGGTGCCAATCACCCGATGGGGCCTTTGGCTTTGGGCGATTTTATCGGTTTGGATGTCTGTCTGGCTATCATGGAGGTGCTGTTCACCGAATTCGGTGATGCCAAATATCGTCCTCATCCTTTGCTTCGCAAGATGGTACGTGCAGGACAACTCGGCCGCAAGACCGGCAAAGGCTTCTACGACTACAGCAAATAAGTCGTTTTTTTACCTATCGGATTTGTCCGAAAATAATCGAGGGTGTGCTGAATTTGCTTTTTCAGCACACCCTCATTCTTTTTTGTCCTTCTCTTCGAGGGCCTTTTCCTTGATTGTTTCATCAAAATGTTTGGAGAAATCATTTACGACATAAAAAACATCAACCATATTTGTCTTCATAAAGTGGATTTTGTTTGTTTATATCTTATTGATTATCAACTGATAAGATGCAAATAACTCTGCTATTTTTTCAGCATAATGCCCACGTTATTTGGGCGTTTACCACTAATCAAAAAACAAATTAACAGTCGCAGATATGTGGAATATGACACTTCGCCAATTCTTGACCTCCTTGCTTGGTATGACAATTACCGACTCAAAAAACATGCGCCAAAAAAGTTTTCAACAACGAAGAGGAGTTTGGAATGATTCCAAATAAGCAGGTAAAAGGGAGTAGATATTGAGGCTAAAAAGGTGATAAAACGAACTTTTTCGGATCAAAACATGACTTCCGGCAGATCGGATAACGATCTATATACAAACCATTTACGATAAATATATAGATCGTTTTCGATTTGTATATAAATCGTTTTCAATTTATATATAGATCGAAACTCATTTCTATATAAATCGCAGGCTGAAAAAGGCCTTTTCAAGAGGCTATAAAACAGAGGCACCCGCACGATTCGTGGCCGAACCGTGCGGGTGCCTTATCTTTTTGGTGAAACGGTATTGAAGCGCTATTCCACTCCTGTCCTCATTGCTGCATGCTTTCCTTTAGTCCGATATGATCATGATAGGGGTATAAACAGGATACGGGCGTAGGAGTCATACACCCCGTAGTACAGCAGATAGGTCGGGAATCGGAGTACAGGATTATTCTCATCAGATAGTTTATTAACGTAGTTTTATGCAAGCAGTAATATCTCTAATACACAGTGGTTTACCCTCTTTGGGATTCTTTTCGAGCAGGCAAATATAGCAAAAAGGGGCAATTCGGATGAATCGTAATCCAACCCATACCATCGGGAAAACACCTGCCCACAGAAAAAAGATTTGCTAAATTTTTCGATTGCGAACTATTTTACTGAAAAACAGAGTGTTACCATTTCAAGTTGGAAGGATAGGTAACGATTTAGAAATGAACAGAGTGCTTTGAGTCACATTGTTTTGAATAACCAAAGAACGCTCACTTTTATCACATGCAAAGGTGCTGATTTGCGAGGGAAAGTGAGCGAGATCTTGCGTGATTTTCTTCTTGGAAAGAGTGAATTTGTTTTCTACATATTTATATGTATGGTCATTCTGTCGATTTCACATTTAGTCCTATTTAGTCTTTAACTTTTGCTACGTATTTATTCATATCCTTGTTCCTCAATGAGCCATTTCTCATAATCAGCATATAAAGGATTGGATTTGTTCATTCTTACAGTTTCGCGTATTTTGAATGCTATTTCATATGTGTAATACCCATGGGTATTGTAACTAGTTGTAGCAAAAGAATGCGGCACAAATTTACGATAACATACAGACTCTGGATTTACAATAATATCAAGTATTTCTTTGATTCTTGCATTATCCCCAAAAACCTTCCTTCCTAAGACTATATACTTGATGCAGCCATCAATGCTCAACTTACCATCGTAGTCCATGATAAATAGTCTATGTTCATCCTCGTTAGCCCAATCCTTATGTTTCAAGAAGAACAATGACTTCCAATTATTTTTTATAAACTCCTCTGGAGTCTCGGCCTCGTAATTGATGTCTTTATAATTGGGGGTATTGAACAGGCTATACACCACATCTTCAAATTTGTAAAAGTATTGGGACAAGACATGATTATTCTTAGCAATGAAA
Organism: Porphyromonas gulae; assembly: GCF_000765945.1. Taxonomy (NCBI): domain Bacteria; kingdom Pseudomonadati; phylum Bacteroidota; class Bacteroidia; order Bacteroidales; family Porphyromonadaceae; genus Porphyromonas; species Porphyromonas gulae. The sequence continues at coordinate 130,030 of NZ_JRAT01000002.1, forward strand.
GCATCTTTGTCTATCACTATACAAACTCCGTTTGAATTATCAGCATAGTGAGCCCACATAGCAGGATGATTAGTACCTTCTACTCCATAACCTTGAATGTCATAGTTCTGAGAGAAGCTGATGATATGGCACTTCTCCTTGATGTACTTTTCTGCATCGTACATTACCATGAAGTTGTGGCTCAGACACATATTATGCACATTACCCTCATTCATATCGTTGAGTCTTGCAAAAGAAGATGGCTTTAGAGTCAAATCCTCCATTATCTTCTTAAAAGAGTCCAAATTAGTGTAATGAAACAATGTCCCATCAGCCTTATGCGGTAACTCTTCTTGTCCATAGAGATACCATGGTAGTTCGGTGAGTAACATTATGATTAACCTTAATTAATTTAGATAGTTCCTTATTCTCAATGTGTACAGCTTTGTCACCTTGATTTACAAGTCGCTTAACCATATTAGGAGCGGTATTGCCGGAAGACACAAATTCTAGTGTATCAATAACAGTTGAATAACCAAAGAATGCTCACTATTATCGCTTGCAATGATACACATTTGCGAGGGAAAGTAAGCGTTTTGCGTGATTTTCTTCTTTGGGGTACAACTAATCATAGCATTCTCTTTTTGTTCTTCAACGATGGATTTGAGTCTTGTAGAACCAAACACAAAATTCGGATTGTTATTTTTTCACTAAATCATATTAGCGATATTATTAGGTATATTTTCTAGCGTTATTGCTGATAAAGACCAGAATATCTTATCTTCTTCCATGAATATCACTTTGTCTCTCAAAGCCCCTAAGCTTTCGGGCAAAAGCTTTATTGCTTTCTGCAAAAAGCTTAGATGTTTTTGTGAGAGTCTTCTCCGCCGCTGTCCGATTTGATTTATTCATTGTAAATGACGACAAACACCCTATCGCATTTAGGGATATTTTGGAAGACAAGACAGATTACCCCTCTATGCAAACCATAGAGATGATGGCGCAAATCTCCCTCATTTCCATATACTTACCTTCAATCCTCTTCCTAATACCCTTTCCTCTAATAGTTGCAAGTATCCTTTTCGTAATCCGCACTTCGTTTCACGGGGTTTTCTGCCGTGATATTACTACCTTTGCGACACTGAAAAATATCTGAATAGAAGGACATAGATACTATCATTGAAAAAATGGCAAAAGAACTGAAAGAGCTGACATCGCGGAGCGAAAGCTATTCGCAGTGGTATCAAGACTTGGTTATCAAAGCCGATCTGGCAGAAAATTCGGCCGTACGTGGCTGTATGGTTATCAAGCCTTATGGCTATGCTATATGGGAGAAAATGCAAAGGCAGTTGGACGATATGTTCAAAGAAACGGGACACGTCAATGCCTACTTCCCACTTTTCATCCCGAAGAGCTTCCTGAGCCGTGAAGCAGAACATGTGGAAGGCTTTGCCAAGGAATGCGCCGTGGTAACTCACTATCGACTCAAAGCCAATCCCGATGGAGACGGCGTAGTAGTGGATCCGCAGGCCAAGTTGGAAGAGGAGCTGATCGTTCGTCCGACATCGGAGACCATCATTTGGAATACATATAAGAACTGGATACAAAGCCACCGCGATCTGCCCATCCTCTGCAATCAGTGGGCCAATGTGGTTCGATGGGAAATGCGTACACGCCTTTTCCTCCGGACTGCCGAATTCCTTTGGCAGGAAGGTCATACGGCTCATGCTACAAAAGAGGAAGCCGAAGAAGAAGCCAGACGGATGCTGGAAGTTTATGCCACTTTTGCCGAAGAATACATGGCCATGCCCGTAGTCAAGGGTGTGAAATCCGCCAACGAACGCTTTGCCGGTGCTGTGGACACCTATACGATAGAGGCGTTGATGCAAGATGGCAAGGCATTGCAGAGTGGTACATCCCACTTCCTCGGGCAGAATTTTGCCAAGGCTTTCAATGTGACTTTTGCCGATAAGGATGGCAATCGCGATTTCGTCTGGGCTACGTCATGGGGCGTATCTACCCGTCTGATGGGTGCTCTTATCATGTCCCATTCGGACGACAACGGTTTGGTACTTCCTCCGAAATTGGCACCTTATCAGGTGGTTATCGTACCGATATACCGCAATGAGGAGCAGTTGGCTCAGATCGACGAGAAGGCCCATCAGATTATTCAGACTCTGCGAGCCAAAGGCATATCGGTGAAATACGACAACAGCGACAATAAGAAGCCGGGGTGGAAGTTTGCCGAATACGAGCTGAAAGGCGTACCCGTTCGCTTGGCTATGGGGGCACGCGACTTGGAAAACAACACGATCGAAATAGCCCGTCGCGATACTCTGACGAAGGAGACAGTCGGACTGGATGGTATAGAAGAAACAGTCGCTACCCTACTCGATGATATTCAGAAAAATATCTTCCAAAAGGCTCTGAACTATCGCAAAGAAAATACAATCACGGTGGACAGCTACGAAGAGTTCAAAGAAAAGATCGAAGATGGCGGATTTATCCTTGCTCACTGGGATGGGACCTCCGAAACGGAAGAACGAATCAAAGCCGAAACGAAAGCTACCATTCGCTGCATCCCGATGGATGGGGACATGACTCCGGGCAAATGTATGGTGACGGGTAAGCCCTCGCCCCAGCGTGTGCTCTTCGCCCGTGCCTATTGATCCGTCAGGGGCCGGACATCAGTAAACAAAGAATCCACTAAAAAACAGAAATACCTATGGCAGAAGAAATCCAAATGTACGACGATGCGGCATCCGTGGCTTTTATTCGCAATTTCATTCCACAGGAATTGAAAGAGAAACTGACCGATGATGACATTGTTTACATCGTCGATCTGATTTACGATTTCTACGAGAGTCGCGGCTTCATGGATATGGCCGAGGACAGCGAGGAAACAGTGGAGGTGGACGAAGACGAACTCGTGGAGTACGTTGTCAAGAATGCCGCACGGGATGAGGTAGGCCACTTCTCTGCCGATGAGATACGCTTTGTCGTACAGGGCGAACTCGAATACTGCGAGAGTATCAATCTCTTCGAAGAGGACTGATACTCTACATTGGGCATGAGTAAGAACAAGCTGGCCAAATTTGCCGACATGGAGACGTTCCCTCACGTCTTCCAGTATCCTTTTGCCGTCTTGCAGCAACAGGAGGGTGGTTTTCCGCTAAAAGGGCGTTGGCACACGGATTTTTTCCACAACGATCACCCTATTGTCTTGGAGCTGGGCTGCGGTAGAGGAGAATATACGGTAGGTCTGGGCAAACGGTATGCGGAGAAAAACTTTATCGGCATCGACATCAAAGGTGCCCGCATGTGGGCCGGTGCCAAAGAGTCTCTTCAAGAAGGGATGCCCAACGTAGCTTTCCTTCGGACGGATATAGAGCTTTTGGATCGGTTCTTTGCCGAGGAAGAGGTGGCCGAAATATGGATCACCTTCCCTGATCCGCAGATGAAGAAAGTAGGCAAGCGACTGACCGGAACGCGGTTCCTCTCGCTCTATGACAAGGTACTCGAAAAGGGGGGGCGTATCCATCTGAAAACGGATAGTCCTTTCCTCTATACCTATACGAAGGCGTTGGTAGAGCTCAACGACCTGCCCGTACACGAGATAACGGATGATCTGTACGGCAAAGGATGCGTAGAGAATGAAATCCTCGGCATCCGAACTTATTACGAACAACAGTGGCTGGAACGAGGTCTGACGATCAAGTACATCAGCTTTGGCTTGGGAGAGCCTCTCTGCGAGTATCGGGAACCCGATATTGAAATCGAACCTGACAGCTACCGCAGTTACAATCGCTCCAGAAGAAGTCAGGCAGTTCCTTCCGAATAAATAACCTATTCAGAATATGGCATACGTAACATTATATCCCAATCTTATCCTCGAAGCCCTTGGCAAAGTTCGCTATCCGGGGACAGGAAAAGATTTGGTTTCGGCCGGAATGGTCGAGGACGATATAAGGATCGATGGCAATAAGGTATCGTTTTCGCTCATATTCGACAAAGCGAACGATCCATTCATCAAATCCGTGGTCAAAGCTGCTGAGTCAGCCATCCTGACGTATATCAGCGAAGACGTCGACATCAAAGGCAATATCTCTGTCAAGAGCAAACAGGCAATACCTGCTCCTCCGGCCAAACTTCTGCCCGGGGTGAAGAACATCATTGCCGTATTTTCGGGCAAAGGCGGTGTCGGAAAGAGTACCGTTACGGCTAATCTGGCCGTCTCTCTGGCCAAAGCCGGCTATCGGGTAGGACTTTTGGATGCCGACATATTCGGCCCGTCTATGCCTAAGATGTTCCATTGCGAAGAGGCACGTCCCGTACTCGAAGAAGTGGATGGGCGCGAATTGATCGTTCCCGAAGAGGTGATGGGCGTGAAGATCCTCTCTATCGGATTCTTCGTGGATCCGAACGATGCTGTTCTCTGGCGCGGAAGTATGGCAGGCAATGCCCTGACGCAGCTTATCCGCGACGCTAATTGGGGTGAATTGGACTACTTCCTCATTGACATGCCCCCGGGGACGAGCGACATACACCTGACACTGGTGCAGACACTGGCTATTACCGGAGCCGTTGTCGTGACGACACCGCAGGACGTAGCCTTGGCAGATGCTCGGAAAGGAATCAGTATGTTTGTGGGAGAGAAGATCAATGTGCCGGTACTCGGTTTGGTGGAAAACATGTCGTGGTTCACACCGGCCGAACTGCCACAGAACAGATACTACATCTTCGGGCGTGATGGCGGTAAGAATTTGGCTGAGGAGCTGAACATTCCTTTGCTCGGACAGATTCCGCTGGTGCAGGGTATATGCCAAAGTGGAGACGAAGGTATACCCGTTGCTGTTCGGGACGATTCGATGACGGGAATCGCTTTCCGCGAATTGGCTGCCCGAGTGGTGGAGCAAGTGCACTATCGCAATGAACATCTCGATCCGACTAAGGTCGTAGAGGTGGCACACAGATAAGATATAGAAGACGAAAGAAAAGATAAGCAGCAGATCGGTCTGTCGCTCACTCTTTCGAGAGTGGGAGGAACGTCCGGGCAACGCAGAGCACCGTCCTTCCTAACAGGAAGCTACTCGTGAGGGTAGAGGTACGTAGAAGAGAATGACCGCCATCTTTCTGCTATCGGTTTGTGCTTCGGCACCGACTGGGCAGAGAGGGTAAGGGTGAGAAGGTTGGGGTAAGAGCCCACCGGGTGCAGCGGTGACGCTGCATGCCGTACGTCTGACGGGTTGTAAGATCATGTATACCGGCGCATGTAGGGTAGCTCGCCCGATGCCGGGGGGTAGATCGCTGGAGCCGTGCGGTGACGCACGGCCAAGATAAATGACAGACACTCCGGCTACGTGTGGCCGTGAGTACAGAACCCGGCTTACAGATCTGCTGCTTTTTCTCTCTCTTCCAAGCCGGCACCGAATCGGAAGATTCGGCCTACCAGTATGGATTTACCAAGAATGGATTCAACCCGTTATTTATTATGAAAGAGAGCATTGACGAAAAAGAGAAAAAGAACGATAAGGGATTTTTCAAGCGGTGGTCTATCCGGATAAACCGAATGATTCTTTTTGTCACCAGAGATATGTGGCGCATTACGGACGAAGAGGTATCGGGGCCAAGTCGCTTGATGATCAATTCTTTCAAATCCGTTTTCCTCACAGTTCGTTACTTTATCCAGAATGATCTGGCTACACAGGCGTCTGCTCTCACCTATCGTACGATTCTTTCTATCGTCCCGATGCTTGCTGTCCTGATCGGTATTGCCAAGGGTTTTGGCATTCAGCAGGTAGTACATGATTGGCTCAAAGAATATCTGCCCGGTCATGGACAGGAATTGGATCAGGCTTTGGGTTATGTGGACAACTATCTGGCGCAAGTGCAAGGTGGCGTCTTCGTCGGTATAGGTCTTATCGTGCTGCTCTACACCGTCTTTTCATTGATAGCCACAGTGGAAGATACCTTTACCGATATTTGGCAAACCAATAAAAGACGTACATGGAAGCGAAGGGTAATCGATTATATGGGAGCTTTTTTCCTGTTGCCAATCCTGATCACGGCATCCAGTGGTCTTACTCTAATGATGACTACAATCAAGGGAACATACTTCAGCGAATACATCCTATTCGGCCCTATGCTGGAGTTGATCCTGAATTTGATACCTTACGTGATTATCGTTCTACTTTTTACCGGTACGTATATCGTATTACCCACAGTGAACGTCCGGTTTTGGCCGGCATTTATTTCGGGAGTGCTGGCCGGTATCGTTTTCCAGATATTCCAAGCTCTTTATATCAGCGGTATCCTTTGGATCTCGAAGTATAATGCCATATACGGTAGCTTCGCAGCAGTACCTCTTTTGCTTCTTTGGATACAGCTCTCTTGGACCATTGTTTTGTTTGGTGCACAGCTCAGCTTCTCTATTCAGAATGTTCGGAAATTTGCTTTTGAGCGGGATACGACCAATGTTTCACGCCGCTACATCGACTTCCTGACTATCGTCGTAGCTACACTGATCGTGAAGCGATTCTTGTCGGACGAGCGCCGCCCCCATACTGCGGACTCGCTTGCAGAAGAGAGCAAGGCCCCGATTCGGCTTGTATCCGAAGCCATACACCGCTTGCTCTCCATCGGAGCTATAATGGAGGTGAATTATATGCACGACCCCAAGGCGGAGTTCTTTAGTCCGGCGGTGGATCCGGAAAAGATAACTGTGGGCTTCATCCTCGATCGTATAGATCGCCATGGGAGCGAACACTTCAAGGTAGACAATAAGGTTCGGTTCGCGCCCGAATGGCAAGCGGTAGAAGATTCCCGTCAGAGCCTGCACATCCCCCCTGCGGACACGCTACTAAAGAATTTGTAGGAGCTTATTCTCTGAGTACTCAGAGTATTCTGATTACTCAGAGTACTCGGATTGCTCGGACTCGAAGAGAGCTGAGATCCGGCCGTAGTCGGCTTGTATTTGTTGGCGAAGAGCTTCCAGGCTATCGAGCTTCATATCTCCTCTGATGAAGGTCACGAACTCCACTCGAATCTGGGAGCCGTAGATGGTTTTATCAAAGTCGAAGAGATTGACTTCGATCGTTCGCTGGTCGCCGTTGTTTAGCGTAGGCCTGCGGCCTATATACAGCATACCATTGTATCGCTCACCGCTTACAATGGCTCTGACGGCATAGACCCCATCGCAGGGGATCAGCTTGTGGCTGTCGCTTACGGTCAGATTAGCCGTCGGAAAGCCCAGTTCGCGCCCGATCCTAAAGCCATGCTCCACTTTCCCTGTCAGTATGTAGTCATATCCCAATAGCTGATTGGCCAAAGCAAGATTATTGTCCATCAGGGCTTGGCGCACGGCACTCGAACTGGCCGGCACTCCACCTATCTGGGCCTGTGAAGCCTTCTTTACCGTAATGCCCAATGGTGTAGCTATCCGCTTGTATTCTTCCAGACCGGATATGCGTCCATGTCCGAATCGGTGGTCATAGCCGACGAGCAGGGCTTTTACATGGAGTCGTTTGTGCAGGACAGTTGTAATGAAAGTGTCGGCTGTCATCGCCACTAATTCGGGTGTAAAAGGCAGTACCACCGTATAGTCCACTCCTTCCGCTTCGAGTCTGAGGAGTTTTTCGCCTATTGTCGTCAGCTTCTGGTAGGGAGTTCCCGGGCGAACCACTGATATGGGGGGGACATCGAAGGTTATTACCATAGTAGGCAGATGCTTCTCTGTCGCCATCTTTTTGAGCTGATCGAGAAGAAAGCGATGCCCGAAGTGTACACCATCGAATGTGCCGATCGTAGCAGCTACTTTCGGGATCCAAGGAAGATCTCGTAATGGGGCATTATAGTCGTTGGGAATAGCTATCGTAACCATAGTCTTGGGTTTTGTTTGCTGCGTTCTTTCCAGATTTCGAAGTGGATAATAGTCTGGTTGTTGGAGGGATCTGTATAGGCACGTCCGAGAGCCTGACCCGTTTTTACGCGAGTGCCGGCACTTACGTATACTTTACTCAGATTGGCATAAACCGTGATATAGTTACCATGACGTACCATTACTGCCGAATTATAACCGGGTATCACGAATACGCTGGATACCACACCATCGAATACGCTGGTGGCATCGGATCCTGTTGCTACAGCGATGTCAATACCGCCGTTATTAACCTGAACTTTTTTCAGTTCGCTGTGCTGATGCACTCCGAAGTCGCTTACGATTCGGTATTTACCGCGAACGGGGCCGGGCAGGCGACCTTTGTTCTGAGCAAAGCTGCCTGAGAGCGCGCGTTCGGAGGCATCCATGGCATAGCCGCCTTTGGTTTCAGCCTTTCGTTCCGGTTCGGCTGGAACTGGCTTACCCTTGGCTTTGGCTTCGCGAGCCAATCGCTCACGCTCCTCACGTGCACGGCGTTCGGCAGCTTCTATCTCCTTAGCAATCTGTTTCTCGATCTTCCTGTTCAGAGCTTCAGCCTGCTTCTTTTGCTTTCTTAGCCGGGATTCCAAATCTTTTTGTTTGGCACCCAAGGCCTGCACCTGCCGGCGTTGCTCTGCTTGCTGTCCTTCGAGCTTCTTTTTTTCCTCTTCTCTGATCACCAAGAGACGTCCTTTTTCCTTCTTGGCCTCTTCTACGGTCGCACGTTCGGACTCCAGCTTGCTGCGTGTATCGCGAAGACGGACAGAGGCTTGCTTGTATGCGGAAGCGTATTGCTCCAGAAAACGCATTCGTCGCATTCCCTCATCGAAGCTTTTGGCAGATGAGATGAAAAGAATACGATCCAACGAGCGTTTCCGCTTTTGCATAGACTGTAGAGCATGGGCATATTCATCGGATCGGGCCTTCTCCTCCACGGAAAGCCGATGGCATACACCTGTCATAGAGTCTATATCCGACTGTAGCCCTTTTACCTCGCTATCCAAGAGTTGCACTACCTGCTTGCGCTGCGCAACCTGTTTGTTCAGGAGGTTAAGGTGTTTTTGTTTGTCTTGCTTGTCTTTCTTGGTCGTTTGCAGTTCGCGATCGGTTTTTTCGATGGCTTTCAGTGTTTCTTTTCGTTGTTTTTCAAGTTGCTGTACCTGCTTGGATTTCTGTCCGAAAACAGGCAAGAGAAATGCACTGAAGAGAAAGGTGCTACAGAGAAAAAAGCGGATTGAAGACTTCATGTGTAAATGGATTAGAAAAGCTCGGACAGATCTTCCAGCGTCATCCTGCCATAAGTGGATGTGTTGACGCGAGGGATTACATCTGTTTCATCGATATCTGTGAATCTCATTTTAGGCAGGTCGAGAGCAAGAGAGCCTTTGACCTGTCCCAAATGAAGCACTTGCAAAAGGAGGTTTGCAGGCAGGTTCTTCTCGGCACCATACTCTCGGAAAGATGAATAGGTAGTAATAAGTCGGTAGAGGGTGGACGGGTCGTATATACTCATGGAGAGGGGGCGTCCGTTGTTGCCGATCTCGGATATGTATTCCATCCGTCGGTGGTCTTGATAGGAGAGCAATTGCCCTTTTTGAGCACCGGTCGAAAGCAAAAGATCGGATGCCACTACGGATGTGCCATCAGCCTTGAAGAGCTGTGCGAGGAAAAGCGATTCGAAGGCACGATAAGAAAGCTCTATACCGGTAAGTTCGCTAAGCTGCGAATAGGAGGCCGTCACGTAACGTTTGTTAATGGCATCCGTTACGGTCAGTCCTTCGGGCGTGATCCACGCTCGTCCGGCTACAACCAACGGAAAAGGCATAGCGACAAGGCGGATACCGCGATTGCGAACGAGAGTAAACTCGATACGTGTATTCACCTCCTTTTGATCGAATCGGAGAACAGCTTTACCCGTCGCACTGAATCTGTCCTGTCGAGGATAGTGCTCCTGTATGTTAGCAAAAAGAGCGGCAGGACTACTGACTTCCATATCGCTGCCGGCACCGGATATAGAGCCGAATGTGTGGGCGGAAATGCACCCTGCGACAAGCAACGACACAAAAAAGACAACAACGATAAATGCAAGCCCAACGGGGCCAAACTTCTTCCTGAGCATCATTTCTTCTTTTCAGGGATATATATTCCTTGTTCTATTTTCTTGTCCAGCATAGGACTGCCTCCTCCACCGATCTCTTTAGCCCGCTTCCATTCCTGCAAAGCTTCCTCCTTCTCTCCGAGCATATAGAGGACATCGCCATGGTGCTCTACGACATCGGCATCGGGGTTGTCTGCGGTCAGTCCTAAGGCTTTTTCTATGTAGAGTTTGGCCAACGTATAATTTTCTCTTAGAAAGAATACCCAACCGTAAGTGTCGAGTGAGACCGCATTGTCCGGCACCAGCTTGACGCATTGGGCTGCCATTCTTTCGGCTTTAGCCAGATCACCGCCTTCTTTGGCCAAGAAATACGCATAGTTATTGAGTACTCCCACATTGCGTGGGTTCAACTCCAACGCTTTTTCGTAGTTTGCAAAGGCTTCTTCGGGCTTTTTTTCTTCATAGGCCAGATCGCCTAATTGGCTATAAATATCCGATAGACCGTTGGGATCCTTCTCTGCATCGATATGCTCCAGTGCTTCTTGCAGTATGCGCTTGGCTTCCGAACTTTTTTTCTCTATATAGTAGGAAATGGCATCGTAGAGGTAAAATAGCGACACACCCGGCAAATACTGTCGCGCTTGTTCGGATATGCTGTGGACTTCGGTATGGTTCTGGCCGGTAACAGCTCTGCCCAGCATGAATTTCCATGCCCGTTCTTCTTTAGGAGCAAATTCCGTGATAGGTCGGCAAACCTCCATGGCATGGATAGAATCGCCCTGCATTTCCAAGAGTTCGGCATAGAAAAGGCGTACATCCACTTCTGTGGGATGGCTGGCAAGTATCTTTTCGAGCAGGATATTGTACTCTTTTTTCGGTGCATCCTCTTCGTCTGTGTCAGTGCCGATAAAACGCAGGATGATCGGTAGCTTCTGCTCCGGTGCCACATCCTTGTCTGCGGCTACTTTGATCATTTCGTTGATGGCTGCTTCTTTTTCGTTTGTTCCCAAGTAATAGCTGGCCATAGCAAAATGGTACAAGCCACTTGTCGAATCCGTCCGAGCTATCAGTTGCAGTTGCTCGTAGGCTTCGTCGTACTTCTCACTGTCGAGCAGAGTACCGGCATACTTCAGTCTAAACTCATTTACTTCCGGAAAGCGATTGCATAGACGGCGAAGTTCGTTCAGAGCCTTGTTGGTCTGACCGGTCATCAGGTAGAGACGTGCCCGAATCTCAGCATAGTTGGAGGCATCTGCTGCACTGACAGCATTTTGCTCCTCCATACGGTTGTATATGGATATGGCCTTGTCTATCTCTCCGGCTTGTACATACATATTGGCCAGTTTGAACCGAAGTTCATCTTCGGAAGGGAATTGTTCGGACATCTCCTCGTAAAGCCTGACGGCATCATCGGCACGTCCTTGGCGTTCGTATACGGCACCCAATATATTGCCGTAGTTCTTGTTGTCGGGATAGAGCTGATAGGCTTGCTCCAAATAACGCGTTCCTTCCTCCTGACGCCCGATGGCAAAATAGAGTTTTCCCAACTCCGATAACAGAGCTGCATCGTTGGGATTCAACCGATGACAATAACGAAAGATGTCGAAGGCTGCAGCATAATTCTCCTGTTCTCGTAGCCGGATACCCTCATAGAAATATCGGTCTAATTTAGATGCCGTACTGTCTGCAGTGGATGTGCTTCCGGCTACAGGAGAAATAGCCAAAAGAAACAGCAGGAGGATGATAGAATGGATCCGCATCTGTGGTAGTTGAAGGGAGATTGATAATTATTCTTTGCCTGTATGACCAAAGCCGCCTGCGCCTCGTTCCGTATCGGCCAATTCGTCTGTAAGTACCCATTCGGCCTGTTCATGTCTGGCGATAACAAGCTGGCAAATCCGTTCGCCATTTGCTATAGTAAAAGGAGTATTCGAGAGATTGATCATAATAATCCCTATCTCACCGCGATAATCGGCATCGATAGTCCCCGGGCTATTGACCAGCGTAATACCGTGTCGGAGAGCCAATCCGCTCCGAGGGCGGATCTGTGCTTCATAGCCTATCGGAAGTTCGATGAAGAGACCAGTTGGGATGAGACGGCGTTCCAGTGGCAACAGCGTAATAGGTTCTTCGATGGATGCACGCAGATCCATACCGGCAGATGCCGAAGTCGCGTATGCCGGCAGGGGATGATGCGAGCGATTGATGATTTTGATTTTCATTGCTTGGGTCTCTTGAGAGGAAAGTGATCGACTGAGAAAAATAGTCCTTCCCAAAAACTAACGCTCTTTCCAGTCTCCGTTTTCTTTGATGAGTTCGATAAGCTGTTGTACGGCCTGCTCCTGAGGAATACCACGACGAACGCACATCTTCTGCTTATACAGATCGATTCGTCCCGGGCCTGCTCCTACATAGCCATAGTCGGCATCGGCCATTTCGCCGGGGCCATTGACGATACAGCCCATAATGCCTATCTTCAATTCTTTCAGATGAGCTGTTGCAGCTTTTATTCGGGCTACGGTTTCTTGCAAATTGTACAATGTACGGCCACAGCCCGGGCAGCTGATGTATTCCGTCCGACTCATGCGTAGCCTTGTAGCCTGCAAAATCCCGAAAGCCAGGCGATCCACAGCGGCCGAAGGCAGCTTGTCGGCAGTAATCATAATCCCATTGCCTCGCCCTTCGAGGAGTATGGTCCCCATATCGGCCGATGCTTGAATCTGGAGATCTTCCAAGTCGGTGCAGTCATACCTGCGGTGCAGGATAACGGGGCATCGACATCCTGCCAGCTCCAAACGATGAAGCATTGCACGCCATTCGGCTACGGGATTGATACCTACGGATTCAAGCAAGATAACTGTATCAGGATTTGCGTCAATGGTTTGTACACATTCGTCCGTCATATCATCCGGCCGGATGGAACGAAAAACGATATTTTCCGGCAACATATCCCCACGATAATACCGACGACCATCGGCTCGGAGTACGATGTCAGGCAAGAGTTCGGTATCGAAATGATCATCTCCATGCCTGCGGTCCGATATGACAATCGGAATATGCTTACTCCCGATAAAGCCCCCGACTGCATGTGTTTCTTGGCGTCGGAGTTTGTCCCGGTCGTAACGATCCGGTTGAGGAACGGCTATCGACGGGTGGCCGTTACGCTTCTCTATATAGGCAACCAGTTTGCGAGCTACCGGAATCTCACACTCCGGATCCTCACTCAGTGACACACGAATGGTATCGCCTATGCCATCAGCCAAAAGCGAACCTATGCCGACAGCACTCTTGATTCGCCCATCCTCACCATCGCCTGCCTCGGTGACACCGATGTGAAGCGGATAGTGCATACCTGCGGTATCCATTCGTTCCACAAGAAGGCGTACAGCCGCTGTCATAACCAAAGTATTCGATGCTTTCATCGAGATCACCACATCGTCGAACTCATGTTCGCGGCATACATCGAGGTACTCCATGCAGCTTTGTACCATGCCTTCGGCTGTATCGCCATAGCGCGTAAGCATACGTTCGGACAGAGAGCCGTGATTGACTCCGATGCGGATAGCTCGCCCTAATCGTTTGGCATCTTCCACGAAAGAGCCGAAACGTTCTCTCACAGCCTTATGTCCCAGATCGAAAGCTTCCTCTTCGGTCAGATTGCTCCCGGACTTCATCTCCACGAAATTGCCCGGATTGATGCGCACCTTCTCCACATGCAGCAGAGCTTCTTCCGCAGCTTTAGGATTAAAGTGAATATCTGCCACCAATGGTGTGTGATAGCCCAAACGGCATAGCCCGGCATGGATATGCCGAAGATTGGCCGCTTCGCGTACACCCTGAGCCGTAAAGCGGACATAATCAGCCCCTGCATCTATGATTCGGGCAGCCTGATCGACAGATGCCTGCGTGTCCATGGTGGACACATTGGCCATGGACTGTATGCGAATGGGAAAATCTCCACCGAGAGGCGTATCACCTATTCGGGCTACGGAGGTCTTGCGTCTTTTATATCCGAACAGATCGGGCATAGTCTTGCTATATTCTTGGGGTTGTCGATTCGATCGGGAACGACACCCCTACTTCGAAAAGATGATAGAGAAAAAAGAAAGGCAGACTACAGCCGATAGCGGCTCATAAATAAGCCACGGCTATAGACTGCCGATCTCTTTTTTGTGTCGAAGACCGACGGGGCAGGACAGGGCTTTAATTCGTTTTGAAGTTATACTTCACCTCTGCCAGCTCGCGATTGGCCTTTACGACTTTTTCTTTGAGCGACTCCTTATAGGCCTCCAGTCGGGCATAGAGAGCTTCATCGCCGGTAGCCATCATCTGGACGGCCAGAAGAGCTGCATTCTGGGCGGCATTGATCCCCACTGTAGCAACGGGGATGCCCGGAGGCATCTGAACGATAGCCAACAGAGCATCCATTCCATCGAGAGTGGCATTGATGGGCACACCTATTACCGGAATAGACGTCATGGAAGCAATCACGCCACACAAATGAGCAGCCATGCCGGCAGCAGCGATAATTACCTTGATACCGCGAGCCTTGGCTCCGTGAGCGAAAGCCTCTACTTCAGCCGGAGTGCGATGGGCCGAAAGTGCCAACATCTCGAATGGAATCTGCATTTCATCGAGCATTTTGGCGGCTTTCTCCATAATGGGCAGATCGGAAGTACTGCCCATGATGATGCTTACCAAAGGCTGCATTTATTGAGCTATCAGCTTTTCGTATTCGGCAGCACTCAGAAGGTTGTCGAAGTCGGCAGCATTGGCAGCCTTGACCTTGATAATCCAACCGGCACCGTAGGGATCGCTGTTTACGAGTTCGGGTTGCTCTTCCAGATCAGGGTTCACTTCCAATACCTCGCCGGCGATAGGCATCATCAGGTCGGAAACAGTCTTCACAGCTTCGATCGATCCGAAAACCTCATCAGCCTCTAGCGTTTCGCCTTCGGTAGTAACGTCCACATAGACGATTTCGCCCAATTCGCCCTGAGCATAGTCGGTGATACCGATGAAGACAACGTCGCCTTCTTGGCGAGTCCACTCATGATCCTTAGAATACTTCAGTTCTGCAGGAGTTTTCATTTCTAATTTTCTTGTTGATTATGTTTTGAAAAAATGCTTTTGCAAAGTTAGTCAAAGTTTACGTTCGTACAGCGAACTGCGGTTCGTAGTTTTTGCAACTTTTGGTTCGAGAAAAATTCTTCGGTTTTATCGGTTCGATGTTATCGAATTACTACGGGAAAAAGCGAAGCTCTCAAAGCCTCAGTCGGATGTAGAGAAGTTTTCGCATCGGAAGCCTCGGCTTCTTCCACAACCTCGATTTTGTAACCGATCTTTTCGAGTTTGGCAGCCAATTTTTCGAGGGAGGTTTTGTCCTGATCGAATACCAACAGGATGACATTCTTCTCGATGTCGAATCGGATGTCTTTCATTCCCTTTTCGAATTGTAGGGCTTTGCGGATTTTCTTTTCGCACGATTCGCAGTGCATGCGAGGTGTGGGAGATACGCAAACGCTGACTACGTCTTTGGCCAATGCCGCTCCTGCATATGCAAGGAAAAGCAGGAGAGTGAAAACAAAGTGTCTCATACTGATTGAATTTTTATGTGTGAATACTGATAGTCCGAGATTAGTCATCAAAGAGATCGAACCGAATACCCATATATACCATGACCCCCTCGGTCGGCCCCCATATCATGGTAGAGTCAAACTCTTTGCTCCATGGATTGTGGGCACTGATAATAGGGTTGGGTTGGCGGTAGTCGGTCAGATTCTCACCACCGAGATATATCGACCATCGGGGAAAGAATCGTGTGATCTGTGCGCTGAGCATCGGGTAGGATGGGAAAGTTTTGTCCCAAGAAAGCGTCCCATCGGCAAGAGTGTACGGATCGGGCATGCGTCCGTCTCCGTTGAGGGAAAGAGTGACATCGCCCTGCCAAAGTCGCAGAGGAGTCTTGTAGGATGCAGTAAGCAGTCCTTTGTAACGTGAGGTAAGCGGCTCCGTAACCAATTTGTCCCCGATGGTATTCCGCACATCCGTGTATCTGAAAGCAGCCATCAGATCCAATCCACGCAACAGTGTGTATGAAGCGTCGAACTGAAATGTATGGGAGAAAGAGCGTCCGGAGAGCGGATAAAAATGGAGTTCGTGGGGATGCCTGTCCATATCTATGACTACACGCTTGTCGAAATCCGTATAGTAGTATTCGGCATTCAGCTCCAATTTCTTGCCATCGGAGATTGGAATATCGAATCCGGCACTGAGACCGTAATTCCACGACTCCTCCTGCAGATTGTCGGTTTCGGGGTGAATGACCATCTTCCTTCCTGAAGCGAGGAGGTGGTTGTTCTCCGTGAGGATGCCATGAGTGCGATAGCCTTTGCCTGCGGACAAACGTATGGAAACAGCCGACACGGGACTGTAACGGATATGGAAGCGCGGTGTCACGAAAAGGCCATGCATACTGCTGTAATCGGCTCTGACACCACCCATCAGCACCAGTTTATCGACGGGTGTATAGGTGTACTGCACATAAGCACCGGGGACGGATTCGAAATGCTTGTCTTGGGTCAGTACCATGTTCGGAAGCTGCTCCGTTTGGGAAGAAAGGCGATAACGATCGTATTGCCAGCTCAGCCCCGATGAAAAGGTGTGTCGAGGATCGAATTGCATTTCGAACAGGAGCGAGGCATACAGATTGTCCTGCCTTACATCGAGTATCTTCAGACCATAGTTTGCGTCCAACTGTTGCCCTGAGGCATTCATGATCAGAGCAACGTTGGTACCATGCTCCCGATCCAATATATAAGCCACCTTGCCGAATGCTTCTCCTCGGTGCGTCTTGATATTTATCCGATACGGATCGGAGAGGGCGTCGGCATGGTGTCCGTACTGGCCTGAGCGTCGATTCTCGTACAAATAGAGGAGTCCGCTTTGGATGATAAGCCTATCGGACTTGTAAGTCCATCGGTTCATGAAGTTGTACTGCCGCTGCTTCGGCATATCGATAAACGAATCATGGTTGCCGTCGTGAGCTAAGGAGCGGTCTTCCATATGGGCAAGAAGAGCCGTACTCCAACGATCTCCTATATGAGAGTTCGCCAAGAGGTTCAGCTCTCCTCGCAATCCCTGATCCAGATAGGCATTACCCTCGAAGTAGCGATCCGTGTTCGGTTTCTTGTACTCCACGTTGATCTGGCCGGTCATGGACTCAAACCCGTTCTTCACCGAGGCTGCACCTTTGGACACCTGTATGCTTTCTATCCATGTACCCGGTATATAACCCAAAGAGAAAGGTGCGGATATACCTCGAAAGTTGGGATAGTTCTCCGTCTGCATCTGTACGTATTTGCCACTCAGTCCGAGAAGTCTGATTTGTTTCGTGCCGGTGGCTGCATCCGTTGTGGAGACATCCACGGACGGATTGGTGGTAAAACTTTCCCCCAAATTGCAGCAGGCCGCACGGATCAGTTCGCCGGCATTGATCTGTTCTTTGTTCTCTATGCTGAGTCGGGGTCTGGATCGTCCTTTCCGATAGCCCAATACTTTGACGTCATCCATGACTATGGATCGGAGCATCACTGCCACCTCTTTTGCTTCGGGAGCAATGTCCAAAGTATCCGGCACGAAGCCGACACAGCTCACGACCAGACGGTTGGAGAGCTTGGAGCGATGAATGGAAAATCCGCCATCGTCCCCCGTGGCAGTATGTGTATCCGTTCCTAACCAAAAGACAGAGGCAAATGTGACGGGTTCGTTCATATCGTCCACTACTCGTCCGGTGAGTTTGGAATTCTCCTGTGCTCCTACTCCGATAGCAAAGAGGAGCAAAAGAGGAAGGAAGAAAAAGAATCTTCTGATATACTTTTTGTTCATTGAGATTGATTTCGTTTGGGAGACCACTTACATAATTGCAATGATAATATGGTAGTCTCGGTGTTAGAAAAACTGTATGTCGCGTTTGACCTGTTTTAGACGTTTTTTCGAAAGGGCTGAAATTTGATTCAACAGCTACGGTGTTCGGCAGCAATCGGATATGGTAGTGTGAGCGCAACCGTATAGCAGCGTGCGATCGATCTGCCTATCGTGACCTTGGCAATACGTCCCAAAAATTCTGTGATTGCGGTCTGAGTTTCCTGAAAGAAGTGGAGCTGGAATTTTTTCGTTGCGGCGCGTAATTTTTTTGCTTCTCGCGCCACAATCAAAAAGTTTTCGCGCCACGTTTTTGGGAGTACCAAACAGGAAAATTCCGGCGCACAAACAGAGCGGTCATTAGGATTCTATCCCATTTGCCTCCTTGTCACATATAAGAGTCCGGCGTCAGGAACTAATGGCTGTCCATTCCGGATACACTCTTTGTGTGAAAGCAAAGGGGTATGACAAGATCTGTCCGGCAGCCGAAAGAGCCGGATGGAAATCAAATAATAAGAATGCAGGAGTTCCCTAACGTAGCACGCCCGTCTTTGGCCGGAAGCGGTGGCGAACAGCCTGATAGCAACGGAGCAGAGGTTGCTTCGATCGGAACAGGGAGAAAGGAGCACAAGGCTGAAATAGAATATGTGGCCACGAATACCGGTGGGAGACTATGCCGCACAGCCGGTGTGTATCGGTCTAAACAGTGGTGGACGATCGTGGGAGTGCAGCCGCCCTCGGACTCGGACTTATCAGCATGGGAATCGCAGCATTCACATGCCGTCCGGCAGCAATCCGATGCGGATTCGGACTCGGACTCCGTATGCTCCATGCATCCCTGATCGGACAAATATATGGTCGGCACTTGACAAAAAGACCTGCAGCAGGCTTCTATCGTTTCGAAGCCCGCCCCGAAAAGAACTATAAGCATGGATAAGAAAGATGCTACAATTCTTCGGCCTGATCTCATGTGCAGCATACGCATAACTGCCGGAAAATCATTTAATCCCTACAAATATATAAAACTAATGTGCAATACGTCTGTTACTGTTTTCCGGATTCGTATCGGTAGGATATTGGCAAAAGGAAAAAGGTCTTAATCCCCGACCGCAGGATCAATGGAAGATGAAATGGAGTAGCTCCCGAAGCAAATCGCCGCTACCGGCAAACGTGGCGGTCGTATCCACCCCCTTGCTGCGAGCATCTGTCATCCGAATCTCGTGTATAATGTCGAAAACCTTCCTCGTCGAATACATCTTCAGCCCTGTCATATAGTCGCGCACTTGGAAATTGCGTATCGACAATGCTTTCATGACGGCATCGGGATTTTTCTGTGGCAGGTAGCAAGCGATCATCAGGTTGCTGAAATAGTTGAAGAGTACGGGCAGAGTGGCCTGTATGGGGTGTTCCTTTTCATTCCGGGCAAAGTAGTGGGCGATACGAAAGGCTTTGCTCGTTTCGCGATTGACTATGGCACGAAGCAGTTCGAAGTTGTTGAAGGATTTGCTCACTCCGATATGCTGCTCCACGATCTCGGGCGTGACCACTCCCCTACTGTCTTGTGTTATGAGAACGAGCTTGTCCAACTCATTCATCAGCTTCTCCAGATCATTGCCGAGGTAATCGGCCAGCATATGTGCCACTTCGGGCGATACGGTCAGCTTCTTGCCGGCAGCAGCCGACAGGATGAAGTCCGGCATCTTATAGTCCGGTATGGTCTCGGAGACGAATACTTGGCCCACCTTTTCAGCCTTGGAGTAGAAAGCCTTTCGCTTATCCGGTTTCTTCTTATAGGCGATGACCAGAACCGTAGTATCGGGGAAGGTGCCATAATGCGCTTCGAGGGAGTCGATATTGTCCACTAACTGCGCCTCCCGGACGACGATCAACTGCCTCTGTCCCATCATCGGGAAACGGCGCGCTTCGTTGGCTATATCGGCTACGGAAGTTTTGTCGCCGTAGAGGATAACCCTGTTGAAGTCCCACTCATCAGCCGGCACCACATACGTCTCCAGCAGAGTGGTCAGCTCGTCTATATAGAAGGGTTCTTCGCCGGCCAGCAGATAGAGGGGCGAGAAGTGACGCTTGCGTACGGAATCGACAATATCGGAATAGGAGGCCATGGAGAGGAAGGGGGAAGTGTTACCAGTTGAAGCGAATATGCTTGATGGAAGATTTGTTCTCCCGAATGATTTCGAGAGCATCGATACCGAGCATCAGATGCTCTTCGGCGAAGTTGTCCGTCACGAGCCGATCGCTCTCTTCCGTCTTGACACCTTCGGGAAACATAGGTCTGTCGGAAATCAGAAGCAAGGCTCCCATCGGAATCTTGTTGGCAAATCCTACGGTCATGAGCGTAGCCGTCTCCATATCCACGCCGCTTGCATGCGTACTGCGCAGATAGTCCTTGAACTTCTCATCGTGCTCCCACACCCGCCGGTTCGTGGTATAGACCGTACCTGTCCAGTAGTCCTTGCCTTTGTTCTGAATGGCTGACGAAATGGCGCGCAGTACAGAAAAGGAAGGCAGAGAGGGCACCTCCTCGGGCAGATAGTCGTTGGACGTACCCTCGCCGCGTATGGCGGCTATGGGCAGGAGGTAATCGCCCAAAGCATTTTCCAGTTTCAGGCCTCCGCATTTGCCGAGAAAGATCACAGCCTTGGGGTGTATAGCCCAGAGCAAGTCCATGATGATAGCCGCATTGGCACTACCCATGCCGAAGTTGATGAGGGTGACGCCTTCGGCCGAAGCATTCGGCATGGAGGTATGTTCTCCGACGATAGGTACCCCGTAGTGCTCGGCGAAGACATGCAGATAGTGCGAAAAGTTCGTCAGCAGGATGTACGGTTCGAAATCGGCGAGCTGCCTCTGCGTATATCGCGGCAACCAGTTCTCAACTATCTCTTGCTTCGTTTTCATAAAAACAGACCTATATTTGTAACGCTCGTTCCGAAAATTCTAAGATTCCCGAGCGAAACAAAGATAGGATGATTCAGCTAAACCTCCCCCCTTACGAACATCGTATTCGCCAGGAAGATGAGTCCATGCTCATTTTCGACAGCATTCGGCGTCGCTATGTGGCTCTGACACCGGAGGAGTGGGTGCGCCAGCACTTCGTCCACTATCTGACCGATGTGCTGGGATACCCGGCCGATCTGATCCGCAACGAAGCACAGCTACGAATAGACCGGCGGAGGAAACGCTGCGATACGGTCGTCTACGACACGAATCTGCGGCCGATCGTTCTCTGCGAATACAAGGCTCCGACGGTGTCGCTGACTCAGAAGACGATGGATCAAATCCTCTGCTACAACTTCATCTTCCGCGTACCGCTCCTGCTGCTGAGCAACGGATTGCAGCATGCAGCCTGTCTGGTGGATTACGAACAGAGCGGCTACGTATTCCTGCCCGAAATTCCCTCATATGAAGAACTGACAACTATCATTCAATCAAACCAATAATTATGCCATTTTTAGAAGCCAATCATATTCGCAAGCGGTATGCAGCCCATACTGCGCTGGACGATGTGAGCATAAGCGTCCGGAAGGGGCGCGTCTTCGGTCTGCTCGGCCCTAACGGTGCCGGCAAGACCAGTCTGATACGTATCATCAACCGCATCACCGCTCCCGACGAGGGCGAAGTGATCTTCGACGGCCGTCCCATGCAGGCGGAGGACGTTCGCCGCATCGGCTATCTGCCCGAAGAGCGAGGGCTGTACCCCAAGATGAAAGTGGGCGAGCAGGCCATCTATCTGGCGCAACTCAAAGGAGTGAACAAGCACGAAGCGCGCAAGCGACTCACCGACTGGTTCGAGAAGTTCGACATCATGCCCTGGTGGAACAAAAAAGTGGAAGAGCTGTCCAAGGGGATGCAGCAAAAGGTGCAGTTCGTGTGCACCGTCATTCACGAACCGGAACTGCTCATATTCGACGAACCGTTCAGCGGATTCGATCCGGTCAATGCCGACCTGCTGAAGCGTGAGATACTGGAGCTGGCCGGCAAGGAGCGCACGGTCATCTTCTCGACGCACAACATGCAGTCGGTGGAAGAAGTATGCGACGACTTCGCGCTGATCAACAAATCGCGCGTAGTGCTCCACGGAGCCGTGCGCGAGGTGCGCAGGGAGAACAGCCTCGGCATCATCCGCATGGTAGTCGAAGGCGAACTGCCGGCAGACTACCTCGGCCGGATCCAAATACTGGAGAAAACGGAGCTGCCGGGTTCCATGACGGAGCTGAGAGTGCGCAAGGAAACCTCGGCGCACAACCGCGATCTCGTGCGCGACCTGCCCGAGTCGGTACGGCTCGTGTCCTTCTACGAAGAGATCCCGAGCATGCACGACATATTCATTAAGACCGTAGGCCACGGCATAGAGGAAGAGAATCCGATCCAAGCACAACAAGAAACCGATACACACTGACATTATGAACAACATTAGCACTATCATACAACGCGAATACATGATTCGCGTCCGGAAGAAATCCTTCCTCGTGATGACGATCCTGATGCCCATCCTGTTCGTGGGGATGGTGTCTTTGCCGATCGTATTGGCACAGCTCGGAGGCGACATGAAGACCATCGCCATTGCCGACCGCACGGGTGAATACGAGCAGCTATTCAAGGACAACGACGAATTCCGATTCATCCATGCCGAGAAGACTGCCGAGGAATACAGGAAAATGGGAGCCGACGAATCGGGCATCGACGCCGTCCTCGAAATCCGTCAGGATTTGCTCGAGGATCCCAACGCCGTGGCCATATACGGCTACAAGCAACTGCCGGCATCCGTAAGCAATCATATCTCAGGGATCCTGTCCGACTATCTCTCCGACAAAAAGATAGCATCCTACAACATCCCCAACATCAAACAGATCCTCGCCGACAGCAAGATAGAGCTATCGGTGCATACCTATAAATGGGGCGAGGACGGCACCAACGAACGCACATCGGGCGAATTGGCTTCGGGCATCAGCATGATGATGATGTTCGTCATCTTCTTCCTGATCATGACTTTGGCGGCTATGGTGCAGGCCGGCGTGTTGGAAGAGAAGAAGAACCGGATCATGGAAGTGATGGTGTCCTCTACACGGCCGTTCGACCTGATGATGGGCAAAATCATCGGCATCGGTCTCGTAGGCCTCACGCAGCTCATCTGCTGGGGAGTGCTCACGGCACTGCTGCTGACGGTAGCACAATTCGCCTTCCTCGGCAATCTGTACAGCCCTGAGGCATTGAGTCAGATGCAGGCTTCCGACATAACGGGTATGGCTTCATCCATGAACGCAGAGGACTTTGCCGAGATGAAGGAAGTGATGAACATCATTGGCGGCATCAACTTCGGAGAGCTGTTCGTCATGTTCCTCGTCTTCTTCATTGGCGGCTACCTGCTCTACTCCTCCATCTTCGCCGTTATCGGCTCGATGGTATCGAACGACGAAGACACCAGCCAGTTCATGATGCCCGTGATGATCCTCCTGATGTTCGGCTTCTATGCCGCCTACGGCAGTATGAACAATCCCGAAGGATCGCTCGCATTCTGGTGTTCGCTGATCCCCTTCACCTCCCCCCTTGTGATGATGGTGCGGTTGCCCTACGACGTTCCGCTGTGGCAGGAGTTGCTAAGCATCGGCCTGCTGTACGGATGCTTCGTATTGATGACGTGGATCGGGGCAAAGATCTACCGCGTGGGCGTGCTCATGTACGGCAAGAAACCATCGATCAAAGAGATCATCCGCTGGATAAACTACAAATAAGGCTCTGCCAATAGGAAGGGGGAAAGGGAATCCTCCTGCAACTGTAAGAACCGAGCATAAACACGAACCCCAAACGGCCGCCCGAAAGGTCGTTTGGGGTTTGTTCTTGTATGAATCCGGCCAAAGGCGCAAAAAGGAGAGATACGAACGATGGTTTCGGCCGCGGAAATGCCATTGTTCGGTGGGGAATCTGCATCTCGGCCATGGAAATGCAGATTCCCCATCGGACAAACTGCATCTCGGACACGAAATTTGCCCCCGCAAGTTGCGGGATGACAAATTCGCACCGAAATAGCTTGCCGCAACTTGCGGGGCGACATCGTTGCACCAAAAAAGCTTGCCGCAACTTGCGGGACGACATTGTCGTGCCAAAAAGGCTTCCCGCAAGTTGCGGCGGGGTTTTCCGGTGACGAGATGCAGATTTCCCGCCGAACAGCCCTTTCCCCACTCGACAAACAACCATTTTCATTTGCGATCGGGAGTGAAAATCCGAATGAAAGCTCCCGGAGGTCGGTTCCTGATCCTACGGTTCCGCTCGGCCATCGTCCGCAAACGCAAGCAATCGTGCTAAAGAAAAAGTACATTTGTCTCCGATTATCGCACTCTGCGTTTCGCGTCATACGAGTCAAGAAAAACTTTTTACACAACACCTATGAATATGCCCACCGAGGAAATCCACAAGGCCGCCCTCTCCACCTCGCATCGGGGACTGTCCGATGCCGAAGTCTTACATAGCCGAGCCACCCACGGCACGAACGAACTGACTCCCCCCGAGCGCGAATCGCTCTGGAGCAAGTTTTTCGAGAAGTTCAAAGATCCCATCATCATCATCCTGCTCGTGGCCATGGTGCTTTCGTTTGCCGTGGCTTGTTACCACTACTTCACGGGCGGAGAGGGCGTCTCCGTCTTTTTGGAGCCGGCAGGGGTGTTGCTCGCCGTCGTATTGGCCACGGGAGTTGCCTTTTTCTTCGAGATGAAATCCGAAAAAGAGTTCGAGATCCTGAATCAGGTCAATGAAGGCATATTATATAAGGTATATCGCAACGGCATGATCTGTCAGGTGCTCAAAAAAGAAATCGTCGTAGGCGATCTGGTCGTTCTGGAAACGGGAGAGCAAATCCCGGCCGACGGCCAACTCATCGAAGCTATCTCGCTACAGATCGACGAATCCAGCCTGACGGGCGAACCCGTCGTAAACAAAACCACCGACCGGCAGGACTTCGACACGGAAGCCACCTACCCCTCCGATTACATCTGCCGAGGCACGACCATTCTGGACGGCCACTGCACTTTCAGGGTGGAAAAGGTGGGCGACTCCACAGAATATGGACGGGTGTTCGAGGGTGCCCAACTGGACGACAGCGTACAGACGCCTCTGAACAGACAGCTCGACCATTTGGCCGGCCTGATCACGAAGGTCAGCTACAGCATAGCAGCCTTGGTGCTCATCGGCAGCATCGTCATGTACGCTGCCAACGGCGGATTCAGCCCCTTCGACTGGGCGCATGCCCTCTCCTTCTTCCTCAATAAGATCATGATAGCCGTCACGGTCATCGTCGTAGCCGTTCCCGAAGGATTGCCCATGAGCGTGACGCTGAGTCTGGCCTACAGCATGCGCAGTATGATGAAGACCAACAATCTGGTACGAAAGATGCATGCCTGCGAGACCATGGGGGCTGCTACCGTCATCTGCACGGACAAGACGGGAACCCTGACGCAAAACCGCATGACCGTGGCAGACACATACTTCGAGCCGGAGCATGAGGCCGACTCTTCGCTCTTGGCCGAAGCCATGGCCGCCAACTCCACAGCCTATCTGGACTGCTCGGACGAAAAGGCGATACGTCCCCTCGGCAACCCCACCGAAGGAGCTTTGCTACTATGGCTCCGAGAGAAGGGAATAAACTATCTGACCGTTCGCGAGGCCTGCCCCGTGCTCCTGCAACTGACCTTCTCTACCGAACGCAAATACATGGCCACGGTAGTCCGATCGGCTTCCCTCGGCAAGCCCGTGCTCTGGGTCAAAGGCGCACCGGAGATCGTGCTCGGCTTCTGCTCCTTGCCCGATGGAGAAAAAGCCGACTCCTATGCCCGAAAGCTCGCCGAATATCAGAGCAAGGCGATGCGTACGATCGGATTTGCATACAAGGAGCTGTCCTCCGACGAGGAGCAGGTATTTGCCAATGGGCGTCTCCACGTGCATGACCTCCGCTTCATGGGTATAGTCGGCATAGCCGATCCCATTCGCTCCGACGTTTCCGAAGCGATCAGCGACTGTATGAAGGCCGGCATTCAGGTGAAGATAGTAACGGGCGATACACCGGGCACCGCCCGGGAGATCGGTCGCCAAATAGGACTGTGGGACGAAAGCTGTACGGAGCGGAATATGATCACCGGTTCGGACTTCGCGGCCCTCACCGACGAGGAACTACGCCCCCGGATAGGCGAACTGCGCATCATGTCCCGCGCCCGTCCGATGGACAAGGAGAGGCTCGTACGCCTGCTACAGGAAGCCGGCGAAGTGGTGGCCGTGACGGGCGACGGTACGAACGATGCTCCTGCACTCAACCGCGCACAGGTGGGTCTCTCGATGGGCGATGGCACTGCCGTGGCCAAAGAGGCGAGCGACATCACCATTCTGGACAATTCCTTCAGCAGCATCGCCAAGGCCGTTATGTGGGGACGATCGCTCTACCGGAATATCCGCCGTTTCATCCTCTTTCAGATGACCATCAACGTAGTGGCCTGTATCATCGTTCTGATCGGTGCATTTCTGGGTACGGAGTCGCCCCTGACCGTGACGCAAATGCTGTGGGTCAATCTCATCATGGATACTTTTGCCGCCTTGGCCTTGGCTTCGCTCCCTCCCGACAAGGGGGTGATGAAGGAGCAACCTCGCCGGCAGGATGATGCCATTATCAACCCGCCGATGGCTCGACGAATATTCGGACTCGGCGGAGGATTCGTCCTGCTGCTATTCAGCCTGATCCAATACTTCAAACATGCCGAACTCAACAGCATGACGGACTTCCATCTCGGTGCGTGGGCTGCTGCCCTCTTCGACTTCCGGTCTGTGGAGAATGCCCTTTCCGACTTCGAGCTGAGTGCATTCTTCTCCATATTCGTTTTCCTCCAGTTCTGGAATATGTTCAACGCCAAAGCATTTATGACAGGACGGAGTGCCCTGCACCGACTGTGGAGATGTCGCAACTTCGTTCTCATCGCCCTGCTGATTCTTATAGGACAAATCATCATCACGACTTTTGGCGGAGGCATGTTCCGCGTAGTGCCCCTTGCTCCGATGGACTGGATTCTCATCATCCTCGCGACGAGTCTGATCCTCTGGTTTCGCGAATTGGAACGATTCTTATTCCGCCGATGATCCGACACCATCTTCTTCTCTCCGGGAAGTCTTTTCCCGGAGTGGCTCAACCCGTCTTTTCGTTTGGGCATATTGCCTACTTTTGCAAATCATCTCATTCATAATCCACTAATAATGAAAAAAGCTATTCTTTCCGGAGCTGCCTTGCTCCTCGGCCTGTGTGCCAACGCGCAAAACGTACAGTTGCACTACGATTTCGGTCATTCCATCTACGACGAACTGGATGGACGTCCTAAACTGACTACCACAGTGGAAAACTTCACACCCGACAAATGGGGAAGCACCTTCTTCTTCATCGACATGGATTACACGGGCAAGGGTATCCAGTCGGCCTATTGGGAGATTTCGCGCGAACTGAAGTTTTGGCAAGCTCCCGTCTCCATTCATTTGGAGTATAACGGAGGCCTCTCCTCAAGCTTTACTTTCGGACACGATGCACTGATCGGTGCCACCTACACTTACAACAATCCCTCCTTTACACGTGGATTTACGATCACACCCATGTACAAGCATCTGGGTGCGCACGACTTCCATACCTATCAGATCACCGGCACTTGGTACATGCACTTTCTGGATGGTCTGCTTACCTTCAACGGCTTCCTCGATCTCTGGGGCTTCCCCCAAAGGGAACTGATCGGAGGCCCTGTCCTCAAAGAAGGAGATAAGTTCGTATTCCTGTCCGAACCGCAGTTCTGGCTCAACCTCAATCGCATCAAAGGCATTGACAAGGATTTCAACCTCAGCATAGGAACAGAGATGGAAATCAGCAGGAATTTCGCTCGCATGGACAAATTCACCTGCATCCCTACCCTTGCCGTGAAATGGACTTTCAACTGAACGGAACACTTCAGTAAAAGATGAAAACATGGCAATCCATTCTCGGGTTCAATCCCGAGAAACACTCCGTCCGAACGGAGTTTATTGCAGGGGTGACCACTTTCCTGACCATGAGCTACATCTTGGCAGTGAACCCCGATATTCTTGCCGCAGCCGGGATGGACAAAGGTGCCGTATTCACAGCCACGGCACTTTCTTCGGCTGTGGCTACGCTGCTGATTGCGTTCTTGGCCAAGCTGCCCTTCGCTCAAGCTCCGAGCATGGGGATCAACGCGTTCTTCGCTTTCACTTTGGTTCAAGGCATGGGCTATTCTTGGCAGACTGCACTGGCCGCCGTCTTTGTGGAAGGGATCGTCTTCATCCTGCTGACGGCATTCAATATACGCGAGAAGATCGTCGATTGCATTCCCTACAATCTGCGCTACGCCATCTCGGCAGGTATCGGCATGTTTATCGCTTTCATCGGACTGAAGAACGCCGGTATTATCGTAGCCCATTCGGCTACACTGGTCGCTCTCGGACCTTTCACTCCGATATTCCTGCTGGCCGTCCTCGGTATCATCCTCAGCGCAGCTCTGGTCGTTCGTAAGGTGCGAGGAGCTTTGTTCTACAGTATCGCCATTTGTACGATCGTCGGTATTCCGTTGGGAGTGACGGCCATTCCCGAAGGATTTGCCCCTATCTCCTCTCCGCAGAGCCTGAGCCCCACTTTCCTGCAAATGGATTTCGCCCCTCTCCTTTCGTTCGATATGGCTATGACGATATTCGCTCTCGTATTCATGGATATTTTCAATACGATCGGCACACTGATCGGAGCAGCCGCCAAGACCGAAATGATGGACGAGAAAGGGAATGTCAAGAATATCAAGCAGGCCATGATGGCCGATGCCATCGGCACAAGCCTCGGTGCCATACTGGGTACTTCCACGGTAACTACCTATGTGGAGAGCGGATCGGGCATTGCCGAAGGAGGACGGACGGGTTTGACGGCATTGGTTACGGGCAGCCTTTTCCTGTTGGCACTTTTTCTGTCGCCCCTGTTTCTCCTTGTCCCGGGTGCAGCCACGACCGGTGCTCTTGTGATGGTAGGAGTATTTATGCTCGGATCCATTTCGATGATCGACTTGTCCGACTTGTCCGAGACTTTCCCTGTCTTCATCACGCTGCTGACAATGGTGCTCACCTACTCTATCGCTGAGGGAATGGCCTTGGGAATGCTGGCATTCGTCTTTGTCAAACTCTTATCCGGACAATACCGCAGCATATCCCTGCCTCTTTACATTCTGGCTGTTCTTTTCATCCTGCGTTATGCCTTTGCATGACGAATAATCGATTTCAAATAGTCGAGCCATGATCGTTTTTCCCAATGCCAAAATCAACCTCGGCTTGCAAGTTGTAGCCAAGCGAGCGGACGGGTACCACAATATCGAGACAGTCTTCTATCCGATCCCGCTGACCGATGCCTTGGAAATCGAAGCACGAGAGGATACATGCGACTGCCTTTCCGTCCATGGCGTTCCTATCGACGCCGTAGCGGAGGACAATTTGGTCGTGAAAGCGGTCATGGCTCTTCGCCAAAAATTCGATTTTCCCCCACTGACTATCGAGCTTATCAAGCACATTCCATCAGGAGCGGGCTTGGGGGGAGGCTCTTCGGATGCGTCTTTCATGCTCAAGCTCGTAAGGGACTATTTCTCTCTGCCGATCGATAATGAAGAGTTGGCGGCAATAGCACTGACGATCGGTGCCGATTGTCCTTTTTTCATAGGAAATCGGCCGGTATTGGCCACTGACCTCGGCCAAGTCTTTACGCCACTGCCCGGTTTCTCTCTGTCCGGTCTCCATATCGCTATAGTAAAACCACCCATCCATATCAGCACAGCAGCTGCATACAAAGGGCTCAAGCATGTAGGTAAACGAGAGACAATGCCGGACACTATTATTCGCATGCCCGTAGAGGAATGGAGGGGGAAATTGGTGAATGATTTCGAAGAAAGCCTTTTCCCTGCACAACCTCGACTTGCCGAACTAAAAGAAATGCTCTATCGATCGGGGGCTTTGTATGCTGCTATGTCCGGTTCCGGATCAGCACTGTTCGGTCTTTTCCGGGAAAAGCCTCAGCTCGATAAGGCTGCTATCACCGACTGCTTCCAATGGCAAAGCATCATACCCTGACAGATTGGTTACCTACCTCCAAAAAAGAAATGGAGGCCAGAGGATGGGACGAAGCAGATGTCATTCTCTTTAGCGGAGATGCCTATGTGGATCACCCGTCCTTCGGTGCTGCCGTAGTCGGAAGGATTTTAGAAGCCGAAGGGCTTCGTGTGGCTATCGTTCCCCAACCGAACTGGCGCGACGATCTTCGAGACTTCCGCAAACTGGGGCGTCCTCGCTTGTTTTTCGGAGTTTCGGCCGGAGCGATGGATTCGATGGTGAATAAATACACAGCCAATCGCCGTCTCCGCAGCGAAGACGCTTACACACCGGACAGACGTTCGGATATGCGTCCCGACTACCCGACCATCGTTTACACTCGCATCCTGAAAGAGCTATTTCCGGATGTACCGGTCATTGTCGGAGGGATCGAGGCTTCCCTCCGCCGGCTGACGCATTACGACTATTGGCAGGACAAATTGCTCCCCGGTATACTCTACCAATCAGGAGCCGACCTCCTGATCTACGGCATGGGAGAACTTCCTTTGCACGAGATAGCACAGCGATTGATAGCCGGCGAACCGTTCGATAGTTTGAAGAACATTCGGCAGATAGCCTATCTTGTCCCGAAAGGAAAGACACCTGCGCCCTGCGAAAACGATCGGCACCTCTTCTCCCATGAAGAATGTTTGTCGGACAAACGCAAGCAGGCACAAAACTTCCGAGAGATAGAGATACAGAGCAATCGCTACGAAGCAGACCGCATACTTCAGGCCGTCGGAGGTTCTACCATCGTGGTCAATCCCCCTTTCCCTCCCATGAGTACGGCACAAATAGATCAGTCATTCGACCTACCCTACACGCGCCTGCCTCATCCCCGTTATAAGGGGAAGATTATTTCGGCCTATGAGATGATCAAGCACTCGGTCAATGTTCATCGTGGCTGTTTCGGTGGTTGTGCTTTCTGTACCATTTCGGCCCATCAAGGAAAATTTATAGCCTCGCGCAGCGAAGCATCCGTACTCCGCGAAGTGAAAGAGATCACTGAAATGGAGGATTTCAAGGGGTATCTGAGCGATGTCGGAGGCCCTTCGGCCAATATGTACAAGATGCAGGGCTATGACCTCTCGATCTGCAAACGCTGCAAAAAGCCGAGCTGCATTCATCCGGATGTATGCCCCAATCTGAATGCCGATCACCGTCCTCTACTGGATTTATTGAGAAGGATCGATAAGAATCCCAAGATCAAGAAGAGCTTTATCGGCAGTGGTGTAAGAATGGATCTCCTCCTTCATGATTATAAAGACAAGGCTCTGAAGAAAGCCGCGGACGAATATACGGAAGACCTCATCGTAAAGCATGTATCGGGACGCCTGAAAGTAGCTCCCGAACACAGTTCGGATCGCGTCCTCAACCTGATGCGCAAGCCCCCTTTCCGGCAGTTTGCCGAATTCACCAAACGTTTCCAACATATCAACGAAGCGCACGGGCTGCGTCAGCAGCTCATCCCCTATTTTATATCCAGCCACCCGGGTTGCACCGAAGAGGATATGGCCGAACTGGCTATACTGACAAAAAAGCTCGACTTCAAGCTGGAGCAGATACAGGACTTCACTCCCACACCTATGACATTAGCGACGGAAATGTACTACACCGGCTACCATCCCTATACGCTCCAACCCGTATATACAGCCATCAAGAAAGAAGAAAAGATGCGCCAGCACATGTTTTTCTTTTGGTACAAACGGGAAGAAGCCGACAAGATCCGTCGCGAGCTACACCGAATCGGACGACCGGATCTCATTGCCAAGCTATTCGACCGCCCTACTCCCTCTCGCAACGATCGCCATACATCTCCATCCGCGCAGTCTCGCAAAGGCAAAAGCAAAAAACGCCATTCTTAACGAAAAAGATTGCTCCTAAAGCCGGAAAATCTTGACGAAAGGCGAAGAGCTTTTGAGCGGTAAAAGGTAGAGACGAGACGAAAGCAATCCTCGAATTTCCCAATCGGAGAAAAACTGCTTTTCCCAGGCTTACAACATGAGAAAGAGGCTGTGCCAATGGTCGGCGCAGCCTCTTTGATTTGGTTGGTAATAGATCGAAGTGCAGAGACTATGCTTCGTCCTTGGTCTGCTCTTCGTATTCTTTCAGCAGACGCTCCTGTACATCGGCAGGAACCAATTCATAGGAGGCAAACTTCATCGTGAAGGATGCACGTCCGCCGGTGATGGAGCTGAGCGAAGTGGAATAGTTGGAAAGCTCTTTCAGAGGCACTTTCGCCAAAAGCTGCTCATACCCCTTGCGGCTGTTCATACCCATGATGATGGCACGACGTCCCTGCATATCGCTCATGACATCGCCCAGATAATCGGCAGGAACCGATACTTCCACATCATAGACAGGCTCCAGAATCTTCGGGCCGGCTTCTTTGAAAGCCGTGCTGAAAGCATTCCGACCGGCCAGCATAAACGATACTTCGTTGCTGTCCACCGGGTGCATCTTACCATCGTAGACCACTACGCGAACGTCGCGGGCATACGAACCGGTCAGCGGGCCCTGCTCCATGCGCGACATGATACCTTTCAGGATGGCAGGCATGAAGCGCGTATCGATGGCACCACCCACTACGCTATTGACGAAGACGAGCTTACCACCCCATTCCAATTCCACTACCTGCGTGTCGCGCGGAGTGATGCGGAATTCCTGTCCACCGAATTTGAACGATTCAGGCAGCGGTTTGTCGTCGCTGTACGGCTCCACGATCAGGTGTACCTCGCCGAACTGGCCGGCACCGCCCGACTGCTTTTTGTGACGATAGTCCGCACGAGCAGCCTTCGTAATGGTCTCGCGATAGGGGATACGAGGCTCTATATATTCTATCTCGATCTTTTCGTTGTGTTCCAATCGCCATTTGAGCGTACGCAGGTGGAATTCCCCCTGTCCGCTGACGATGGTCTGACGCAGCTCTTTGCTCTGCTCCACGATCCATGTCGGATCCTCTTCGCGCATCTCATTCAGAGCTGCATTCATCTTTTCCGTATCGGATTCGTTGGCAGCCTTGATGGCACGACGGTACTTGGGTTCGGGGAATTTGACCAGATCGAAACGATGCTCCACGCCCTTTTCGTTCAGCGTATTGCCACGGCGTACTTCTTTGAGCTTCACGGTAGCTCCTATATCGCCGGCACACATCTGATCCACCTTGATGCGTTGCTGTCCGGCCGGCACGAATATCTGACTGATGCGCTCCTTGGAGCCTCGGTCAGCATTGAGCAGGTCTACTCCCTCGGTGAGGGTACCGCTCATTACTTTGAAATATGATACTTCACCAATATGCGGTTCTATCGTTGTCTTGAAGAAATGGATGCAAAGGGGAGCTGAAGCATCGGGCTTCACTTCCTCTCCGCTCACTGCCACAGGAGCCGGCAGCTTGTTTACACCGGGAACCACGTTGCCGAGGAACTCCAGCGTACGGCGCACGCACATATCCTTCTCCGCACTGACGCAGAACACAGGGTACATACCCTGCAAGATCAGACCGGCACGGATACCATCGCGCATCTCCTCTTCAGAGAGACTTCCCTGATCGAAGAATTTTTCCATCAGGCTTTCATCGTTTTCGGCCGCAGCCTCTACCAGAGCCTGGTGCATTTCTTTCGCTTTGTCTTGCTCCTCGGCCGGAATCTCCAGCACCTCGGGCACACCTCCTTCAGGTTTCCAGCGATACATTTTCATCTTCAGCACATCGACCACGGCATTGAACCCTGCTCCCGCATTTACGGGATACTGTACGGGCACGATCTTGGAGCCATATCGCTCCCGAAGCTGTGATACAGCAGAGTCGAAGTCGGCCTTGTCCTGATCCAACTGGTTGATGATGAAAATGGCGGGCTTGTGCAACTGCTCCACATAACGGAATTGATTGATAAGCCCTACTTCCACGCCATACTGCGCATTCACGACTACGAGGGCACAGTCCGTGACGTTCAGAGCCGAGACGGTACCGCCGATAAAGTCGTCCGCTCCCGGGCAGTCGATGAAATTCAACTTTTTATCCTGCCACTCTACAGAGAAAACCGTAGAGAATACAGAATATCCATACTCCTTCTCTACGGGGAAATAGTCGCAGACCGTATTGCCTGCATCTATGCTTCCTCTACGTTTTATCACTCCACCCTCGAAGAGCATCGCTTCTGCAAGGGTGGTTTTTCCGGCGCCGGAGCTACCCAAAATGGAGATGTTTTTCACCTCATTTGTCTTGTACACTTTCATGGTGAAGTCGTTGTTATTAGTGTTTTTAACAATCCGGATTAGAATCGCCGCTTCGAGAGGCTGTACAGACCTCAGGAAGCGGTGCCAATCATCTTTGCCCGCAATGTAGAAATAATATCCGAAAAAAGCAATAAGGACCTCGAGCGGATGTGAAAAAGCGACAAAAAATACACTGAAAAGGTGATACGTTCAGGGCGTACCCGGCCTATGCACAGGTCGTATGATGAAGGGAAGGCCGGGTTGCTTATTTGAGGCCTTTGGCACGAAGGGCAGGGGTGAGAGCAGCTGTAAGGCGGAGGAGGAGGTCGAAAAAAATCATCCGACCGCTTCCGTTCTGACGAATATGGCGGATAGCCAGCTCCACCTCCTCCATCACCGGACGGATATTCTGTCCCGTAATGCCTCCGCTGAGCATATTGGCGAAGGACTCCTCCTCGGGAGAGAGATAGTTCAGCTTTGCAACGCCTACTCTGCTTATATACAGCTCACGAAAGAGTCGCAAACAATAAGTAAGGAACCCGATCTGACTGACGCGTCCGAGAGCGGCCAACTCATCTGCCACGGGACGCATCTTGGAGGGATCCCCCTTGATGATACTACCCATCATTCGCCCCATAAGCACAAAGTTGTCGCGATCCGCCCATTCGCCCCGATAGAGATCCATGGCTTGCCGATAGTTGCCCTCTGCCAAATGCGCTATGCGGATGATGTCCGCCGTATTTCCCTTATTGTTACGAGACAGGGCTTCCACTATTTCGATTTCGTGCAGCAGGCGCACATTGATCAGCTGCGTACGGCTCCTGATCGTACCCAACACCTTGTCCGCCTCGCTGCTGATCATAAAGAAAAGCGTATGCTCGGGCGGCTCCTCTATAAGCTTCAGCAGTTTGTTTGCCATGGCTTCGTTCATCCGCTCCGGTTGCCAAATCATCACTACACGATACGCAGCTTCATAGATGCGGAAGCTGAGTTTCTGCTCCACGGCTTCGGCTTCCTTGCTGTAGATGATAGGTTGGCTGTTGCCGGCCTTGATGTATTCGAGCCAGTCGGCAGGGGTAAAATACGTTTCCGATCCGAGCATCTCGCGCCACTGACGGATGTAGTCATCGCTCGGTGTAGGCGAAGAGGAGGCATTTACAACAGGATAGACGAAAAACAGGTCGGGGTGTGCCAGTGCATCGTATTTCAGACACGATGGGCAATGGCCACAAGCATCCGTATCGGTCGGCGTCTGACAGTTGAGATAGCGTGCGTAGGCCAGAGCCAGAGGGAAAGCCCCTCCGCCCTCTTCTCCGGCGAAGAGCTGGGCATGGGCTATCTGCCCCGTCTGAGCCGTTCGCCTCAGATAGGTTTTCAGGTCTTCAAGTCCGGCAACGTCGCGAAAATACATGGGTCGATGACTGTGTGCTGATTGCCCTGCAAATATACGCAGAAGGGGAGACAAGGGAGTTTCCCTACGCAGTTTTTTCGATCCATAAAGGCTGACTCGGTGCGCAGTCCGTCCGTTCTCGCCGAATACTTGTGGCTATCCGGGCTGTCGCCAAGCAAAAAAGCAGTTCGAATCAATCTTTTCTTCACGAAGCAATATGGTATTACCTGCCTGCTTTTTGTAGGAATAAGAAAAGAGAGTTACAAGAAACACATTTGTGATTCTATAAAACTTCCCATGAGATTCTAAAGAATTGCCATATAGATTCCGGCAATAAGTATTATCTTTGTATCTTAATCAACAGGACTCAAAGCTCTGTTTTTCTTATGTTTCGCCCTTAGGTCAGTGCAAAAATAGGCACTGCTCCGGTGAGCTGAGGACAGACAGATGCTGACAAGTCTGTATCGAAAACGGAACAACCCTACCCTATCTCGCTTATGTCCATCCTGTATAATTTCCGCAAGATGCCACGACGTCCCGACCAAAATGAATCCGAAGAGGCGGATGAACGGCTTTTTGCCCAAGCTATCATCCGACAGCAGTGCACCACCGAGGACCTTTGCCGGGACATCTCGGACAGGTCGTCCTTCAGTGCCGGCGACATCATGGGACTGATGACAGCCATGGAGGAATTGATATTCAAATATCTGGCTTCGGGCTATAGCTTCCGGCTGGGCAATATCGGCACGTTTTCGGCCAAAGTGAAGTCCCGCGGTGTAAGTGACAAAAAGGAAATCCGATCCGGTTCCGTCCAAGCCGTGGACATCAATTTCCGCTCCACACCGCAAGCCAAACGACGAATGCGCAGCATGAGTGTGAAGCGCGGTCCGAGCTTCGGCCAATCCCGCCCCAAAGCGGAGGAGGAAGAACGCTATCGCTTGGCTGTAGGACATATCCGCCATAGAGGATACATCCGGATAGCCGAGTACAGCGTACTCTCCGGTCTGCTCAAACATAGTGCCACAAGGGAACTGAACCGCTGGGTACAAGAAGGCAAATTGGCGACGCGCGGACTCCGCTCGCACAAAGTCTACGTCCTGCCGGAAGCCACATCACAGAACGGCGAATCAATAGATTAGGAAGATAATGGCCCAAGGAAAGCAGCAAAGGCGGAGACAGCCGGAGGGGGAAAAGAGGCCGAACCGTAAGCGAATGATCTGGGGGGCAATCGTTTTCCTTTTTAACTGCTTCCTCCTCTTTCGTCTGTGTAGTGGCAGCAAAGAAGCGGACAGCGGAACGAAAACGGCCAAAGAGCAGTATTGGCTCAACTACGATCCCAATCGTCCTGTAACGGACATCCTCAACTACGACTACGACAATCGTATGATCATCTATCGCGACACAGGCCGATTTCCCGACACCCCCTCCCCCATACCGTATAAAGGCGAGAAAAAAGCGGATCAGGACGATGAGCGCGAACCGCTCAATGACTACGAGGACTACTACGAAGAGCTGTACGACTACTTTCACGATTGAAGCCTTGCAAAACTGTACGTTTATTTTTAGCTTCGCGAAAACAAGAAAACGATGATCCCACGAACGATAACCGATAAGCTTTCGGACATGAGCCGGAAGTATCCGATCGTAACCCTTACCGGTCCCCGACAGTCGGGCAAATCCACGCTTCTCAGGACAGTATTCTCAGACTATCGCTACGTTTCGCTCGAAGAGCTAGACATGCGTCTGTTCGCTACAGAAGATCCCCGTGGATTCCTATCCACCTACCCCGATCGTACGATCATCGACGAAGTGCAGCGCGTGCCCACGCTCTTCTCCTATCTACAGTCTCACGTGGATAAGGAAAACCGAGAAGGCATGTATCTCCTGGCCGGTTCGCACAATTTCCTGTTGATGGAAAACATCACACAGACACTGGCCGGACGCACAGCTGTCCTCCGACTGCTACCCTTTGCACAAGACGAGATGCGTGCTGGCAATATCCTGCCCCATTCGACAGACGAAGCTATCTTCCGTGGCGCATATCCGAGGTTGTACGACAAGGGCATCTCACCCGTGGATTATTACCCGTATTATATCCAGACCTATGTCGAACGCGATGTCAGACAACTTCGGAATATAGGCGAACTGAGCAAATTCGTTCTCTTCCTGAGGCTTTGTGCCGGTCGGATAGGTCAGTTGCTCAGCCTCCAATCATTGGCCAACGAATGTGGCATATCGCAGACAACTGCCTCGGCATGGCTATCGCTCCTGGAAGCAAGTTATATAGCCTATCGCATCCAACCCGATCACAATAATTACACCAAACGTTTGGTCAAGACCCCGAAACTATACTTTTACGATACGGGGCTGGCTTGTTCCCTCTTGGGTATACAAACCGTGGAGCAGCTTCCCACTCATTTCCTGCGAGGCGGTTTGTTCGAGAATCTTGTGATCAATGAGTTTGTAAAACATTCCTACAACAAGGGCGAGCAGCCCAATCTGACTTTCTGGAGAGATACAGCCGGAAATGAAATCGATCTGATACAGACCATCGGATCGGACCAATACGCCTATGAGATCAAATCGGGAGCCACCTACTCGTCCGATTATTTCAAAGGCATGATCAAATGGGCGGAGCTGTCCGGCGTCCCGACCGATCGGTGTTTTGCTATTTACAATGGCGAAGAACTCCTGAAGACCTCACACGGTACCGTTGTTCCCTGGAGGAAAAACGAACATCTCTTCGGCCGATAAGACACAACAGCGGGAAAGGCATCATTCACCTGCAACATTAAACTTGCCACTTCCGTTATACCCTATACTAACATAGAGAAGAACATAATTATGGAGAAAAACATGAGACCGTATACCGTACTATGGGCCGATGATGAGATCGACCTGCTCAAACCGCACATTCTATTTCTCGAACAGAAAGGATATCAGGTAACACCCGTACTTAGTGGCAACGATGCCATAGAAGCCTTGCAAAATAACGACTTCGACATCGTATTCCTCGATGAGAACATGCCCGGCATCGGCGGACTGGATGCTTTACAGAAGATCAAAGAGCTGAAACCCTACACACCCGTCGTCATGATAACGAAAAGCGAAGAGGAGCATATCATGACACAAGCCATCGGGGGAAAGATAGCGGACTACCTCATCAAACCGGTGAATCCGAATCAGCTCCTCCTGTCGCTGAAGAAAAACCTGCAGCAGCACAGTATCATCAGCGAAACCACGAACACGAACTACCGGCAAGAGTTCGTCCAACTTGGCACGCAGATGAGTGGTAAGCTCTCCTTCGAAGAATGGAAAGAACTGTACCGCCGGATCGTATTCTGGGAGATAGAGCTGGAACAAGCCGACAGGCAGATGGGCGAACTCCTCGAAATGCAGAAACAGGAAGCCAACCGTCTCTTTGCCCGATTCGTCACACAGAACTATCGGGAATGGATCGCCAAGCCGGATACACGTCCAACGATGAGTCCGGATCTTTTCAAACAGAAGGTATTCCCCCTACTCGACAATGGCGAAAAGGTATTCTTCATCCTCATAGACAACTTTCGGCAGGATCAGTGGGAAAGCGTGAAATCCATGCTCAGCGAGTTTTACACCTTCGAAGAAGATATGTACCTGTCCATCCTGCCGACAGCGACCCAATATGCACGCAATGCCATCTTCTCCGGCCTGATGCCGTTGCAGATAGAAAAGATGTTTCCCGACCTCTGGGTGGACGAAGAGAGCGAAGAGGGTAAGAACCTGAACGAAGAACCTATGATCCGGACGCTGATCGAACGCTACCGCAAGCACTACAGCTTCTCCTACAATAAGGTATATGAGACCAAATTCGGCGAACGGCTGCTGGGACAAATCCGGTCACTGTCGCAGAATCAGCTCAATGTGATAGTCCTGAACTTCGTGGACATGATGTCCCATGCCCGTACGGACAGCAAGATGATCCGAGAGCTGGCATCCAACGAAGCGGCCTATCGCTCGCTGACGAAGAGCTGGTTCAAGCATTCGACCACCTACAACCTTTTCCGCAGCATTGCCGAAATGGGTTATAAAGTGGTATTGACCACCGATCATGGAACTATTCAGGTGAAGAATCCCGTCAAAGTAGTCGGAGACAGAAGTACCAATACCAACCTCAGATACAAAATAGGCAAGAACCTCGACTACAACCCGAAAGAAGTATTCGAGATCAAAGATCCTGCAAGTGTAGGGCTGCCCCATAACAACCTCTCGGACAAATTCATCTTCACGAAAGAGGATGATTTCTTCGCCTACCCGAATAACTACAACTACTACGTACAATACTATCGCAATACGTTCCAGCACGGAGGCATATCGCTCGAAGAGATGCTTGTACCCGTAATCACGATGCAACCCAAGTAAATACTTCATACATGAATACGATCACTATCGACAGTACGTCCGACCTCGGCCGCGCAGCACGCGACTTCATTGCCCTGATGGGCGACAATACCGTTTTTGCCTTTTACGCCCCGATGGGTACGGGCAAGACCACTTTCATCAAAGCCGTATGCGAGGAGCTGGGCGTATCGGACGTTATTAATAGCCCCACCTTTTCGATTATCAACGAGTACCGCTCGGATCAGACGGGCGAACTGATCTATCACTTCGACTGCTACCGGCTCAACAAGATAGAAGACGCCCTGAATCTGGGTGTAGAAGACTATTTCGATAGCGGTAGTCTCTGCTTCATCGAATGGCCGGAGCTTCTGGGGCCGATACTGCCGAACGATACGGTTCATGTCCGAATCGAAGAGCTGGAAGACGGCAAGCGCAGGCTTACATTCTAATGCCTGCTCCGATGTCGTTCGTCATTCGGGACTTCTATCTCATCCTCTTTGCCATAGTCGGTCTGGTTTCGCTGCTGACTGCTCTGCTTTGTCCGGATTGGTTACTGAGCAGCCGAGGAGCACGCATTTGGATCAATGCCTTCGGCAAGCGAGGCGCACGTATCTTCTATATTATAATAGGAGTGGCTCTGCTGAGTGCCGCGGCTTTCGGACTGATCAAGCTCTGAAAAGTATCTTGCAGTAGAATCGTCATCATAAAAAAGCACCCCCCTGCTCAGTCTCATTTTCGTATATTCCTTATAACCTCTTCAAGGGGAAACCTCTACCTTTACGGTCGGAATCAAATTCAGACCGATGGATTACGAAATAGAGAACAACCATGCCGACAATATTCGCAGGGGAAGTATCGAAGTGATATGCGGCTCCATGTTCAGTGGTAAGACGGAAGAGCTGCTACGCCGTCTGCGGAGGGCTAAGATAGCGCGCCAGACAGTGGAGATATTCAAGCCGACCATCGACATGCGCTACGACGAAACGGATGTCGTTTCGCACGACAGGAATGCTATCGCTTCTACTCCCGTGGACAATTCGGCCAATATACTGCTGCTATCCTCCCAAGTGGATGTGGTGGGGATAGACGAAGCCCAGTTCTTTGATGAGGGTCTTGTGGAAGTAGCCCAACGATTGGCCGATCAGGGTGTTCGCGTTGTGATCGCCGGATTGGATATGGACTTTCGGCGTCAGCCTTTCGGGCCTATGCCGGGCTTATGTGCCATAGCCGACTCCGTGACCAAAGTTCATGCCGTGTGTGTGGAATGTGGCCGTCTGGCCAGCTATTCTTTCCGTCGTGTCCAAGGCGATCAGCAAGTGATGCTGGGCGAACTGAACGAATACAGTCCCCTGTGCAGAAACTGCTATCGGAAATGCAGTTCTCTCCCTCAAACAGAAGAAATCCATTCGACAATATGAACAGCAGACATCTGACAGTCACAATCATTGCCGGCTTCTCCCTCTTTGTACTGACATTGGGCAGCTGCTCTGTAACCAAACAGGATCCGCAGTGGACTCTCGGCGGAAAGCTCTTTACTTCGGCCTGGATACAACGTTCGGCCGAATATCAAGCTCTCTGCATTCAGGCATACAACATCGCCACAGAAAGAGTGGACGCTCTACCGGCAGAACACAAACAAGGGGCCAAACCTTATGCCATCGTAACAGACATAGACGAGACCATTTTGGACAATACGCCTAACTCCGTGTATCAGGCTCTCAGGGGCAAAGATTATGATGAAGAGACTTGGGGAGAATGGTGTGCACAGGCCGATGCCGACACGCTGGCAGGTGCTTTGTCTTTCTTTCTCCATGCAGCGAACAAGGGGATCGAGGTCTTTTACGTCACCAACCGCAGAGACAATCTGCGCGAAGCAACTCTTCAGAACCTTCAGCACTACGGATTTCCCTTTGCCGATGAAGAACATCTGCTTACGACCCATGGGCCATCCGACAAAGAACCTCGTCGGCTGAAAATACAGGAACGGTATGAAATAGTATTGCTCATAGGCGACAACCTGGGCGACTTCCACCACTTCTTCAATACCAAAGAAGAGTCCGGACGCAAACAGGCTCTGGGCCTGACAGCCGGGGAGTTTGGCCGGCGATTCATCATGCTGCCCAATCCCAACTACGGATCTTGGGAACCGGCATGGTACGGCGGAAAGTATCCGCCGCTACCCGAAAGAGACAAAGCACTCAAACGACTGCGCTCACAGAGCAGCAGATAGCCCCCATAAGCAAACACATCGAATAGACAGACTCACACTATGGACAACAAACGACTAAGCAAAATAGAAAGACTGCTTCAGAAAGAACTCAGCGAAATTTTCCTGCGAGATGCCAAATCCCTGCCGGGCGTAATAGTTTCGGTAACGAACGTGCGTGTAAGTCCCGACCTCAGCATCGCGCGTATACACTTGAGTATATTCCCATCCGAGAAGAGCAGCGAGATTCTTGAGAGCATCAAACACAATACAAAGACGATCCGTTATGACCTCGGGCAGCAGGTGCGTACCCAACTGCGCAAGATACCGGATTTGACATTCTACATAGATGACTCGCTGGACTATCTGGAGAATATAGACCGTCTGCTGAATAAATAAGAAACGGTCGCCCGATCAAAGACGCTGTGCACTTTCCTTTTTTCATAGCCCGCCGCTATCTGTTCTCCCGCAAAAGATTCAGTGCGGTCAATGTGGTTTCGCTCGTTTCAGCGATAGCTGTCTGCGTGGTCTCTTCGGCCCTGGTTTGTATCCTCTCCATTTTCAATGGATACGAAGCGCTGATCATGACGCATTCGGCTGTAACGGATCCCCCTCTTATGATTCGTTCGGCAGACAATTCGCTGATAAAGGCAGAAGATAAAACTTTGCTCACATCTCTCGAAACGGAAGGGATCGGTTCGTACAGCTTCATCCTCACCGGAGAAGGTCTTCTAAAGACGAAGTATCGACAGCAGGCCGTTTCTCTCATGGGTGTGGACGATCGCTACGCCCAAACCGTCAGGATAGACTCCATCATCTTTGCAGGCACATTCGCTACGAATACGTTATCCGGAGCTACAGCTCTGAATATCGGCGCAGCCATCGCAACAGAAATGCAGCTCGGTGCAGGCTTTGTAGACGACGTAGAGATAATTGTTCCCCGTCGTATCGGGCTGATCAATCCGCTTGTTCCGGCCGGTGCATTCAAGGTGCTCCAAGGACGAGTAGCCTCGGTATTTGCATCCGGCCTGCAACCCGCGGACAATTCCATCATCCTCTCCATAGACAGTCTGCGCAAACTCCTCGATTATTCGGAGCATGAAGCAGAAGCCGTGGCCATACAGCTACAAATGGGTAGCGATGCAGTGCAAACGGCTCTCCGCCTAAAAGAGACACTTGGGAGCGGCTACCAAGTACTCGATTTGGCCGGACAGCATCCCGAAATCACTCACTTGGTAGCGATGGAGAAGTGGATGAGCTACCTGATCCTCTTGTTTATCCTTGTGCTTGCTACGTTTAATATCGTCAGCAGCCTCTCCATGCTCCTTATAGAAAAGAAGGAAGACATCTATACGTTCCACTCGATGGGAGCAACATCTCAAACCATCTCTCGTATCTTTCGGTTAGAAGGGCTGCTCGTCTCCATGACGGGAGCAGCCATCGGCATTCTGATCGGCATAGGCTTGTGTGTGCTACAGCAGCAGTATGGTCTGATCACCCTGCAAATGGGCTTGGGATCGGTGGCATATCCGGTCAGAATGGATGCAGTGGATCTGGTCATCATATTCCTGACTATATTCACACTCAGCTACTTAGCTGCCTATTATCCTGTCCACTATTTCATCAATCGCAGGCT
Organism: Porphyromonas gulae; assembly: GCF_000765945.1. NCBI lineage: Bacteria > Pseudomonadati > Bacteroidota > Bacteroidia > Bacteroidales > Porphyromonadaceae > Porphyromonas > Porphyromonas gulae. Next base: position 173,934 of record NZ_JRAT01000002.1, read on the forward strand.
GAAAAACAGCTGACGAAAGGCCTCATTCGGGAACGAGGACAATGTGCAAAAGCTTTGGAATAAGGTGTTTGCGTATATCAAAGTTCGTATCTTTGTGGCAAAGGAGTGCCGGCTATGCCGATTAGATGTTCAGCAAACGAACTCGGAGAAAGTACACGATGACAGACAGTATAGTTATTATCCCTACCTACAATGAGCGGGAGAACGTGGCCAAAATGATAGAAACGGTCTTCGCTCTACCCAAAACTTTCGATATTCTGATAATCGACGACGGATCGCCCGACGGAACGGCTGCGATCGTCAAAGAGAAACAGGTCATCTATCCTGAAAGACTTCATCTGATCGAGAGACAAGGCAAATTGGGTTTGGGTACGGCCTATATAGCCGGATTCAAATGGAGCATCGCACGAGGGTATGACTATATATTCGAGATGGACTGTGATTTCAGCCATCCGGTAGACAAGCTGATCGGTCTATACAATGCCTGTGCCACAGGAGAAGCCGATGTAGCGATCGGCTCGCGCTATGTATCGGGCGGAGGCGTCAAGGACTGGCCTAAAAGTCGTGTATGGATGAGCTACTATGCATCCGTATATGTGCGTCTCGTAACCCTGATGAATATATGCGACACGACTGCCGGATTTGTTTGCTACCGCCGCGAAGTTCTCGAAGCCATCGATCTTGATTCGGTACATTTCAAGGGCTACGCTTTCCAAATCGAGATGAAATACACGGCCCACTGTCTCGGATTTCGTCTGAAAGAGATTCCCATCACTTTCGTCAATCGTGTTTTGGGAACGTCGAAAATGAACTCCTCCATTTTCGGTGAAGCTTTCACAGGCGTAATCAAGTTACGCTACTGGCACTTATTCAAAGGATTTCCCAAAAGAAAATAGTACGAAAGAGATGAAAATTCTTCTTCGCAACGCACTTATCACCAACGAGGGAAGGACCTTCCTCGGTTCGGTGATGATCGATGGCGCATTTATCTCCCGTATTATCGAAGGAGAGCTACCTGCGGATGACAATCTCTCTGCCGATGAAGTCATAGACTGTAGCGGTCTGAGGCTATTCCCCGGATGTATAGACGACCAAGTTCATTTCCGCGAGCCGGGACTGACGCACAAAGCTACCATCGCCTCTGAAAGCCGGGCAGCAGTAGCAGGGGGAGTCACTTCGTTTATGGATATGCCCAATACGAATCCTCCTACCACTACGTGGGAGCGACTGTTGGAGAAAAGGCAGATCGGTGCAGATACGGCATGGGCCAACTACGGCTTTTTCTTCGGTGGCACGAATGACAACATCGATGAGATCAAACGGGTGGACAAACATTTGGTACCCGGTCTGAAGCTATTCCTCGGTTCATCTACCGGCAATATGCTTGTGGACAATAAGGATACGCTGGAGAAAATATTCGGAGAATGCGACCTGCTCATCGCCACGCACTGCGAAAAAGAGGAAATCATCCGAGCCAACAAAGAGCACTACAAAGCCAAATACGGGAATGATTTGGACATACATTTCCACCCCCTCATCCGTAGCGAAGAGGCTTGTTACCGCTCATCGGCAGAAGCGGTGGAGCTGGCCGATAGGATGAATGCCCGTCTGCACATCTTGCATCTCTCGACAGAGAAAGAGCTGAGTCTCTTCCGCAACGATATACCCACAGCACAAAAGCGAATCACGTCGGAAGTCTGCGTACACCATTTGTGGTTCAGCGATGCCGACTACAACAGACTTGGCAACAAGATCAAATGGAATCCGGCCATCAAAAAAGAATCGGACAGGGAGGCTCTTCGTGCAGCCGTACGCAATGGAGGCATCGATATTATAGCTACGGATCATGCCCCGCATCTGCTAAGAGAAAAAGAAGGCAGTTGCTTGCAGGCTGCATCCGGCGGACCACTCGTGCAGCACTCCTTGCTCGCCTTGCTCGAACTCTGCCATCAAGGCATATTCAGCATCGAAGAAATAGTAAGCAAGACTTCTCACATACCGGCCACTCTCTTCGCCATAGAGAAGAGGGGCTACATTCGTCCGGGCTACTATGCCGATCTGGTACTTGTGGATCCGTCATCTCCTCTCACCGTATCTGCCGATAATATACTTAGCCTCTGCGGATGGTCTCCTTTCGAAGGCTTCACCTTCAGTCACAGCGTCGCATACACTTTTGTCAATGGATGCCTGGCTTATGCAAAAGGGTGCTTGGCCGAAAGCCGGCCCACGGTACATCCGCTACTCTTCGACAGATAGAAGAATCGTATTCTTCTCTTGTCGTACCGTTTTGTCTTGCATATTGTCTAATCTTTGCCTATCATTGCTCACGCCGGACAGTTGATGTATCGAATATGGCGATCAAGTCCATAAGCATCTTCTAAACAGGTTACGGCTACAGTATAACATTCGCCCCTCAATCCTCATGGAAGAAGAAAGACAGCAATCACCGCTCGAAGGCCTGTCGGAAGAAGCTCTCAAACACGTCCATCAGCTTGATGAGCATATACCGATAGAATTGCAAGCCTCTTATTTCCGTTTGTCGGCAGAGATGCGCAGACGTGGCATACAGCTTAGCGAGAACGAAGTCCAAGATGCAGAGCAGCTATTGTTCGATCCTATACTTTCGGACGACATCAAGAAAATGACTCTGCTCCGCCTTGCCATCACAGGCAATATCACAGTATTCAGGATTATCGAACGCTATCTCGAATCCGCTCCCGATTCGATGAGGCCTTGGGCTTTGATGGCCCAGCTGGAAGCTCGCATAGGTATCCTGTCCGATCTGGTAGATGAGAAGCAACTGGTCATAACCAGTGGTCTGGGCGGCCATGATGGCATGATGCGCTTCATGGCCTTTCTCCATACGGACAAATTGCAAGACTTCGAACGCTATCAGGAAGAACTGATAGAGAAGGAGTTGCTATACCGTATCGGCAAAGCATCCGGAGAAATAGAACGGCTGGAGATGCACAGCAACTATCTGCTCCTGACCTTCCTTGTCCCGATCAACTATGATCTGAGAAACTTCTTCTCATCCTTCATAGCCGAATGCAACCAGTTCGGCCACTTTCTTTCCACTACATTTATCATCACCAATACCCAACTGCTTACCCCACAGGGTGCCCAAGTAGCCCTGAAGAAATATGCCGAAGAAAACGACCTTCCTGCAACTAATTAAATATGGTATCGTAGGCGTATCCAATACGCTCATTTCCATGATTGTAATCTTCCTGCTGCTCAAGGTAGCCGGCATGAAAGACGGACCGGCCAATCTGATCGGTTATATAGCAGGACTCATCAATAGCTTCATTTGGAATCGTAAATGGACATTCCGGAGCCGGACCTCTTGGAGGCAGACATTCGTACCCTTCATCCTTATGTTCGTAATATGCTATGCACTCCAATACGGACTTTTGATGTGGCTCAACGAATACTCCACCTCCTACGACAAGTATTACAACCACCTGATAGGAATGGCCTTTTTCACCATTATCAATTTCCTTGCCAATAAGTTCATTACATTCGGCAAAGAACGGTAGTGCGATATTTGGTCAATAGAGAAAACTCCTTATCTTTGCAGCGCAATAAACCAACGGGGTATTAGCTCATCTGGCTAGAGCGCGACACTGGCAGTGTCGAGGTGAGCGGTTCGAGTCCGCTATACTCCACCAAAAAAGAAGGTGGAAACCGGCAGTCAATGCAGTTTGCACCTTTTTCTTTTGTCCTCATCGGATATTTTTCCTCCTGTCCCTATCCCGACAATCTTCCCAAATAAAAGCCGAAAGCCAATGATCCCTATCAGCACAATGACAAAATATAAAAGTGATTGTGTTATAGGCATTTAGGAAGAAATTGCATCGTTTCCCCGACTCCTTTTTGGACATTGACACAGAGACTGAAAACCATGGCCAAACCAAAGTATATAGTTTGGCTTTATCAAAGTATATAGTTTGGTTCGACCAAAGTATATAGTTCGGTTGCACCAAACTATATAGTTTAGTTTCACCAAAGTATATAGTTTAGTTTGACCAAACTATATAGTTTGCTTCAGGAGTATTTTGAGCTTTCTTTGGTCAATACACAAAGTGCTATGAATCAACCACTTATTTCATATTTTCTGTAGGATGTCATTTTTGACTGCGACATACATTTTTGCCTTCTACCATCTTCCCACAAAAGAAATCGTACCGGAGGGTGATTTTTCCCGGAAACTCTATAAATTCGCAATGCGTATCTCCAATACGCTCTCTCTCCATTAGCCTCTTCTGGCTTTTCGTAAATGCTAAATCTTCCTGGAATATTACATGCTCTACCAACAGGACGAGAACGATGTTTAAGCTTATGACGACAATGCTTATAGAGGCAGCCTTTGTTGTCCTTATCTGCACGAATCTACTTGTATATCATTTCGTGAGAGAGCCTTTTACCCTCTAGATTGAAGAATCCTGAGATTTGCATAGGAGACCATTGCTTCTCCTTTAGAAGGGTTAGAGTCCTCCTCTTCAGGTGCTCCGGGACACGCTTCTTGTGGTGCACTTGGTCTTTGTGCCCATCGGCTAGCTCTTGGGCAAAGCATGGATTGTAGACTTTGTGAGATGCTGTTCTGTTACGCTTAATCTCTCGAGTAATGGTACTGACTGACAAGCTCAATTCGCGTGCGTACATATTCAGGTATCAAGTACAATATACCTTTGATGCTAAATACTTGGATCTGAAATTTAGGATGCATGGTTCTGGATTGATCGAATGATTATCTTTGCCACATCAATGTCTGCATAGTCTTTTTAGCTTTTTCATCCATAAAATATCACAGATAATGAGTAACTATTTTTACTTACAGCTTCAGTTAGATGTCAATAAGCCTGAGTTTGTCGCTCAACTTGAGGAATATGCGACTACCAACAAGGCTCTGATATATGTGCTGGATAGACCCTTGGCGGAACAAAAGAAATATGATAATTATCCAAAGGGGATGGCCTTAATTGTTCTCAGGCCCAAGCATCGCATTGCGATTCTCAAGATTCCTGAAGCAGAGTCAGAGCAATTCAATGAGCATGTGGAAGATATTATCGAGGATATCGGATATATTTCAGATAGATACGATTATAAGGAGGCTTTGGGAAGGCCCAGAGTTTGGAAGTATCGTCTAATTTCTGTACATGAAGCCCCTATAACGGATGTGATTCAATTTTGGGATGACCTTTCTTTGAATGATCCATCTGATATAAAAGATGTTGACCTCCTGATTTCTCTTTTGATCGGTAGTATCAATGATATTGAAAGAGTTAAAAGTAATGTACCTGAGACAACCTTAGACAAGGTTAAACAAAAGATACAATTATTTGATGCAGATCAAACGAGATTCATATATGAAACTCCAATGAAAAAAACGATTCGGATACAAGGATTATCAGGGACGGGAAAAACAGAATTGCTTCTTCACAAACTAAAAGAACTTTATACCGAAGACGAGAATGCTAAAATTTGTTTCACATGCCATAACAAGATTCTTGCAACAGAAATAAGTACAAGGATTCCTCAGTTTTTCAACTTCATGAAGGTTGAGCAACAGATAGAGTGGGGGAAGCGGCTATGGTGTGTCAATGCTTGGGGGAGTGCTCGTGATGAAAACTCGGGAGCATATCGATACATATGTGAATTTTATGGCCTTCCATTTTATTCGCTTAGATCAATGTCTTTTGAGAGTGCTTGTAAATTGGCGAAAGAACAAATCACACAAAAAGAGGAGCAGCTTTATGCCTTTACTTACATGTTTGTAGATGAGAGTCAAGATTTTCCCTCTCAGTTCATAGAACTTTGTGAGACCGTTACAGAGAAGACCGTGTATGTGGCAGGAGATATATTTCAAAGTATATTCGATGAAAATATATCAAGAGATATTACTCCAGACTTCTTACTTGGAAAGTGCTATCGAACAGACCCTAAAACTCTAATGTTTGCCCATGCATTAGGAATGGGATTGTTTGAGCAACACAAGCTTAGATGGTTAGAAAAGAAAGAATGGGAGGATTGTGGCTATGAAGTCTCTGTAGTTAATGGTGAGTATCGTCTTACAAGAGAGCCGATTAGGAGGTTCGAAGATTTGGATGATTCTTTTGAGAGTGTCCGTATGAAACAAGTGGACAGAGATTTTTCTTCAGCTATTGTGGATATTATTAAAGAGATTAAAGGAGAACACCCAACAGTACTTCCAGAAGACATAGGGATAATATTTCTTGATACAGAGCAGTATATCTATGGACTGGCATCTTCTATAGAAGCCGAAGTTTATGACACCTTTGGATGGAAGGTAAATAAGGCTTATGAGTCCAAACAAAGAGAGCCTCACAAACTTTTGATAAGTAATCGAAATAATGTTAAGGGGTTAGAATTCCCTTTTGTCATCTGCGTTACTAGGGAAATAAGAAATAGCATTATTTATCGTAATGCCTTATATACGATGCTTACTAGATCATTTATTCAATCTTATCTCATCACCCAGACAACACTCTGCTCAGAGATGAAGGATGGATGGGATCAAATACATCTCCATAAAGAGATGGTCATCAAAGAGCCAAGTAGTGCAGAGAAGGAGCAAATACAGACTCGATTTAAAGATAGTATCCGTCGTCTATCTTTGTATGATAGACTAAAAAACATATTTGAAGCTCATCGAATCCCGATTTCTGCACAAGAAAGTTTGAGAAAGATGCTTGGTGAACTTAGAGGAGTCGAGAAGTGGGAAGACAGTAAGATCGATGAATGGGTTGATGCCAATAAAAAGTATGTGTGATGAAGTCTTTCAGCAGTAGGATTCCTGGTTATATGAAAGAGAGGCTATTAGAAAGGTCTATTCGCTCTCAAATAGACTACATTCATTTAATCGTTGAAGCGACGGAATGTCTGTTAGGAAGGAATCCTTGTATTCAGGACCCACCATGTGTGCGTGTGGTTATTGACAAAATGGTTCGTCTTTTCGTATTTTATAGTTCCAATAAATATACAAGCATTTTCTATCCCTTCTGTATTGAGGAGGGAGAAGAAGGGTCTATTTCAATTTATAGTAGAAATGGGCAAGAAATAAGTTATAGAGAGCTCTCAGCAGTGAGAGAAGTCCTTAATGGTGTATCAATTGACCAAAACAAATGGATATCGTTCGGAGACTTATGGTATGACTATCTAACGGAGGAAAAACCTTATCCAAGCAGTGAGCAACAAAAAATAGGTATAGCTTTAATAGAAGAGCTCCTTCAGTATGAGCCAGCATATGTGCGCTATGATCATGATCCCCAAAATGAAAATGGGAATCTACACCCTAAGTATCATATTGACATAAACTATTCTCAAGGAGGAACATTTAAACTTGGGCTACAAAGCTTTATGACGCAAGAACAGTTCAAAGATCTGCATGATCTAAAAACAGATTGCCTCTATCTCAATCTTTAAAAGACATCTTAGTATTTTCAGAAACAATCCCTTGCAGTCCAATCTGAGTAAATAGTTATCTCTTAAAAACGCCAGTTCGACGTAAGAAAAGGCCAATGAATTTGTTTTCTGATTAGTGGTAAACGCCCAAAGAACGTGGATATTATGCTTGAAAAGCAGCGAATTATTTGTTTCTTAACAGTTAAAATCAATAAGATATGAACAAACAAAACGCTACTTTATGAAAACAAAATAACAATGTATAGTGCTACACTATCATAGAAAAGAGTTTGATTAGCGACTATCCCCTATTTTAATAAGAGCAATATATGAAATTAAAAATCAGTTTCTTGCTGTTATTTTTCACAATATCACAACAGCTGTCGGCACAAGAAATGGTCAAAGTAACAAGCCATTACGGAATTGGAAATGAAGAGATTCAAGATATAATCGACTTTGAAAACATTTATGTCGAAAAGCTGACCTTTCAAGGAAAACTACTGAAAGGAAAATCTTATATAATAGATTTGGAAGAATACAAAGAAGGGAAACGGGTGAATACCTCTACCCTGTTTGACGGTACTGAAACAGACTATTTTCGGATCAAATCCGAGCATGAATCGATCAAGTTTTTCTTCAAAATCAATGAAGGGAAACTAAAAACTTATATTAGAGGAGCAAAATTTGCAAGCCAAAAGTTCTACTCCACCTTGCCCTATGATCCGGACAAATATGCTGTAAAAGATTTTTTCGGTGAAGAAAAAGAATTAACGGTCGATCTCGATAAAAGAAATACGATTTTTGCCATTATTACTCCCACAATTCATGAAGACGGTTCCGGATCATACTGCGAAGTGGTACAATCGGGTGTTGCACCCGAAAAGTTAGGAGAACACTTTAGCATCCCCCATTACTATCTCGTCACGATACGATTCGAATAGATTAAATATTGGATCTCACCCCCTTTCAATATCACCTTATCGGGCTTATGATCTGCTTTCCCACGGGTGTTTATCAGGAATGAGTCCAAACCGATATTCCCTACTGAAGACTTCTTCGATATATGTGTCCGTAAGAAAGGAATAGGATTTATCAAACATCAATTTTTCGAGTAGCTCGCTTTACGATCCACTGCGTATGCTTGTTCTGTGAGGCCCTCCATCTATTTATAATAGGTTTTACCGCTTCCTTATTCACTTTCAGCCAATCCGTGAGGTGGTTGGCCACTGATTTTTTGACGAACAAAATCTCGTCCTCTTTCAAAAGCTCCAATATTTGGAAGACCGGTTCGGGATTGTTGATGAAAGTGTCCAATTTGGTTGCCCAAGGCAACTTGGGACGTAGGCCCTCGCTTGCCAGTCTCCGCAGATGAAAATTAGGAGACACAGCCCATCGCTGCATCTTCTTCAGGGTTTCGGCCGGATACTTCCGAATGTAGGGACGAATAGCATATTCACCTGTATTTCTTTTGGTTACCTCTTCGATTGCATTGATGGAAAGCTCAAAGTGGTCGAGACCGTATTCCTGAATAAATTTCCCGATAGGCATGATCCAATAGTAATGGGTAAACATTCCCGTTTCGTTAGGGTTTTCTTCTCCCAAAATACCTGTCAAAACGGATAAAGCCCTCTCATAATCTTCCGGAAGATGCTCTTTCAACAGTGAGGCGAAGATGGAGATTCGCCGGGTATATGTTTTCCCGACGACATGATTTTCAACACTTTGGACGAAGCTATCCCGATCGAAATCGGGATATACAATCATAATCTTATCTGATAATAATTCGGCCAAATTCCGGCCGAACATTTCGGTAATACTATACGTCGTTGCCATTTTGTTCGATATTGAATTCAGAATCTGCAACATTGGATGCACTCCAAAGAAGATCGAGATTCTGACGTCTATTTTCCCTAATCGGTTCCCCCTTTTATACAAACAAATATAAATATCATTTGCTCCTTGACAACTCCGGCTACCGACTTATTCAGCACGTAGCGGTAGCTATAGAGTAAATAGAATTTCCCCTGTCGGCACCTTTGTCAAATTCAAAAAGGGCTGTAGCGAAAGTTCATTGCGGCACAGCCCACTGTCGTTCGTATTCGATCTATTCGGCCCTAACATATTATAGTACCGAACATCCCATACAACGAGGCAAGACCACCTGCACTCACCATGATGTCTTTGATTATGAGGCGTCCTACACCGGAGATTGAAGGAAATCCATGATGATGAATTGCAAAGGGATTCCTCCCCAAGCCGGCTACTCAAGCCCCGGGATTTACAATGAATAAATTTATTCAACAAAAAATTGCTTTTCACATTATTTTTTATCAGATTTGCGTAAAAGGAACCGATATTAGCAAGCTTATGGACAAATTAAGTTGTAGATTTTGTCTTATCCGGTATCATTTGCTACTGATGGTGATAATCATTGCCTGATTCACTTCGGATACAGCCACTGCTCTGAAAATTATTTTGACATCTCCTAAACGAAATTTTTCATTCAGAATTCGATAACTATTATTAATCAACTAAACGGAATAGGATATGAACAAAAAGAACATTATCATCGGATCAATCATCGCAGTACTCGCCATACTGCTTATCACTTCTTTCTTGTGGAATAGAAATGTACGTAACAAGCTGCGGATCGCTCAGCACAATGTGGAAGCAGCATTGGACTCCATTCGTTACCTCAAAGATGCCAATGGAAATCTCTATGCGGAAAAGAAATCGTTTATCGCCACTATCAGCGAATTGAGAGAACTGAACAATGAGATGTATGAGAATATCCGGTCATTGCAAAAGAAACTGCAAAAGAAAATTCTGACTGGTTCCGATATAGGCGTAGTCGTGACGGACACCATTTATCAGGACAAGATCATCGAATACACGTTAGACAGTCTGGTAAATATCCCCTTCTCCGATCAGACCATCAATGCCAACAGCCTCGTTCGCATACATCGGGACAATATCCGTCTGCAACAATTCACATACAACTTGGACATTCCGCTCGAAGTCTATTTCACAAAAGACTATCAGATCATCGCTCGCAGCAAGAACGAAAACGTGACATTCAGCAAGCTCAACAGCTTTATCGACCCCTCCATTACGAAGTATCGCAATCGCAAGAGATGGGGATTCGGTATTCAGGCCGGTATCGGCTTTATGCCGGGCTACGACCTCGTAAGCAAAGACATTGTACCTGCTGTAGGCCCCTACCTCGGCGTGGGCATCAGCTACCACATCCTACAGTGGTAAGAGAGACCGGAAACCTCTTTAAAACAAGACTAAAAAAACAGGGCAACGCTAATTGATAGACGTCTGCCCTGTTTTTTTCATTAGTAGAGACCATTGCACGGCACTTTGCGTCTTTTAGGGGTTGTGGTTGTTGTATACATCACTGATAAATAGCATATTTACACATAATTAACTGTATCAACATGGGAACTAAACCAACCGAACAAGCTCCCGGCTTTCTACAAGTATATACTCAGGTTCGTCGCGACCGGATGAAGCACTCCTTTCTCCGCCAAATCAATGCTTGTGTTGATTGGCGAGGTATCCGCACCCTACTGAACAAGAAGTACACCAAGACTCAGAATGCCGTAGGTAACCCTGCCTACGGTTTCGATATACTTATTTCATAACCCAATTAGGAGCCTAATCAAAAGGCTACTAAAAAGAAAAAGGAAAATACCTGACAGAGGTTCAACATGATAAAAGAAACGCCCCGAAATGCTGTATTTCGGGGCGTTTTCTTGTACACTTTCGTGTACTTGGTTTGTAGGTCCTTGGTTTTCAGGATTTATTGTGGTGCCACCAGGAATCGAACCGGGGACACAAGGATTTTCAGTCCTTTGCTCTACCAACTGAGCTATGGCACCTTGTCTCTTGACGGGTGCAAAGATGAGCGTTTTATTTGATACCACCAAATTTTGGCACTGTTTTTTTCTTTCCCGATGCGGTATCAAGCATGATGTTACGATAAATTTAGGATTAAGACTACGAAAGGGTTTCTGAAGTTCCGATTTCTTCCGAGTGTACGATTTCGGTCAGATTCGATTTTCTCGGTCTGAATTGCTTCAAATCGGATCAACGATCCAATTTTACACAACTCGGTTCTACATGAAAGTAGAATTACAGAGTGAATGTGCATTCGAGGCCGAAGCGCAGCGGTTTGGCTTGCTGCTTGAACTTATTGCCCAAAGATTCGAAATAAAAGACGGTGTAGTCCGTATCCGTCAAATTGCGTCCCCAAAACGAAAGGGTAGCCATGCCCATGCCGATACCGATGCGTCCGTTCAGTATCAGATAGGGCGGTTGGCGGACGGTATTGTCCTCTTTCCAATAGATGGAGCCGGCTCCATTGAAATCCACCGTACAGAAGAGACGATCGATAAGCGAGCCGGAGAAGGCCCTATCGTAATGGAGCACCAAGGCATAGGTATGCAAGGGGATGAAAGGAACGCGTTTGCCTTTGTAATCGAATGAAACCACTTGTCCGCCTATTTTCTTTTCCACGGTGTAATCGACAAATTCGGCACGGGCAAAGCCGTAATTGGCCGTAACGGTCAGTCCCTGCATGATGAGGGCTTGGAGCGAAGTCTCCAAGCCGATACTGCGCGAGCGTCCGGCATTGACGATCATGCGCCCCGTACCGTTGTCCACGAATCTGGTGAGCTGGAGGTCCCGCGTGTCGGTAAGGAAGAGGGCGGCATCGAGGGCAAGTTTCCGCTTCTGCGGCTTCCAGTGCAAGCCGAGTTCGTAACTGTGGCTGTATTCGGGTTTGAAGGAGATCGTCTGCTCCACGTTGTCCACCACGGGTTTGAGCGGTTGGTTCATGACGGCGGACATGAGATCACTTTGCTGCTGTTGCATGATGAGGTCGGCAAAGACCTGCTCGTTGTATCCTCCGGCTTTGTAACCTTTTGCCATCGAAAAGTAAGTAGTCAGGTCAGCCGACGGAGCGTATTTGAGCGAGAATTTGGGTAGTAGTTCCCACGTGGCCTTCGACTCCCTGCCCTCCATCACACTCGGCACACTGAGGGGATAGGTTTGGCCGGTGGCTTTCACCGTAACGAATATCGGATAGGAAGCAGATTCGGAGTAGTCGAATCGCTGGTATTCGTAGTCCAGCCTGAGTCCGATGGTGGCAGAAAGAGAGCGAACGAACAGGTCGTCTATCGTGGACTGGTGGAAGAGGGCGGTACCGAGCGTAGGCCGATCGAAGTGTCCGGGAAGGGTGAGATCGCTCGACATATCCGCCGTGAGGATGACAGGGATTTGAGGCATGGCATTGAGTTTGTCGAACTGCGTCTGCAACATGGTGCGGATGCCATCTTTCTTGAAGAGGATAGGAACGTCGAGCGAATTGTAATCATAGAATCCGAACAGGCCGGCACTCCAATGATAGCGACCCGAAGAATTGTCCCGCAGGGCAAATTCCTGCGTCAGGCTATGGTTCTTTTGTCGCTGTGTAATGGCAAACAAATCGAGCCGGGTATAGTCCTGATCCATGTTCATCTCATCATTCAAGTACTGGAAGCCCGTGGCGGAACTGATGGTGAAGGGGACAAACTTTTTATTCAGCAGGAATCGCAACGTCAGTATATGCCGGCGGTAGTGTCCTTCGTCATTATAGTCTACGGGGTGTAGCACGCCCGTGTTTTCGTCATATTTGCGATAAGGAAATGCGGCCTGATCGCCGAAGTCATAATCCGCGCCAAGCGACATTTGCAGGGTTTCGTCCAGGTGCATTTCCAACTTCAGACGTCCGCCGATATTGCTCTCCCTGTCAGCCCATTTGCCGGTGAAGTCGTTACGATTGTAGCCGTCCGCTTTGTCCGCATAGGCGGCATAAGCCAAGGCCATACGTTCCGAGATGTGCAGATTGCCTTTGGCCTTGAAGTTGTAGAAGCCATTCCTCCCTGCACCGCCTGTCAGCTCGGTTCGCTTGGGGGCAAACGGGGATCGGGTATGGACGTTGATCACGCCGGCCATGGCATTTCTGCCATACAGAGTACCCTGAGGGCCACGAAGGATCTGTACTCCCTGCACGTCGGCCAACTCGAAGTTGAAGGAACTTCTATTCAAATACGGCACTCCATCCACATATATACCAATGGTCTGTCCGCTACTGCGAGCCCCTACCCCTCTTAAATACATGGCTGACGACATTTTGGAGCCGTATTCGGGTATATAAAGATTGGGCACATAGCTCGTCAATGCAGGAATGGACGTGATGCGGGACTGCTCCAGAAGACGGGTGTTCAGGATGGAATATGCCCCCGGTAGCTTCATCAGAGCGTTGGTCTCCTTGATGAATGTACCGGTAGAGAGGACAACCACTTTATCCAAGATGTGTGAATACAAACTATCCGTTTCTTTTTCGATCGCTTCGGTATGAACCGTGGAAGCCTGCATACAGGGCAGAAAACCGATCAAAGAGAGGCAAATGGCAAACAGCTTTTTCTTCATAAGGGAATAATCTATTGGAATTTGTCGGCCTGAAAATAGAGATTCGCCTCCTACACCAATTCGTTTACAGCAAAGAGCGCGGTGAAAAGAGAATGGGTTGGCATGGCTTTGTATCAATAGGGTAAAATATCCGCTATCTTTGGTCTAATGATGACAGCTCCAAGCCAAGGATACAGAGAGTTCGGCGACTACCTCCGGCAGGTATTTCCACTCTATAAGGTACAGAAGATTACCCTCAACGCAGGCTTCACCTGTCCCAACCGAGACGGACTGAAAGGATGGGGTGGCTGTACCTATTGCAACAATCAGACCTTCAGTCCTGCCTTCGCCATGAGACACCACTCCGTGTCGGAACAGCTAAGAGACGGGATAGCTTTCTTCGCTCGGAAGTATCCTCAGATGAAATACCTGGCCTATTTCCAAGCCTATACCAATACTTATGGAGAGCAAGCCGAGATCATCCGCAAGTACGAAGAAGCCCTGAACTACCCCAATGTAGTAGGCATTATTATAGGTACCCGACCGGATTGCATGCCGGATTCCCTTTTGTCCTACTTGAAGGATTTGTCGGAAAGAGTATTTGTTCTCGTGGAATATGGTGTAGAGAGTACGCTGGACAGCACTCTCCGGCGGGTGAATCGCGGACACCTCTGGTCGGATAGTATGGCAGCTATCGAGCGAACGGCTAAGGCGGGATTGCCGGTAGGTGTGCATCTGATCCTCGGACTACCGGGGGAAAGCAGGGTGGATATACTCAGGCACGCTGACGAGGTATCGGCATTGCCCGTGACCACGCTGAAGTTGCATCAACTGCAAATCATCCGAGGTACGGCCATGGCCAAAGAATACGCAGAGAATCCCTCAGACTTTCATTTTTACTCCGAGGAGGAATATATCGACCTGTGTCTTGATTTCATCGAACGCCTGCGTCCTGATATTGTGCTTGAACGTTTCGTATCACAGTCTCCGGCCGAACTTCTCCTGATGCCGAAATGGGGATTGAAGAATCATGAGTTCACACACCTGATCCGTCGTCGCATTCAAGAACGCAATATCATACAGGGACGGCACTGGAAAGGATAATTTCCCTCCGCTATTTCTACAGGAGAATCGGTGCGTTTGCCAAAGGCTGATTAACGGGGACAATTATAGACCGTTCCATACAACAATTTCGTTGCACTCTTCGCGTCAATCTCTCCCTTATTATAAGCCATCAAATACAGCGGCACTCCCCTACCGTCCTCTTCATACGGAGGCTGTGTATAGTCGGCATCAATAATTTCGAATCCGGCTCTTTCATAAAAGCCTATTCGTCTTCTGGCAATCTCCGTCAGGGGAGGCTCAGCTTCCAGCAGTACACATGAATCCGAGGACAGAGCCAATGCTGTCATCATTTCTATGGCAGTCTGCCCTATATTACGATTTCTCCATTCGGGAGCGATGGCAAAATGCTCGATAAAAGACAATTCGGGCGACAAAGTCCAGCTAATGATAAAACCTTTGGCCTCTTCCGCTACATCACGCTCCCCGATCAGAAAGAGGCTGCAAGATGGGTCTGAAAGAACCGTACGTAAGAAATTGTCATACGAGCGTCTCTCCTCTGCAGGAAACGAAGTCGTGTACAGCTCCCATACATATCGGATAACTGCAGATCGATCTGCATCGGAGAAAGACTTTAAGTCAGAAAATCGAAGCATTGTTTTTAGTACTAATAATATGTATCAGGAATAGATAAGGCTGCACAGCAGGATACTGCACAGCCTCATTCTCTTTCCAGACTGAGAGGGGGCGGAAAGTTGCTCTTTAGACCTCTTTGATCAGCTCCTCTTGTAACTCCTTCTCTTTGAGCGGAGTCACCAGCTTATAGCCCTTTCCGTGAATATTCTTGATCTCGATTTGAGAATCACCTTTCAAGAGCTTGCGCAACTTCGTGACATAAACATCCATGCTTCTTGCATTGAAATAGTTGTCATCCGCCCATATCGTCTTCAGGGCATAGTTACGCTCAAGGGTTTCATTAGCATTGGCACAAAGCAAGGCCAACAGCTCGTTTTCTTTGGTAGTCAATCGAGTCACCTGATCATCGATCGCGATGGTTTGCTTCTGAGTATCGAACAAGTACTTACCGATACGGTAGTAGAGCATATACTTGTTCGAACGTGCACCAGAGCGTCGCAGTACGGCTTCGATACGCATAGCCAACTCTTCCATACTGAAAGGTTTGGTGACATAATCGTCAGCTCCGATTTTGAATCCTTCGATAATATCTTCTTTCTTCGCTTTAGCACTAAGGAAAATAATGGGCATATCCGGATCGATCAACCGTATATCCTGTGCCAACGTGATGCCATCCTTACGCGGCATCATGATGTCGAGCACACAAATGTCATACGAATTCTTGACGTAGTTGGAATAACCCTCTTCTCCATCACCATAAAGATCGACGATGTAATCTTTCGTCTCGAGAAATTCTTTCAAGAGCGGTCCGATATTACTATCGTCCTCACAGAGAAAGATTCTTGTTTTTTCTTCCATCTTCTTCTCCTCCAAAAAATAGTTGTTTTTATATTAATGGGCTACAAAAGAAGCTCCAGTTTACTGGAGATTGGTGGTGCGCATGCTCTTTTTTCGCCTCAAATGTTCTATTCTGTTATATCCCCACTCTATAAGAACGAAAATTTACGTTTAATTGTTCTGTCCAAAGAAAAAAATAAAACAATATATACTCTATAGACGGCTCTATCTTCATAAAGCAAAAAGACAGAATACTCTCTTCAGGACTGATCGCATAAGGTTTTTATAACAAGTTGCAAAATAAACGCTTTCTTGTGAATAATCTTGCTTTTAGAAACAAATTCGACGAAAAACAATCTGAAAAATCTCCTCCATGAATATGATTTCACCATTTTTTGTCGAAACAAACAGAATCCTAATCAGCAAAAAGCTTATGACAAAAAGCAAAAGGGCATGCCACAACGGCACACCCTTTTGTCTATACTTTTTTTGAACAGTCTTCTCTAAAACTCCGCGTTGTTCGGCGTCCGTGGGAAAGGAATTACATCTCGGATATTACTCATTCCCGTTACAAATAGCAGCAGGCGTTCGAAGCCCAAACCAAAGCCGCTATGCGGTGCAGTACCATAACGACGGGAGTCGAGATACCACCAAATATCTTTCTCGGGCACTCCCATTTCATTAGCACGAGCTATCAATTTGTCGTAGTCGGCTTCACGCTCGGAGCCACCGATGATTTCTCCGATCTTCGGGAAAAGTACATCCATACCACGGACAGTCTTTCCATCATCATTCAGCTTCATGTAGAAACTCTTGATCTCTTTGGGGTAGTCCGTCATGATAACCGGTGTCTTGAAATGCACCTCAACCAGATAACGCTCGTGTTCGCTGGCCAAATCTGCCCCCCAATAGATAGGGAATTCAAATTTTACACCATTCTTGACGGCTTCTTCCAGAATACGAATACCTTCCGTATAGGCCAAACGAACAAATGGTTTTTCGAGTACAAACTTGAGACGATCGATCAGCTCTTTGTCAAAGTGTTCAGAAAGGAAACTGATGTCATCCATACATTTATCCAAAGCCCACTGTACGCAATATTTGATGAACTCTTCCGCCAAGTCCATATTATCCTCTATCTCAAGGAATGCGACTTCCGGTTCGATCATCCAGAACTCAGCCAAGTGACGCGGTGTATTGGAATTTTCTGCACGGAACGTGGGGCCGAAAGTATAAATACCCCCCAAAGCCATAGCAGCCATTTCACCCTCCAATTGTCCTGAAACGGTCAATGAGGTATGACGGCCGAAGAAATCTTTACGATAGTCCACTTGCCCCTCTTCCGTTCGAGGGAGAGAATCAGGGTTCAGCGTTGTCACCTGAAACATCTGTCCGGCTCCTTCACAGTCACTGGCCGTAATAAGAGGTGCGTGGAAGTAATAATACCCTTTGTTATGAAAAAAGGTATGAATGGCGATAGCCATATGGTGTCGGATACGATAGATGGCACTGAAAGTATTGGTGCGTGGGCGCAAATGTGCAATCTCTCTCAAAAACTCCAACGTATGGCCTTTCTTCTGTAGCGGATAAGTAGCCGGATCAGCCGTACCATAAATCTCAATAGCTGACGCTTGTACCTCCACGGACTGGCCTGCTCCTTGAGATTCGACCAAAGTGCCTATAACACCGATGCAAGCACCCGTGGTAATCTGAGACATCTGTGCAGCATCGAAGGAAGCAAGATCTGCTACGATCTGCATATTATGAATCGTAGAACCATCATTGAGAGCGATAAAATTCACAGCCTTGTTGCCGCGCTTGGTGCGTACCCATCCTTTGATGTTGATTTCTCGGCCGACCAGCTCTCCATGGAGGGCGTCTGCGATTCTAGTTCTTTTCATCTTCTTATCCATTGTATAATACTATTCATTATTTATGTTTATATTATTCGAAAGCTCCCATTCTAAGATTATTCACCTCCTGCTCATTCAGATAGCGCCATTTTCCACGGGGCAGATTCTTCTTGGTCAGTCCGGCAAAATAAACGCGATCCAGTTTGACAACGCGATAGCCAAGATGCTCAAACAAACGGCGCACAATACGATTCCGTCCGCTATGAATCTCTATTCCTACCTGCGAAAGATCGTCTTCTTTTACATAACTGATGGCATCGGCATGTATCTCACCATCATCCAACTCCACCCCATCGGCTATTTTCTGCATGTCTTCAATGCTTACATCCTTGTTGAGCCACACGTGGTAGATCTTCTTCTTCTTGAAAGACGGATGGGTCAGCTTAGAGGCAAGATCGCCATCATTAGTAATCAGGAGCACACCTGTAGTATTTCTATCCAAACGACCTACCGGATATATTCTTTCAGGACAGGCGTATCGCACTATATCCATTACCGTAGTACGGCATTCGGGATCGTCGGAGGTAGTAACACAATTTTTAGGCTTATTGAGCAGTACATAGACCTTGCTCTCTATTTCCACTCTCTTATCCTTGTAGATTACCTCATCCTGACGTGTAATTCTTCTGCCGAGTTCGGTCACGACTTCTCCATTGACCGTGATCTCTCCCTTTTCGATCAGTAGATCCGCTTCCCTTCGCGAGCAAACACCGGCATTGCTCAGGAACTTGTTCAGCCTGATCGGCTCATTCGGATCAGCTAATACCTCACGATACTTTACAGGCACGATCAGAGCTTTCGGCTGTTTCTTTTTCTTCTTTTGCTGTGGAAGTGTCAGTGTTCTATTGCCACCCGAATACATCGACCTTTCCGTATCCCGAAACTGACGGGGATAGGATGATCCCGATCCACGCATACGCTCGCTATCCATAGCACGATTGGCATCGTATTCTTTCTCAAAATGCCTGTCGCGTCTCTGCCCACGCTCTTCATTTTGGCGGTATGAAGCCGGATAAGTCGTACGCTGCCCGTCCCGACCATATCGATTATTGTACGAAGGAGCTTCAGAGCGGTTATTTCCCTCCCCTCCGGAGAAATCATCACGTCTGTACGATTGTGGTCGGCTACTCTGCTGCTCACCGATACGTACTCTTCGTTTACGCTGTTGCAATTGATCAGTCGGCTCGGGTTTGGATGTAGCCCCTACTCTGGGAGTAGGTCTGAAGCCTCCCCCTGAACTCATTCTTGACGAACGGAAAGGCGTAGGTTTTTCTATGTGCTTTTCCGAAGGAGAAATATCATCCTT
Source organism: Porphyromonas gulae (assembly GCF_000765945.1). Lineage (NCBI taxonomy): Bacteria > Pseudomonadati > Bacteroidota > Bacteroidia > Bacteroidales > Porphyromonadaceae > Porphyromonas > Porphyromonas gulae. The sequence goes on from NZ_JRAT01000002.1 coordinate 193,572, forward strand.
GCTCGTATCTGCGAAAATATCGCGTTCTTCAGTTGTCATCTTTGATAGATTATTGCTTAGATTTTACACATACAACCTCACGGTTGCAAACTATGAATTTGTCTTTTTGACTCTTTGGGTTACGAAAATATGAAAATTTCAGATTCCCACGTAATTAGAAGGAGATATGCGGCGCATTTCCTCCTTCACGGCTTCATCAATATCCAATGCTTCGATAAAACGTGCAATAGATTCGGCTGTCACCGCCTCATTCGTACGCGTCAGAGCCTTCAATGTTTCATATGGATTGGGATACCCTTCTCTGCGAAGAATAGTTTGTATGGCCTCAGCCACCACGGCATAGTTGTTCTGCAAATCCCGATCAAGAGCAGCTTCGTTGAGAAGCAGTTTGCAAAGCCCTTTGGCTATGCTCGTGACTGCTATGAGAGAATGCGCCAAAGGAGTACCCACGTTACGGAGTACGGTGGAATCCGTCAGGTCCCGTTGCAAGCGTGAAATAGGCAATTTGCGTGACAAATGCTCAAATATGGCATTCGCAATACCCAGATTGCCTTCGGCATTTTCATAGTCGATAGGATTCACTTTGTGGGGCATGGCAGAAGAACCGACCTCACCGGCCTTGATCTTCTGTTTGAAGTACTCCATCGAAATATACTGCCAGAAATCACGGCAGAGGTCGATCAGTATCACATTGATTCGACAGCAGGCATCAAATAAGGCTGCCATGTTGTCGTAGTTGGATATTTGTGTAGTGAGTTCTTCTCTTTCAAGCCCGAGAGAAGTTACGAACCGACGGCCAAAATCGCTCCAGTTATGCTCAGGATAAGCCACATGATGGGCATTGAAATTGCCCGTAGCACCACCGAATTTGGCTGAATGAGGTACTGCCAGCAACAGGCCGATCTGCTTACGCAAGCGATAGACGAATACTTCTATTTCCTTTCCTAAGCGAGTGGGCGATGCCGGTTGTCCATGTGTTTTGGCCAGCATCGGGACATCTTTCCACTGAAGAGCATAAGCATGAAGCTGCTCCACCAACTCCTGCAAAGCGGGCATGTAAACCTCGGTCATTGCCTCGCGTATCATCATCGGGAAAGCCGTATTGTTTATATCCTGCGAGGTCAGACCGAAGTGGATAAATTCTTTGGCATCTTGTATCCCCATGGCCTCGAACCGCTCTTTGAGGAAATACTCCACTGCCTTGACATCATGATTCGTTACCGCCTCTATCTCCTTTACACGTACGGCATCCGTCTCGCTGAAATCTTGGTATATACGACGCAACTCTTCCTCTAAAGACGGAGGACAGACACCTTTTAGCGAAGGCAATTCATTGCAAAGGGCAATGAAGTATTCCACCTCCACCTTTACACGATAGCGAATTAGAGATTCCTCTGAAAAATAGCGACTAAGTGCTTCTACTTTGTTGCGATACCGGCCATCTATCGGAGAGATGGCTTGCAGGGCTTGGAAAGCAATCATTTGTTTTTGTTCTGATATAATCGGATCGATGAAAGAAGAGCGCATATTCATGACAGCCGATGCCGACATTAGGATGGGATTTCTTCCGATTTTGTAAGCAGCAAAGATAAAAAAAGATTTTTCTGACTAAACCTAATATCCGAAGCCTTTTCTCACTCCTTCTTATTAAGCTTCCAAATCGATTCTACAGTTTTTTTCTCAATCGCAGGTCTTATCCCAAATAATTTCACCTCCGGTCGTACGCCAAACCTCTTTTCGAGCCAGAGCAAAGAAATAATCGCTCAGACGATTGATATAGCGCATCACGGGTTCCTCAACCAGTGCCTCTTCACTCAAGCGGTATATATGACGTTCGGCTCGCCGGCATACCGTACGGCAAACGTGTGCCAAAGAGGTAGAACGGCTGCCTCCGGGCAAGATGAAAGCCGTCATCTTGGGGATGGCATCATCCAGTCGATCGATCTCTCGCTCCACGCGTTCTATCGTTTCGGGATGCACACGGCTCTCCACCATCAGCTCTCTGTTTTCCTGATTTGTGGCCAGATAGGATCCGACGGTGAAAAGCTTGTGCTGTATGGTACGCAGAAAATCCCGATCCTCTTCCGGCAAATCCTCACTCATCAGCAGGCCGATAAATGAGTTCAATTCGTCTATCGTGCCGTAGCACTCAAGCCTTTGGTGGTATTTGGGTACGCGTTCTCCTCCGACCAAGCTGGTCGTTCCTTTGTCACCCGTGCGGGTGTATATCATACTTTTAGACATATCGCTTCTATCGTTTTATTATTTATAGAAACGCTTTATAGCTCCGCTTGTTCAGTCCACGATGAAAAATTACAATCAGCAATTCGCCCGTATCGATCGAAACCCGTGCAGCAGGATTCTTGTCAAGCTCTTGCCATAGGCGAAAAACCTCTCCACGACGACGAGGACAATACAAAACTGCCATAGAGCCATCCGGCAAAGAGCCGGACAAACATTGCCGAATAGAAGCAGACAGAGGAGCATCCCTTTCCACTACGAGAAGGAGCGGATCCGCCTGCTTCGAGTCCGTTATCAACCTGTCGCCATCTTCAGCCAAAAGCTCTATTTCCGGTCGTGCAGCAGAGAGATATTTCGGCAGAACGGAATCGCCCGTAGAAATGCATATTGCTCGCTTTGCCTTACTGAAGATCGTCAGGCGAAAGATCAGCTCCAATACCTTGCGACGGCGAATCCCCCGATAATCGGCTGACTCCCGAAGTTCTTTTGTCTCCGATGCAAGACGGTCAAAACTGTAGTACGGTGTCTTTTCCTCCACCACCCGTGTCAGTAGGTGAAATACATAGGGAGAGTGAACATGGTGTCCTCCACGATGCAGCAGATAGCGAACGCAGCGCAATGCCTGCAAGCGTACTCTATCACTGACGGACAGGAATGAAGAGGAGAGAAAAGACATCGGTAAGATCGGTTGGAGAATAACTTACTCCCGCTCCTGAGGTAAAATCAGATTGAGCACAACCCCTACTATGGCAGCCAAACCGATACCGGCCATCGTAAATCCACCGAACGAAATGACTGCTCCGCCAATACCGAGCGTAAGAGTGATGGACACTATGATAATATTACGTGTCCGACTCATATCCACTTTATGATTGACCAGATTGGCAATACCGGCCGAAGCTATCGTACCGAAGAGAAGCAGCATGATACCACCGAGAACGGCAGGAGGGATGGATTTGAGCAAGGCACTGACCTTACCAACAGCAGAGAAGACAATTCCCGTCAGGGCGGCTATACGAATCACCATCGGATCCGTCACACGAGTCAGAGCCATGGCTCCGGTTACTTCCGAATAAGTAGTCACGGGAGGTCCTCCCAGCAGACCTGCTACCATACAGGCCAGACCATCGCCCAAGAGAGTACGATGCAGACCCGGATCTTTTACAAAATCTTTTCCCGTGACCGTATTTACCACATAGACATCACCGATATGCTCTATCACGGGAGCGATAGCCACAGGCAGCATAAAGAGGATGGGAGGAAGAGAAAACTTGGGGAAAGAGAACTGAGGCAAGCTCAACCATGCAGCCTCACGAATAGGATTCAGATCGACCTCATAGAAAACAACGGCTATCACATAGCCCACCGCTATACCGCAGAAGATAGGAATCAGCTTGAAAAGTCCTCGGGCCAACATAGTTACCAGCACAGCGGTCGCAAGCGATATGGTAGCCAGTACCCAGTTGGACTGTGCCATATCCACACCGGCTCCGGCCAGCGAAAGTCCGATCAGGATAATGACAGGGCCGATGACTACAGGCGGAAACAAACGTTGGATCACACGTACTCCCTGCCACTTGAGCAAAGCACTCATCAGATAATAAACCAGAGCCACACCGACCATACCCGAAAGAGCACCGGACAGCCCATACATCTCCGTAGCCTTGATAATAGGAGCGATAAAGGCAAAACTACTACCAAGAAAAATAGGCACCTTCCCTTTCGTCACCAAATGAAAAATCAACGTGCCGATACCGGCCGTAAACAGGGCTGTCGAAGGGTCTAAACCCACAAGGAGGGGCACTAAAACAGTAGCTCCGAAAGCAACAAAGAGGAACTGTACGCCTACGATGCCTTTTCGGAGCGGAGAGAGTTGGGTTGTTTCCATATAAAAAAACGATTATAATTTGCTGGATTTTAAGCCCTGCAAATATATGGCATTTCCCTTTATCCCATTGAGTTGCACGCTTGTTTTACGATAGTTCGAACCTGTCGTTGTATAAGCAGGACGCGATGCTCCTTGGGTATTATACTTAAAAGGCCACAGACTTGATACTATAAAGCCTCCCGGGTTTATACTTAAAAGTCCTACCGCTTCATAGTATCAAGTCTCGAAGCAATCGAAAATAGACCCGACATAAGTTTTTTCATACATTTGTTTCAGTTTTTAGCCATTATAATTATATGGAAAGGTTAGACAAACTCGACAGGCGAATCCTGAGCATTATCTCCAATAATGCCCGTATGCCGTTCAAAGACGTTGCAGAAGAATGCGGCGTATCGCGTGCTGCCGTTCACCAGCGCGTACAAAGAATGATCGAAATGGGGGTTATCACAGGTTCGGGCTATCATATCAACCCGAAGTCTTTGGGTTTCAGAACGTGTACTTATGTAGGTGTTCGTCTGGAGAAAGCTTCTATGTACAAGGATGTACTCCCCCATCTGTACAACATTCCGGAGATCGTGGAGTGCCACTATACGACAGGGCCTTACTCTTTGCTGATCAAGCTCTTCGCCATCGACAATGACCACCTGATGGACATCCTGAATTCGACCATCCAAGAAATCCCCGGTATCGTCTCTACCGAAACGCTGATCTCTCTGGCCGAAGGATTCAATCGCGGCATCAAGATACCCGAAGGAGATCAATAAGCACATACCTATTATATATACCCTCACCGATCGGATACGCTGAATGCCCTCCTATACGCTTACCCAGTTAGCCTCTGCTGTCCGAAATTGTCTCGAAAGCGGATTCCCCGGACGCTACTGGGTCAGTGCTGAGACCAGCGGTGTCCGCGTAGGCATATCGGGGCATTGCTACTTGGAATTGCTGGACAAGGATACATCCGGCTCGCAAGTGACAGCCCGTATGAAAGCCATGATATGGGCTTCGGACTATGCCACATTATCAGGACGATTCCGGAGAGAAACGGGCGAAACATTCGATTCCGGTCTCCACGTTCTGGTACTGGTAAGCGTATCCTACCATGAGCAATACGGGCTAAGCCTTCGCATTCTGGACATAGACCCCTCCTACACGATGGGGGCCATGGCCCGCAAACGCAAAGAGATCATCGAAGAACTGCGCCGGCAAGGCCTATACGACCTGAATCGCAGCCTGTCCCTACCCCGCCCCATCCAACGCATTGCCATAGTCTCATCCGGTGCGGCTGCCGGTTACGAAGATTTCATCGCACACCTTAGCCATTCGGCCGAGCACTTCTGTTTCTATCCCGTCCTCTTCCAAGCCGTGATGCAAGGCGCACAAACCGAAGCATCGGTGTTGGGAGCCTTGGAGCGCATCGCATACCATCGGGATTCTTTCGATATAGTAGTCATCATTCGCGGAGGAGGAGCAGTGAGCGAACTGGCAGCTTTCGACTCGCTTGCCATCGGACAGGCATGTGCACGTTTCCCCCTCCCTATCCTTACCGGCATCGGACACGACAGGGACGAGACGGTGGTGGATCTCGTTGCTTATCGCTCGCTCAAGACCCCTACGGCTGTGGCCGATTTTCTTGTGAACTGCCAGCGCGAAGAGTGGAAATTGATCGACGACCTCCGCTCCCGTGCAGCCGAAGGACTCCGAATGATGATGATGTACTGCCACGAACGGCTGACCCAGCTATCGCTCCGTACGCCGGCCATCCTGAAATCATCTGTTCGTGAAGAACACCATCGGATAAAATCCGTAGAAGACCGCCTCCGATTAGCCACTAAACAGCGGATCGCCTTCGGACTTCAGCAACTCCAAATAGCAAGCGGCAGCCTGCCGGCCATGATGAAGAGCGAGCTGAAACAAAATACAGGCCGATTGGATCGGGTAGCTGCCCGACTGCCTTTGCTGCTGGCAGCCAATCTGAAAAGCTACAATCGACGCCTCGAAACCAACGAACAGGCCATCCGCCTGCTACACCCCAATGCTACCCTGCGCCGTGGCTTCGCCATCGTTTTGAAAGACGGCAAGGCCATCCGTTCCCAATCGGAGCTACACAAGGGCGATCGCTTGCTTGCTCAATTTGCCGACGGATCTGTCTCAGCCGTCGTAGATCAACCTCAAAAGGGGAAACGATAACACCCCAACCTCCCCATCCACTTCTCCCCTTCGAGCTGACTTCTTTGCCCAAAAATCACCTTCCGATTTTCATTTTCACCCACTCTCATAATACAAGGGTCGAAAATTTGGGAAACTTTCTGCAAAACACAAAAATCACAATATGCTAATAATAAGAATTTTATGAAAAATTATTGGAAAACTTTTCAACAACGAAGCCTTTACCTATTGTCCAATTAATATATACTTCATAACATTGCAGACACAAACAGAAGTTATTTATACAAAATACTATGTCACGCAAAACGTACACATTCGACGAGGCATACAAAGCCTCGCTTGCCTATTTTGATGGCGATGAGCTTGCCGCCAAAGTATGGGTAATGAAGTATGCGCTGAAAGATGCCCAAGGGAATATCTACGAAAAAAGCCCTGTGGACATGCACAAGCGTATAGCCTGTGAAATAGCTCGCATCGAGAAAAAGTATCCCAATCCTCTTTCCGAACAAGAGCTGTTCGACCTCTTCGATCACTTCCGCTACATCGTACCTCAGGGAAGTCCGATGACCGGTATCGGCAACGACTTTCAGATAGCCTCCCTCTCCAACTGCTTCGTTGTCGGTTTGGACGGCGATGCCGATTCCTACGGAGCTATCATCCGGATCGATGAAGAGCAGGTACAGCTGATGAAACGCCGCGGAGGCGTAGGGCACGACCTCTCCCACATTCGCCCGAAAGGTTCGCCCGTGAAGAACTCTGCTCTCACATCCACCGGACTGGTCCCATTCATGGAACGCTACTCCAACAGTACGCGCGAAGTAGCTCAGGACGGCCGCCGCGGTGCTCTTATGCTGTCCGTATCCATCAAGCATCCCGATTCCGAATCCTTCATCGATGCCAAAATGACCGAAGGCAAGGTGACGGGAGCCAACGTATCGGTGAAGATCGACGATGATTTCATGCGTGCCGTTGTCGAAGGCAAGCCCTATAAACAACAGTACCCCATCGATGCCAAAGACCCGAAGTGGGAGAAAGAGATCGATGCACGTACCCTCTGGGGCAAAATCATTCACAACGCTTGGAAGTCGGCCGAACCCGGAGTGCTCTTCTGGGATACGATCATTCGCGAATCGGTACCCGATTGCTATGCCGATCTGGGCTTCCGTACAGTCTCCACCAACCCTTGTGGTGAGATTCCTCTCTGCCCCTACGATAGTTGCCGACTGCTCGCTATCAACCTCTATTCCTACGTGAAGAACCCGTTCACGAACGAAGCCTCCTTCGACTTCGAGCTTTTCCGCAACCACGTTATTTTGGCACAGCGCATAATGGACGACATCATCGACCTCGAAGCCGAAAAGATCGAACAGATCCTGAGCAAGATAGACAGCGACCCCGAAAGCGAAGAAGTCAAGACCTCGGAACGCAACCTCTGGCACAAGATCCGCCGCAAGACCCTTGCCGGCCGTCGTACAGGTGTAGGTATCACTGCCGAAGGCGATATGCTCGCAGCGATGGGATTCCGCTACGGTTCGGACGAAGCCACCCAATTTGCCGAAGAGGTACAGAAGACCCTCGCACTCTGCGCCTATAGCAGTTCTGTGACCATGGCCAAGGAGCGCGGTGCCTTCGAACTGTTCGATGCCAAGCGCGAAGAGAACAATCCCTTTATAGCCCGTCTTCGCGAGGCCGATCCGTGGCTGTACGAAGAGATGAAGCAGTACGGACGACGCAATATCGCCTGCCTCACGATAGCTCCTACCGGTTCCACCAGTCTGATGACACAGACTTCCTCCGGTATCGAGCCGGTATTCATGCCGGTCTACAAGCGTCGCAGAAAGGTGAATCCGAGCGACAAGAATGTACAGATCGACTATGTGGACGAAGTGGGCGACAGCTTCGAAGAGTTCGTTGTCTATCACCACAACTTCGTCACTTGGATGCGCACCAACGGTTACGACCCTGACCGCAAATACACGAACGAAGAGATCGACGACCTCGTAGCCCGTTCGCCCTACTACAAGGCCACGGCCAACGATGTGGACTGGGTGGCTAAGGTGAAGATGCAGGGACGTATCCAGCAGTGGGTAGACCACTCCATCAGCGTAACCATCAACCTCCCCTCCGATGTCACCGAAGAGCTGGTCAATACTCTGTATGTAGAGGCATGGAAGAGCGGCTGCAAAGGCTGTACCGTCTATCGCGACGGTTCGCGCAGTGGCGTCCTTATCACCGACAAGCCGAAGAAGAAAGACAAGAAAGAGGAGCCGGCAGCTCTCCAGACCACGGTACAGAGCATGCTTATCTCCCGTCCGCGCGAGTTAGAAGCGGAGGTAGTTCGCTTCCAAAACAACCGTGAGAAGTGGATCGCTTTCGTTGGACTCAAAGATGGACGTCCTTACGAGATCTTCACCGGTATAGCCGATGACGACGAAGGTATCATGGTACCGAAGAGCGTTACCCACGGCAAGATAATCAAGAACAGGGACGAAAACGGCGAACGACACTACGACTTCCAGTTCTGCAACAAGAAAGGCTTCAAGGTAACCATCGAAGGCTTGGACAGCAAGTTCAATCCCGAATATTGGAACTACGCCAAGCTCATCTCAGGCGTCTTGCGCTACGGTATGCCTATTGAGCAGGTGGTACATCTCGTACAGGGCATGTCGCTGAACGACGAATCCATCAATACATGGAAGAACGGCGTGGAGCGCGCCCTGAAACGTTACCTCCCCAATGGCACCACCCTCTCAGGACAGGTATGTCCGAGTTGTGGTCAGGAGACATTGGTTTATCAGGAAGGCTGCCTGCTATGCACCAGCTGCGGAGCTTCCAAATGCGGATAAAGCACAAAGTCGACAGGGTATCGCTTCTATAACATAATACCTCTGCCACTACTCTACATTTCCTTTACTGCTCAAGAGGGCATGTCCGGACCATGATTCGGCATGCCCTCTTCTTGTATTTCATAAATCAAGCATCTGATTTTATCTATATTTGCAAACATCAATTCAAAGATTTACCCAGAATCAAGTTATGGATCCAATTTCGACAATACTCGAACTTTTATTTACTCCGATCAAAAACCTTTACTTGAAAATACAAAGCTATTTCAAAAAGGAGGTTGATCCCCAAGTGGAATCGGTTTTTCATTATACCCTAAATGATTTTTTCAAAAATGAAGTTGGATATACGACACGCATCAAACTAAAGAAAGCGGTTCATGCATATATGAAGAGCCCGAATTCATTCAAGCCAGAGGATCGAGAAACACAAGATTTTATTGTCTGTTTTGAGAAACGGCTTGCTGAACCCAAACACCAAGCAGCTCACAACTACTTGACCCGATTGGAGAATAGAGAGCAACATGCCGAATGCATGGAAGCTACCAAAGCAAGAGGCCTTGATACACGGGATGTTCAACGATACTTGAAACAACTGCCAATCAAAGATGGTCAAGCAAAAGCAGAACAGGCCATAGAAGATTTATACCAAAGTCGAGAGATAGAACTTCCTTTGCGCGAGACATTGCAAATCATAGTCAGAAATCTGTTCGAACACTCGGCCGAGTTATTACATGTAATAGAGGAGTTGAAGAAAAGCGGAAATACTCTATTAGCCGATACTTTAGAATCCATCCGGCAAGTAGTGATCGGCAAAAGCGACAATAGCCTCACTCGGATTTACGAAGAGTATAAAGAAAAAAGGAATGAAGAAACGACTAAGGTTCTAAGGGAGCTAATCGAAGCAGCCAAGACCAAGTTTTCATTTGACGAGGCATGCAACTTCTATGAAAAGCTGATCACAATCGAACGATCTCCGGAAAACCTCTTCGGCTATGCTGACCTGCTATATTCTCTTAATGACTTCACCAAAGCCAAACAATATTATGAAGAAATCTTAGTTATCTATAGAGCACTCGCAAAGAAAAATCCTCAGGCCTATAATCCCTACTTGGCCTTAACATTGAACAATCTAGGTCTATTATACAGTAATAACAATGAGCTAAAGCAAGCGAAAGACTGCCATCAAGAGGCCTTGGTGATAAGAAGAGAACTCGTAAAAAAAAGTCCTCAGGCCTACAATCAAGACTTGGCTATGACATTGAACAATTTAGGCCTTTTACTCGGCAAAAACAATGAATTAAAGCAAGCGAAAGATTGCTATCAAGAGGCTTTGGTGAAATACAGAGAGCTTGCAAAGAAAAATCCTCAAGTCTATAACCCGGAGTTAGCCTCAGTATTGAACAATCTGGGTGTCTTACTCAACGATAACAAAGAGCCCAAGCAAGCAAAAGAATATCATCAAGAAGCCTTGGAAATACGCAGAGAACTTGTGAGAAAAAAACCTCAGGTCTATAATTCGTACTTGGCTATGACATTGAGCAATCTGGCTGTCTTACTCGCCAATAACAATGAACTAGAGCAAGCGAAAGACTACTACCAAGAGGCTTTGGTGATAAGAAGAGAACTGGCAGTCAAAAATCCAGAAGCCTATAATCCAGACTTGGCTACGACTTTGAATAATCTAGGTGCTGCTTTACTCAGCAACAACAATGAAACAAAGCAAGCGAAGGACTACTTTCAAGAAGCTTTGAAGATAAGAAGAGAACTCGCAAAGAAAAATCCAAAGGCCTATAATCCATACCTAGTCTCAACATTGAACAATCTGGCTGTTTTATACTACCGAATCAATAATCAAGAAGACGCAGAAAAAGCATATAAAGAAGCCCTTTCGATAATAGAAATTTTGGCGAAAAACAATCCATCAGCCTATGAAATACACTATGCACAAACGCTAACCATTGGAATATTTTATTTAGGAAAAGATCCAAAGGACATAGAACAAATAAAGGCAACACTACAGAAATACCCTGACAGTAGTCGAGCAAAAGAATTGCTTGAAAAAATAAAAAGCTGGGAAGAAGAGAATCCGAATGCGTAATAGAAAGGTATACAAGCAAAATTAGGCTTCACCGGAGTTGGTCTTTTTTCTTACATTTGTGGACTCAACAACTAAATGCCCTATATATGCTACGACTTCATATAACATCGACAAACAGTAAGGCCGATTTTGCTATCCCACATACCCACTCTCCCATCGTGAAAGGAGAGAAAAGAACGCTTATACCTATGACGAACAAGCAGGAATAAGGCTATCAATAGCCGGACAAAAGCATAAGGCACGCACCCGATTCGAAGCTGAATCGGGTGCGTGTCTTTCTTTTATCGCCCGTCGAAAGGGCTTTCTTCATCTACGATCTATATATAAATGGTATGACAATCTATATAGATAACGAAATCGATTTATATATAAATTGAAAACGATTTATATACAGATCGAAAATGATTTATATATAAATCGAAAATGGTTGATATACAAATCGTTTTTCCATCTCTTAGAAACCCGAATCCGAGCTAAAGAAGTTCGTTTTACCATCTTTTGGGGTTCAAAAGGCTCTTCCTTTTACATGCTTATTTAGAATCATTCCAAATTCATCTTCGTTGTTGAAAACTTTTTTGGTGCGTATTTTTCAGTGTTCGCAATAAGTTCCGAAGAGCAGAGAAAAAGGCCTTCCACGATCAATTTTCTTCCTCCCTTATCCTACCCCCCAAAACACCGCTGTGGTTACTTATTTATAGTATGAGTACGGCTCCGTTCTTGATGCCGGCAGCAGCCGAAAAAGGAAATCGTGCTTCATTATTTATTACTTTTGCGCGATAATGTTCTTGTGTGGACGCGGCCGATGACCGAATCGCGCACAGGAGGAGCAAAAACATTCTTACAGGAGCAAAGCGTACAGTATGGAAATAGCGAGCAAATACAACCCCGAAGAGGTAGAATCGAAATGGTATAACTACTGGATGGAATATGGCTGTTTCATCTCCGTTCCCGATGGACGAAAGCCATATACCGTGGTGATCCCCCCACCCAACGTGACGGGAGTACTCCACATGGGGCATATGCTCAACAATACGATTCAGGACATCCTCGTACGCCGTGCCCGTATGAAAGGGTACAATGCCTGCTGGGTGCCGGGTACAGACCATGCCTCCATAGCCACTGAAGCGAAGGTGGTAGGCCGATTGGCTGCTCAGGGTATCAGCAAGCAGGATCTGGGCCGAGAGGAGTTTCTCCGTCATGCATGGGACTGGACCCACGAGCACGGAGGCATCATCCTCGAACAGCTCAAGCGTCTGGGAGCATCCTGCGACTGGACACGGACGGCCTTCACGATGGACGAATCCCGCTCCGAGAGCGTGATCAAGGTGTTCGTGGATCTCTACAACAAAGGACTGATCTACCGTGGCATACGGGTGGTAAACTGGGACCCGAAAGCGCTGACTGCCCTCTCGGACGAAGAGGTAATCTACAAAGAAACGAACGGCAAGCTCTACTATCTGCGCTATTTCGTAGAGAACGAACCGGACAAATATATAATAGTAGCGACGACTCGCCCCGAAACCATCATGGGCGACACGGCCGTCTGCGTGAATCCGAACGACGAACGCTACCGCTGGCTCCGAGGCAAACGGGTGATAGTGCCCACCGTAGGGCGTGCAGTACCCATCATCGAAGACGAATATGTGGATATGGAGTTCGGTACGGGCTGTCTGAAAGTGACGCCCGCACACGATGTCAATGACTATATGCTCGGGCAGAAACACCGGCTCGAAAGCATAGACATATTCCACGACAACGGCATACTCAACGAACACGGCGGCCCGTACGCCGGTATGGACCGATTCGATGTGCGTAAGAAGATCGAACAAGACCTGATCGATGCCGGTCTGATGGAGCGAGTGGAGAACTACGTAAACAAGGTAGGCTACTCCGAGCGTACCGATGTACCCATCGAACCGAAGCTCTCGATGCAGTGGTTCCTGCAGATGGAAAGTCTGGCCAAACCGGCTCTCGATGCCGTAATGAACGATGAGATCAAACTGCATCCGGCCAAATTCAAGAATACCTACCGCCACTGGATGGAGAACGTGAAGGACTGGTGCATCAGCCGACAACTTTGGTGGGGGCATCGCATCCCTGCCTACTACCTGCCGGACGGAAGTATCGTAGTGGCAGAGACGGCCGAAAAAGCGGTGGAACTGGCCCACAAGCAAACGGGATCGGACTCGCTCACAGCAGAGGATCTGCGTCAGGAAAGCGACTCGCTGGATACGTGGTTCTCCTCGTGGCTATGGCCGATAAGCGTATTCGGTGATGTGATGGATCCGGAGAACGAAGAGCTGGACTACTACTATCCCACGAGCGACCTCGTAACGGCTCCGGACATTCTCTTCTTCTGGGTAGCCCGCATGATCATAGCAGGCTATGAATACCGTGGCAAGAAACCCTTCGACAACGTATATCTGACCGGTATCGTACGCGATGGTCAGGGCAGAAAGATGTCCAAGAGCCTCGGCAACTCGCCCGATCCTATCATGCTGATGGAGAAATACGGTGCCGACGGAGTCCGCATGGGACTGATGATGGCCGCTCCAGCCGGCAACGATGTGCTCTTCGACGAATCGCTCTCGGAGCAGGGACGTAACTTCTGCAATAAGATATGGAATGCCTTCCGCCTCGTAAAAGGATGGCAGCAGGCAGAAACGGCCACGCAGCCCGAAGCCTCGGCACTGGCCGTGAAATGGTTCGGCTATCGCCTTGATGAGGTGAAGACGGAGCTGGACGATCTCTTCTCCAAATATCGTCTGAGCGAGGCACTGACACTGGTTTACAAGCTGTTCTGGGACGACTTCTCCTCCTGGTATCTGGAGATGGTGAAGCCGGCATACGGTCAGCCGATGGATGCGAAGACCTACGACAGTACGATCGGCTTCTTCGACCAGCTGCTGCGTTTGCTCCATCCCTTCATGCCTTTTATCACAGAAGAGCTATGGCATGCACTCGAACCGCGTCACGATGGCGAGACCATCATGCTCTGCCTCCTGCCCGATGCGCATGAGACGGACAGGGACTTCCTACAAGCCTTCGATCGTACACGGGAGATCATAGCCGCCATTCGCAATATCCGTACCGGCAAGAATATTCCTTTCAAGGAAAAGCTGACGCTCGAAGCAGGAAGCGAACACGATGCCTCTTTCGATGCCGTCATCATCAAAATGGGCAACCTCGAAGCCATCGGCCGAGTGGAAGAAAAGACGGGCGGCTCTACCTCTTTCCTGATCGGTACGCTGGAATACGCCATCCCGATGGGCGGATTGATCGACGTGGAGGAGGAGATCAAGAACCTGTCCGACGAACTGGCCTATCAGGAGAAATTCCTCGCTTCAGTCATGAAGAAGCTCGGCAACGAAAGCTTTGTGGCCAAGGCTCCGCAGGCTGTCATAGAGCTGGAGCAAAAGAAGAAAAGCGATGCTGAAGCGCGAATCGCCACACTTCGAGACAGTCTGAACCAGTTGCAATCGACCAAATAAACCCCATACACAATCTCTTTAGCCAACAATGAAACCGAACGAAGTACAGATTCAGCTCGAACGCCTGTTCCGCACACCGATTGAACACCCCGACAGCTCCAAAACGGCACCGATAGCCATCAGTGATCTTTTCGTCCAAATAGATCCGGCTACAGGGGAAGTACAGCTATTCAACGACAAGGACGAAGAACTCCATCGTGTGGTCATATACGATTGGATCCAAGAAGGACGGACGGAGATACCGTCCGCAATGAGGCAGGAGCTTCGGGCCGCAGTCAAAAGACTGCATGCAGCCCGATTCTTCGACAAAGACCAATTTGTACGCCCCTTCTCAGTAGCTCTGACACAGGAGGATTTCACGATTATCGAGGAATTGCTCTTCATCGACGACGAACTGATTCAGCTGGATTCGGCCCTATTGGAAAATTTGGACGAAGAATTGAATAATTTTCTTGCCGAACTTCTTCCGGATATGGAATAATTATTTACCTTTGCAGCGCTTTCGAGAGAGGGCGGGCGGGCGCAAGGCCGTCTACAGACTGCCGAAATAGCTCAGTTGGTAGAGCAATTCATTCGTAATGAATAGGTCGCCGGTTCGAGTCCGGCTTTCGGCTCTGACTTTAGAGATTGTTGTTAATGTGTTTGGCTGTGTTGCGATTGTTCGTAGCACAGTCTTTTTTTATGGGCAGTGCATCGGCATAATGGAGCGGAGCGGTCGTATGCTTCGATAGATAGGCTCGGTAAACGAAAAGGCTACTATCTTTGTTTCATCCATAGAACAATACTTACTAACGAACAAATACAAACGATCATTATGTCAGAACATGCACGCTGTCTCATCATCGGTTCCGGACCTGCCGGCTATACCGCAGCTATCTATGCTTCTCGTGCCAACCTCAACCCCATCCTCTACGAAGGGATACAACCCGGCGGTCAGCTAACGACCACAACCGAGGTGGAGAACTTCCCGGGCTATCCCGAAGGAATCACCGGTACGGAACTGATGGAAGACCTGCGCAAACAAGCGACCCGCTTCGGAGCGGACATCCGTTCGGGTATCGCCACAAAAGCCGATTTGAGCAAGGCTCCTTACCGGATCACGATAGACGGGGAAAAGGAAATCACAGCTGATACGCTTATTATCTCCACGGGTGCCACTGCCAAATACTTGGGCTTGGCTGATGAAGCCAAATATGCCGGCATGGGTGTTTCTGCCTGTGCAACCTGTGACGGATTCTTCTACCGCAAGAAGAAGGTAGCCGTAGTGGGAGGAGGCGATACCGCATGCGAGGAGGCTCTCTATCTGGCATCGCTGGCCGAGCATGTGTACCTGATCGTACGCAAGAACTACCTCCGTGCCTCCAAGGTAATGCAGGAGCGTGTGATGAATACGGCGAACATAACCGTTCTCTTCGAGCATAATACCGTGGGTCTATTCGGCCAAAACGGTGTGGAAGGTGCTCATCTGGTGAAACGCAAAGGAGAACCGGACGAAGAGATGGTGGACATTGCCATCGATGGCTTCTTCCTTGCTATCGGTCATACGCCGAACTCGAAGATCTTCGCCGACTACCTCGACTTGGACGAAGTGGGCTATATCCTGACGGAAGGTTCATCTCCGCGTACAAAAGTGCCCGGCGTATTCGCTGCCGGCGACGTTGCCGACCCACACTATCGTCAGGCTATCACGGCTGCCGGATCAGGCTGCAAGGCTGCTATCGAAGCAGAGCGTTATTTGGGCGAACACGGCCTATAAAAAGCATTGCTTCAATACAGAAAAGACAAAACCGGCCAAGGAGAGCTATTTCCTCTCTTTGGCCGGTTCCGTTTTTTGTCACTTTCGCCTCATAGCGATGCTTTTCTTTCAGGTTTTTCTGATATCCATATTATATCGATCATCATCTTGGCCATTGATTCTGAATTATTAATCTTAAATAGCATTATTTCATTGATGCATGTAAAGAATTACTATTGCCTTCAAGAATGTATAAAATATTAAACAAAGGAGTCTAATAGAAAACATCGTCACAAGCCCGATATTGCCCTGAATCTCTGATAGAAAAAGGAAAAGACACGGAACATATTTATTGGAGAAAGAAGGGGTGCTATTGGTGCTTAAAGCCCAGAAAACAGCCCCTATATTTCGATTCATCTCCACAGAATATTGCCTTTGGCTTTGCGTTTTTTATTCATAAACCAAAAGTTATATCTATTTTTGGCAACCGATAGGATAAATACCCTTTCCGGAAGAGGGAGATATCTGCCCTGAGCTGAAAGAGAATGGAAAATAACGATAGATTGAACTCACTTTGGGTGAGAAAAATTAAGAGACTGGTCGATTTTTGTCTCGCATTGATTTTTTTAGCCGTTGCCCTGCCTTTTATGCTGATCATAGCATTGGTGATTTTCATGCAAGACGGGGGGTCTGCAATCTTTTCACAAGAACGTATCGGTCTTGGTGGAAAGCCTTTCATGCTATATAAGTTTCGCTCGATGAAGATGGATGCGGAGGCCAACAATCAACCTCAGCTATTCCAAGAAAATGATTCCAGGCTGACGAAGTTCGGTCGTTTCCTGAGGGCCTCTCACTTGGACGAGTTGCCCCAATTCTGGAATATCATCAAAGGGGATATGTCTATCGTAGGCTATAGGCCCGAAAGGGAATATTACATCCGTCAGATAATGGAACGAAATCCGGACTACGCGCTTTTGTACCAAATAAGGCCGGGGCTGTTTTCCTATGCTACGTTGTACAACGGCTATACGGATACGATAGAGAAGATGCTGGTGCGTCTGGAGATGGATTTGATGTACTTGCAGAAAATCAGTTTCTGCTACGATACCAAGATTTCGATACTGACGATCTCTTCTATCCTAATCGGCAAGAAGGTATAAGTAAGTAAACCACAGATTTTACGAGGGAAGGTTCGAAAGACTTTCCCTTTTTCATTGTAACGAGTTGGGAATGTGGCAGCTTTGCTTACTCTCAAATTAGTCAGAGAGGCAAAGGGCGACCAATCAGCTTTTCGTTTTGAAGCAGATACCAGCAAAAAGATAACCCATTGATCGATGTCGGACGGAAACGTCCGTCCTGCTCTACCTCCCGCAATACGGGCTGCATGATCTGCTCAAAACCGATGATATCGCCTTTCCAAATAGAAGGACGCGGCATAAATGGGCGAAGCAAAGGCTTTACGGTTCGTTTGAGCCGATAAACGGGAGAAGAAATAATACCATGCAGGTCCAAATCGTCTGAAAAAGAGATACCACTCTCACCGTACAGCTCACGGCAAATATCATCATAGATACGCTTTCCATAGCGGTATTCAAAGGGAAGAGAATAGGCAAAATCAAGCAACTCCTTATCAAGGAGCATGCAAGCTGTATCCAACCCGAAGAAACGCCATGATTGCTGGCTATTGAGCATATACTTGGGGATGTTTTCCCACTGCATATACTGCTCGAAAGTGCGATAGGCCGGCTGTTGTATTTGATCGTAGCCGGCAAACAGCTTTGCCTGCATGGAGAGCAATCGTTCCTTCTGTTTCCTGTCAAACTGCTGGTTCATCTGCTTGTGGGAGTAGAGGATATGCGACAGCTCATTAGAGGAAAGCTTACTCTCTGCCAAACGGGGGTGCATCAGCTGAGAACCACCCAAGTCATCTCCCTGATGGCCGGGCAAAACAACAGCATTCGATGGGAATGGAACCATGCTATTATGCACCGATCCGGATGCGATACTTCCAGCTGCTATGAACTCTTGGTAGTAATAGCAGGAAGATAGTCCGGTCATATTGTACATATAAGACAGAAACTCAGCATCCTCTGTATAGTCAGCTCGGTCGGATCTTACACTGTTGATATAGACGAATGGGAAGCCGAGTCTATCCGCCACTTTAGCAGCTTTCAGACTATCCGGATTCCCTTCTTTACCATAGGAAATGCAATAGACATGGGGGTACTTCAGGCGGTGCAGCATATAGGCTATCATCCGCGAGTCGAATCCGCCAGAAAGAGGGAGTATGGCCGGCCGACCATTCAGATAGCCTACAAGTCGTTTGCCGGCACGAATGAGGCGGTGCTTCAGTTCCTCTTTAGCCTCTTCATAAGATAAAGGGTGGCTGTCAAACGGAGCATATCGGTCTACCGTATCGTAGGCTGTAATCGTAATGCCCTTTCCGGCTCTATATCGCATAGCGTGTCCGGAGGGTAGTTTCCGAATCTCACGAATCAATGTGCTATCAGCCGGAGTATATCCCCAACGCAAGAAAAAGAGGACAGCGTCATCATCCCAGTTGTCCGGCTCTGTGAGCAATGAATAACCGTTCTCCGCCATACGGAGTCCATCGGAAAAAAGACGGTAGTAGAGACGCTGTGATGAGCGATGGTCAGTCGCAGCCCAGACTTCCCCATCTGCACGTTGGAAGGCGACAGCCCATTCCCCTGTAATACGCTTAGTTCGGGAAAGAAAGTCATCCCAATCCGAAGCCGCATGGAAGAAGGCTTGCAGTTTTTGGGAAGTAAGATGCCGGTCTCCATCGAAGATAAACCCTGCTGAGTAACCGGCCATTATATCAATATCTTTCTTTGGGAGCAAAGGAGTGAAGTCTGAGGCTATTTTCATATTTGCGAATAATCATATAGAACCATGCTATCTGCACAAATGAGTCAAGCGCACGCTCGGCAAAATGCAGCCACATATATTTTTCGAAAGGTAACAGTCGGGTTCCTATCAGTATAACAAGCAACTGAACAACCAATAGAATGGCTTGCATCTTCATGAACTTGCGCTGCTTCCCAAACAAATCGGGCAGGAAATTATATACGGACGATAGAAAATTGAAGATAAAGAACGGCAGCATAGCCATTATAATGGATGAACACAACAGCCATTTCTCCCCTAAAATAACAACGACAAGTGGCTCCAAAAAGAAGAAAAGGAGGATAGAGCCCAGTACAGCTACCAAAAGCCAAATGAGGACGAACCTACGGATCGGAAGGATGAAAGACTGCCCGGCATTCTTCTGTTCGGCAACTCGTCTGAACCAAACTCGGCTGAGTGAATCGCTAATAAGTTGCATAGGCCTACCGGCAAGCATATAGGCCATACCATACAGCCCGACAGCTGCATCGTGGTATTGCAAAGGCAATAGCAAGGATACAAGACTACCGGACAAGATGTCTATAACGGCCTGAGGCAATGAATAACGCGGGAAATTGGCATAGGTACGGGCTGCTATTCTCAGACGTTGGCAAGTAACATATCGCTTGTATTGGGACAAAAGAGCCTGCTTGCGTACAAGGGGAAGGATACCTGCCATACCACCGAGCAGGGCCGCAAGCTGAAGCCCCCAAAAGCCCATCTTGAGAAGGCCGAAACCTATTCGAAGCAGATTATTGCCCAATCCTTGACTGATCTGTGCAATACTCATACGGCCATATTGATTATGCGAATTAGCCCATGACAACAAGGAAATTACTCCTGCAGCAAAGAAGACGAAAAGGGGAAGCAGGAATAGATGCGTTTGCTGTCCGCTGTATCGCGAATCCGTCAAAAAGGGATTGATAATGAGGACTACCGGAATAAGAGCCAAGCAAAAGATCAAATTGAACCGAAGAGATGTAAACAGCAACAACAATGCTCTTTCTTTCGATGGTGCCAATATGGTAGCTTGATCATAACGCCCAGTGGCAACGATCGTGAGGACACCCACAATGGAAAGGAAAACGGTAATTTGACCGATCTCGGATTCGGTATAGATACGTCCGATAACGGGAAGTAGCAAGAAAGCCAATACCTGTACAAAGGTACCGGCACTGATCAGTTTCATGCTGTTTGCCGTCATGGAACTCTGCCCTTGCTTCAAGGACGAGCGTCCTTCCTCTTTTATCATCGTGAAGACGGTTCGAATGTTTTAATTGCTGATACCACGGTATGGATTTCCTCTGTCTCCATTTCCGGATAGATGGGGATAGACAAAACTGTTCGAGACAGCGACTCCGACACATCCAAAGATTCAGCCCAACGAGCAATACCTATGAATGCCGGCTGCCTGTGAAGTGGTATCGGATAGTATATCATCGAGGCAATCTTATGTTTGGTCAGATGCTCCCGCAGTCTGTCGCGCGTATTCTCATCGAAGAGCTTAAGGGTATATTGATGATAAACATGTACTGACTGTTGCAGGGAGATCGGAGTATGGAGCCATTCGATGCCTTCGAGCAAAGAGGTATAGCACGAGGCTACCTCATTCCGGTGTGTATTGAAACGATCCAGATACTGCAATTTCACACTGAGAACGGCTGCCTGAATGGTATCGAGTCGAGAGTTGCATCCTATAATGTCATGTTTGTATTTGACCTTTTGACCATGGTTGGATATCATTCGCACTCGCTCGGCCAATTCATCATCATTCGTCGTGATGGCACCACCATCTCCATAGCAACCCAAATTCTTCGATGGAAAGAAAGATGTACAACCTATATGCCCCATTGTTCCTGTCTTTCGTTTATTGCCATCGGAGAATGTATATTCGCCACCCATTGCCTGAGCATTGTCTTCGATAACGAACAAATCATTTCGCTTGGCAAAGTCCAGAAGCGGTTCCATATTGCAGGACTGACCAAACAAGTGTACCGGTATGATTGCTTTCGTCTTGTCGGACAGACATTTCTCACAACTCTCAGGTGTAAGATTGAATGTAACGGGATCTACGTCAGCGAAAATAGGAGTCAATCCTAACAAACCGATAGCTTCAGCACTTGCGACATAAGTGAAATCGGGCACAATGATCTCATCTCCAGCTTTCAATCCAACAGCCATCAGGCTGATCTGCAGTGCATCTGTACCATTGGCACAAGGGATCACATGCTTTACATTCAGATAGGCTGCCAAATCTTCCGCAAAAGCATGTACTTCTTTGCCATTGATGAATGCGGTGCTATCGATAACTCCTTGAATGGCCTCATCGATCTGCTTTTTCAGCTGCTGATACTGCTTTTTCAGATCAACCATCACGATCGGTCGGGATATAGAGGTAGGCATGGTTGTTTGTCTTGTTGATGAAAGAGAATAATAGGAAGAAAAAAAGCTGTGTCGGGGGTTGGCTCCCTGATACAGCTTCTTGCATTTCTGCCTAAAGATCGATTTTCGTCACGTTGGTCTGTTCTATCACGGATTTATCAAAAGAAGAGCCTTATCTTATTATTTCGGAAATAATTTTCAGAGGCTCTGCAATCTTTGGAGACGTTTGAGTTCGCCATTTTGGATCAAGAAAAATGTGGGCAGCGACCTGACGTTGAATGACAAGGCTGCTTTTCCCTCACTATCGTTCACCGTGATCCAAGGGAGTGTACGCGTTGCATTCTGCCAGAAATATAAGTCCTTGTCAAGAGAAATCTCATATATCTGAAATCCATTGTTGCGATGCCGTTGATACAACGCTCTTTGTTCTTTTACCAGAGAAGGCGACCATTCTGCCTGATGGGAGGTAAAAGCTATCAATACCTTGCTATTTGCTTCTACAACTTTTGATAACGGCTGTTCATTGCCTCGGCTATCGATTAAGGTTATTTCAGGAATATCTTTCACTTCTATTTTGCGAGTGGAAATATCTTTTGCGACACGATCTCTTCGCATGGCAGCGATTCCCAAGAGAGAAAGATCTCTAACGCTTTTGGTATAGGGCGAAGTTGGGTAGTAAGTATCGTAAGCCGTAGCTACAGCTGCAAAGGCCTTGGCATCCATAGGGTCGTAGACATTGAAATACAAAAGACCGTCTTTCTGCTGGAACAGCGCAAAGTACGAAGCCGGTGATTTAGGATCCTGGAAAATGAAATCGTTACGCAATGTGGTCTTAAACTCATCTATCACCTTAGCAATAGTGTCTTGATACTGTGCGGCGTTCAGCTTGTTCGCTTGGAAAGAGCAATACAATCCATCCAAACGACCATCCGTTTGACCTTTCAATGTGGCAATCTTGCGGATATTGTCATTCTCAACACCCAGATTGTCTTCGATAGTATAGTTAGAAAAGTTGTTCCGATCTGTTTGTATACTGATTCTCGATCCGATCTGAGCAACAAAATTGATCTGCTGCCTCTTAAATTCAAGCTGGTAGAAAGATGGCATTGAGTCCGCTTGTGCTACAAAACTGAAATGACCTCTACGGTCAGGACTTGCAGAGTCAAGCACAGAAAGATCGCTCCCTACGATCTTAGTCAGATATACTTGCGCGGTATCCTCATAACCGGCAATCGAACCTTCGACCCGAAATGTATCTTTGTTACCACAGCTATTGAGAGAGAAAAGACAGATGAAAGCCAAACAGATCTGGCATAATTGCTTCATATTCGTCGAGAAAATGTGTCTATTAGTTTTTTTACAGCTGCAAATATATGTTATACGATTTGTATATCACTCTAACAAACGCATTGACAACTGATAGTATAGTCGTTATTCCACATATTCAGCCTGCATAAATCAATCCTTTTTTACTGCCGTTTGCTGCCGCAGTACAGCTAGACATGCCCTATTGACCCTACGACGCTCGGCATCGAATAGCCACCCCCATTTGTTGAAGTAACGGATGAGAGAAACAATATGGTGCCGAAGCAGTTTGGCATCATGATAAGAACCTTTCGCATAGGTATGTGTGATGGAGACTTTTGGGAAGAAAACAGTACGGGAAACTTGCCCTATACGTCTGCACAGGTCTAAATCTTCAGCATACATAAAAAAGCGCTCGTCAAACCCTCCTACTTGTCTAAGAATATCCATTCTTACAAACATGAAACACCCCGAAAGCGAAGGAATATCCTGAATCGTGTCATAAGACCAATAACGCAACTCGAATCGCTCGTTATTCCTCTCTCTATATGGTCTATAAGGAACAAATCGCCTGAGCATAACATCCCATGGACGAGGAAACAATTTGCATAAATGCTGCAATTCTCCATTAGGATAGTACACTTGCGGCATCAACAATCCTATATCAGGATTTTCATCCATATATGCAGCGAGTGCAGGCACTACTTCCGGGCCGAACTGTACATCTGGATTAAGGATTAGATGATAAGGTGGGTTGAAGCGGGCTGCCTCTCTTATAGCTATATTGTGGGCTGATCCGAATCCTATATTACGGTTATTGAAAAAATACTGGATATCCTCAGGCCGCTCTTCTTCGAGAATACGGAGGCTGTCAGTCGGAGAATTGTCTATAAGAATGAGCTTCTTCTTAGTTATCGTATCAGAGAAAAATGAGTTAATAACGTCCCGAATAGTATCCGGTTTGCTCTTATAAAGTACGATCGAAGCTGTAATAATCGAACATGCGTTCTTCATTGAATTTATTTTAGTGAAGCCAATAGTTCTGTATAGTAGTTCTGATATTGTGCTGACATTGTTTCGGCAGAGAAACGATGCCTGATATCGAAGACTTTTTGAGGGTTGAACGTATGACCAAGGCTTTTTAGTATGCAGACCTCCAATTCTTTTTGGTTTCCTACGGAAAAGAACAGATCATTGTTCTGAAAGCCTTTGCCACAGATCTCTCTGAAAGGAGGTAGATCTGTGGCTATAACAGGTTTGCCACAAGCAATAGCCTCCAGATAATTCAGACCGAAACCTTCCGAGTGCGAAGCCGTGATGGCATAATCTGTGGCCATCATATACTCATGGACATTTTTCTGAAAACCCAATAGCCTGATATGATCAATCTTGTCTCCGATTTCCTTTTGACAAGCTTCTCTCAACGGTCCATCGCCGACAAAGAAGAGGTAAGAGTCTTTGTCCAACTTTCCACTCTGTAAAAGGGACAAAAAGGCTCGAATAATGATGAGAGGATCCTTCCGAGAGAACAAACGACCTACGACAAGAAAGATTTTTCCGGATACAGGTAGTCGCAATTGATGGCGCAGTTTTTTCTGAAGATACTCATCCGGTATTTGGAAAAGAGAAAGATCGACACCATTGTGGATAATACGTATTCTTTCCCTTCCATCCTTTATATAGGGCGCATAGTATTCTTGTACCGCTCCGCTTATTGCAGCATAATGCCCTATTTTACTGAAGCTACGCAAATACCGAAAATTCATATAGTTCCCCAACAGATTACCTTTCAAGAAGGTAAAGTCATCTTTGGAGATGTTATGAAGGGTACTTATGCATGTTATATTCTGAGACAGTCGGGATGCAATCAGATCGGGATGGTATCCATGACTGTGAAGGATATGAGCATTCTCAGCTTGTAGAACAGACAAAACCTTTCGTGCTATCCTCGCGGTCTGTAGCTCCAGAGAAAGAAGGCTGTAGTTGAGGTAAATACATTTTACATCTATGGATCTTAGCTCTTTCACTATCGGATCTTCCTCGTCCTCATGGCGCAAACAAATGACGACAGGACGGAATTTGTCTCGATCCAGATGTCTAATGATGTCTCGCAAGACTATCACCGGCCCTGTTTGGACAATATTATTGATCAGATGTGCAACGGTTATCATACTACATAGAATGTTTTGTCAGGGCGAAATGAATACAGAGCGACATCAGGCTCTCATTATTCTTTTCATTTTCTGTTCTATTTTACACAGGAAATATCCTAAGTATCTCATGAGGAAAGAGTCAGACAACTGACAAAGAAATCTAAACCGTATCAATAGATGGTATTGCATGGATCCGATTTTCTTAGGATTGAGCACTCGGTATTCCTTTATTGTTTTATATTGACTGAAAGGTGCTTTGTCATAAAACATTTTAGCCGCATTCAAATAGGCTATTTCAAAATCAGCCTCGAATTCGGAAGGATCGCTAAGACTGTTTGCATACTCCCGACAGTCGTCTATCGCGGAAAACAACTGCGCCAAACTTTCAGTCTTGATCGTGGATATATACGAGCTTTCATTCTTCTGCTCATAGTGGATGGAAGGAATCGGCAGATAGTCTATACGATCGGTATGCAAGAACAAAGGGAAAATCGAACGCAAGTCTTCCAGCAGATTTTGCCCTCTCGTATGCTTGAGGGCAAATTGTTTGTAGTGCGCGCTTTCGAAACATTTGTTCGTCAAAAAGCCCTGCAGCTCACCTTTGAGCAAGGCATGGGCACATATTCTCCCTGACCTTCCCGGAGGACGTTGAGGATAATACACCTGCTTTTTCCGGTAGTCGGCTATATAATCCGTGATCAGTACTTGGCTATTACACTGAGTAACTTTCTCAATGCAGCAGCTGACAAAATCTTCGCTGTCCCAATAGTCATCGCTATCGAGGAAAAACATATACTCCCCCGTAGATAGTTCGATGGCTGTCTTCCTGGCCCCAGCCAGACCTTTATTCTGCTCGTGTACTATCAGCTTACACACGTCTTCCTTTTTATGTGCTTTGATCAGTTTTTCTACGATTGCTCGACTGTTATCCGGAGAGGCATCGTCCACTATGATTATTTCCAGAGACGAGTATGTCTGTCTGAATACAGACAACAGACAACGTTCGATAAACCTCTCTACCTTATACAGAGGAATGAGTACGCTGACCAAAGGGGAGTGGACGATCATAATTAGCTAATAATATTTTTCAGAAGAGTATAGACTTATAGTTGGCATATGGCTCGGAAGGACTGCTGAGATCCTTCAGCATAAAGAAAGTGAATACAGCGAGAATCCCCAGAATCGCACTTCTTTGCCACAATCGTTCCGACTGTATGTAAGCATTGGGCAACAATATAAAGATGAAAATGAAAGGATAGAACATAATTCTCATTGCCACCTCAAAAGATATGGTTGTATTATATATCAGAATCGATACGACATAGAGGAAGATATACAGACGGTTTTGAGGATCTTTCTTTTCAAGATCAGACTGAATCATCAGAAAGAAAATAGCAATCGAATTGAGGAAGAGCTGATAAAGACCCGAAGAAGAAACGGCCGATACAAACTGCTTCTTTATATAGAAGCCATATCTTTCCGGCAAGAGCGTAGCTGCATAGTCGGCAACAGGCTCAAGAATGATGGCTCCAAATATCCACGTAACGACCAAACCGACTATTATCGGCCTTTTGTCGATCCGCTTCGTGGCCAAAGGAACCAATATCAACATGGCCAATGCACTAACATGGAAGAGAGCGGAGGTGCCGATACAGATATAGAAATAAACGTATTTTTTGGACAAAAAGAGTGAAAATGATGCGAATACGATAGCCATGGCCACATACTGTCGTACCATGTTCATCGTCTCGAAATACCCTCTATATATAAGGACAAAAGCAATGACCGAAAAGATACAATCCTTGGACATCTTTTTCATCCCAATGAACATCAGAAGAATAGTCACAAAGGCTACAAAGAAAAGCCATGCATGAAAATCCAAGCCCAAAGAATGAAAGGCTTTATTGATCCATTGCCACACCAATTCGAAGTTATGGGCTGTTTTGCCATCGGGAAATTGATAAGCATGTTCGTAGAGCCTATAGTCTCTTCCCATTCCGATCCTTGTGCCGGAGAATATCACAAGGGCGAGTCCTGATATCCAAAAGACGAAGGTTTTGAACCGATCGTCATATTTGTCTGCAAGGAACAAAACAGCAAGAAAGCCGAATAAAACGAAATAGGGCAACATGATTGTTTATCTGGTTGAGGCAGATTCAATAGCGAAACTTCCTATGTTGAGCAGGCTGATGCCGCTGTCTGGCGGAAGCTCGTACACATTACGACCATCAATGACCAAAGGTGAAGCCATCGCTCGAGAGAGAGCTGCCCAGTCAGGCATTCTGAATTCCTTCCATTCCGTCACATGGAACAAAGCCTCTGCTCCCCGGACTGCATCGTACATATCCGTGGCATATTCCACTTTGTCGCCCAATCTTTTTTGTGCCTCTTTCATCGCCACAGGATCGTACACTCGGACCCTGCAACCAACTTCCAGCAGCTTCTCGATGAGTACCAGCGAAGGGGCTTCACGCATATCATCGGTACCAGGCTTGAATGAAAGCCCCCATATTGCCACACGCCGACCTTGAACATCGCCATTATAATAGGCCGAGAACTTATCGAACAGGATACTCTTCTGCTTCTCGTTCACACGTTCAACGGCTTGTAGGACTTCCATCGTGTAACCGTTGTCTTCTGCTGTCTTGATAAGAGCTTTGACATCCTTGGGGAAGCAGGATCCACCGTACCCACAACCCGGGTACAGAAACTTGCTGCCTATACGTGAATCGGAACCGATACCGAGACGAACCATGGAAACATCTGCTCCCACTCGTTCGCACAAGTTGGCCACATCATTCATAAAGCTGATCCGAGTGGCCAGCATGGCATTGGCAGCATATTTGGTCATTTCAGCCGAAGCAATGTCCATGAAAAGAACACGGAAGTTGTTTAAGAGCATTGGCTTATAAAGACTTGTGATCAGTTCGCGTGCCCTGTCCGAATCCACTCCCACGACCACTCTATCGGGTTTCATGAAGTCATCGATGGCATTTCCTTCTTTCAGAAACTCCGGATTGGAAGCGATGTCGAAGTCAATCAGCACCTCACGCTTGTCCAATTCTTCCTGTATAGCCGTTCTGATCAGTCGGTACGATCCCACCGGTACGGTACTCTTGGTAACGACCAGAATATAACGGCTCATGGCACGACCGATACTACGGGCAGCATCAAGCACATAGCTCATATCCGCACTGCCGTCTTCACCGGCCGGTGTACCCACCGCTATGAATACAATATCGGCTTCCGGCACGGCTTGCTTTATCTCCGTTCCGAATCGCAGTCTGCCGGCTTTCACATTGCGAGCTATCATTTTTTCAAGCCCCGGCTCATAGATGGGGATAGTCCCGCTGTTCAGCTGATCGATTTTATTTCTATCAGTATCTATGCAGCGAACATTTGCCCCCAACTCCGCAAAGCAAGTAGCACTGACCAGTCCCACATAGCCGATACCGACTACGGCAATATCCATATTGTAATAGCTGATTGAGTTCTTCGGCACAAAGGTAAGATAAAAAGAGAAGCTCTATCGGGAGAAAGTCGGCTATTTCCTCGTCCTGTAGCAGGAATATGGCACTTGCTACCCGAAAGAACATGAGATACAAAAACCATGCCTATAGGTGTATGTAAGCCGATAAACCGACGACATGTCGGGACTTCCTGCAAAAAAGAAATGGGCCGACTGCCGATGCAAGCCTGCCCCATTTCCTTTGATCAACGAATCCCTCCTTTCAGAGGCAAAAGTCGATTACGCCTCTTCACCGGCAAATTCCATCAGATAAGCCTTGATAAAATCATCTATGTCACCATCCATAACGGCATTGACATTGCTCGTCTGATAGTTGGTACGATGGTCTTTCACACGGCGATCATCGAATACATAGCTGCGGATCTGCGATCCCCACTCTATCTTTTTCTTGCCGGCCTCCACTTTGGCCTCTGCAGCCCGTCGGCGTTGCAGTTCCATCTCATAGAGCTGTGAGCGGAGCAGCCGCATAGCATTTTCGCGGTTATCGTACTGGGTACGGCTCTCCGTATTCTCGATCACGATTTCTTTGTCCTCTCCCGTTTCTGGATCTTTGTACTTGTAGTGCAGTCGGACTCCCGTCTCTACCTTATTAACGTTCTGTCCACCTGCTCCACCTGAGCGGAAAGTATCCCAACTGATACCGGCAGCATTGATCTCGATCTCGATAGAATCGTCCACCAGTGGCACGACAAATACGGAGGCGAACGATGTCATACGCTTACCTTGTGCGTTATAGGGAGAGACGCGAACGAGTCTGTGTACCCCATTCTCGCTCTTGAGAAATCCGTAGGCCAAATTGCCTTCCACATGCATCGTCACAGTCTTAATACCTGCTTCATCTCCATCCTGCCAGTTGGTTATCGTTACTTGATACCCCTGCTTGTCTGCCCAACGCTGGTACATACGCACCAGCATGGAAGCCCAGTCTTGGCTCTCGGTTCCTCCTGCACCGGCATTCACTTTGAGCACGGCACCGAAGTGATCCTCTTCGGATCGGAGCATATTCTTCAGCTCCACCTCTTCTATCAGCCGGATGGCATGAGCATAGGCTTCATCCACCTCCTCTTCAGTGGATATACCCTCCTTGCAGTATTCGAAAGCGAGCTTCACCTCCTCGGCAGCTGTGTCGATGGCATCGTAGTAGCCTATCCAGCTCTTCAGCTCTTTCACCTTGCGCATCTGTGCCTCGGCACGCTTGTTGTCCTCCCAGAAGGCAGGATCCTGTGTGCGCAGTTCTTCCTCTTCTAATTGGATACGTCTGTTATCGACGTCAAAGATACCCCCTCAGCGCATCACGGCGCTCCAACAGAGAGTTCAGTTGGTCTATAGTAATCATCGATAATTATATGAGTTTTGTTAGTTTTTGCTTCGTTCGGCGTCCCAATAACATCTGCCGAAAAACCACTGTACCCGAATGCGCTCCGTATGCTTCCGGGACAGTGCATGGGGGAAAACGAGGCTCAAAGGTACATCTTTTCGATGGCTTCGGCATAGTGTTCGTTGATCACTCGCCTTTTGAGTTTCATCGTCTCGGTCAGTTCGCCCTTCTCCAAAGTGAAAGGCTCAGTGAGGAGCGTAATGTACTTCACCTTCTCATAGGCAGCAAGCGAATCTTGTCCAGCCTCTATTCTGGCCATCATCAGGCGGTTGATTTCAGGATTTGCAGCCATCTCGTCTACAGACATTGTTTCAGCCTGTTTAAGTCCCCTTTTGATGGTAGCCTGTCTGACCAATTCCCAATTCGGATAGACTAAAGCACTCACATACTTGAACCTATCGCCTATTACTGCTATCTGCTCGATGATGGGATCCTTGGTCAGCATCCCCTCGATCATCTGTGGTGCTATGTACTTTCCGTTGGCAGTCTTGTACAGATCTTTTATCCTCTCCAGAAAATAAAGCGTTCCATCCGGATCCATGCGTCCGGCATCGCCCGTACGGAAATAGCCGTCAGACGTGAAGGCTGCAGCGGTCTCCTCCGGCAGATTATAGTATTCGGACATGATGGATTCGCCCTTGACCAATATCTCGTTATTGTCCGGATCTATTCGGACGTCCAGCCCTGGCATCACTTTGCCCATGGAGCCGATCTTGAATCCTCGCTGCGGGTAGAAGGACACAGTGGCAGTCGTTTCGGACAGACCATATCCGACAATGATGGGAATGTTTACGGACTGAAGGAAGACGTTGATCTCATCCGACAGCGGTGCTCCGGCCGTGGGGAAATAACGTCCTCGCTGTAGTCCCAATACGCGCTTGAGCAGGGTGAATATGGTGCGGTTGTAAAAGGCATATTGCATACTCAGAAGCAGTGGCGCGCGTTTCCCCTCATTCCAATAGTCGAGACGATAGCGTTGGCCTACGGCCATAGCACGCCTGTAGACACCTTTCAGGATGCGAGGAGAGGAGGCCATCTTCTCATTCACGCCCTGATACACCTTCTCCCAAAAGCGCGGCACGTTGCACATGAGTGAGGGGCGTATCTGAGGCAGTGCTTCCAGTACTTTCTTCGGATCTCTCAGGATGGCGATCCTCGTTCCCGTCGTCAGGCAAAAGAGCGTCCATGCCTTTTCGAAAATATGACTCATCGGCAGGAAGGCTATCGACAGCTCGCCCGGCCCATAGACGGGAATATGCTCGCTATGGACTTTCATCTGACAC
Organism: Porphyromonas gulae; assembly: GCF_000765945.1. Lineage (NCBI taxonomy): Bacteria > Pseudomonadati > Bacteroidota > Bacteroidia > Bacteroidales > Porphyromonadaceae > Porphyromonas > Porphyromonas gulae. The sequence continues at coordinate 224,977 of NZ_JRAT01000002.1, forward strand.
ATCAGATTGCTGTGCAGGAGGAGGACGCCCTTGCTCCTGCCGGAAGTGCCCGATGTATAGATGATCAGTGCCGGATCGGAAGGAATGGCTTCGCGAGAAGAGACTTTGACCTTGGTCTCATTCGGCATGGAATCGCCCAAACGAACAAATTCGGAAAAGTATTTCGAAGTCTTATCCTCCGGATTGAGCACCACGCGCTCATCGAATACGACTATGCGCTTTAGTGTACCACATTCTTTCTGTACCCGATAAGCATTGTTGTATTGGAACTGCTCTCCGACAAACAGCGTCTCCATGGATGAATCCTCCACGATGAAACGCAACTGCTCCGGTGAGCTTGTGGCATACAAAGGCACCACTACACCTCGCATGGCGAAGGCTCCCAGCTCGGCATACAGACAGTGTACCATATTGGGAGAATAGATACCTATTCGCTCCCCCGGTTCCAGACCGATCTCGGCTAATGCTTTCGCAGCATTCATGACGCCGGCAGCAAATTTGCCCCAACTGATATTGCGCCATTGTTTGCTTTCGCGATCGTAGTATTTGATTATAGTCTTATTTGGGGATTTTTCAGCCTGTCGCTGAGGCAATTCTGCCGGATGATAGATAGTGACCGCCATCATGAAATCGATATTTTACCGGCATCTGTTTTATAGCCGACATTTCCAAGTACAAAGGTAGTCTTATTTGTCAGTCTGTCACGACTGTACATATTCCAGGCCTGTCATTTTTCGCTACCTTTGCAGCGTCTGACAAGCCTCTGTTTCATGGAATGGAAAGACGGATAGGACTAAAGCAAGCGTTTTTCTTGCTGAAAACAAGTAAATTAAAGACATATTGTACCGAAAATGATTGCACGATTAGAGACTTCGGCTTTTGCTGTTAGTACATACTTGGCAGCAAGTACGACTACCCTACCCTCCTGCTTTACGTCTGATAATGATTCGATATGCCACAAGGCTCTCGGACAAAGGGCTTTACTATGCTATGACGAATAGAGTGGGATAAGACTTCGACACCACCTCAAACTTATAAGGCACCCCCTCGATTCTGAAGTGCACCCAAAAAGTTGGACAGGTTAAACATTATCCGGTTATAGAAAGAGTTCGGTATTGCACCGGACTCTTTCCTTTTAACCGTGATTTTAT